>CAMCUN010000010.1 GCA_945878995.1 Polaromonas sp. YR568 | reverse complement strand
CAAAAGTACCTGCCCAAGCTGGCCACCGGCGAGTGGGTGGGCTGCTTTGGCTTGACCGAACCCAACCACGGCTCGGACCCCGGCAGCATGATCACCCGCGCCCGCAAGGTGGCCGGTGGCTACAGCCTGAGCGGCTCCAAAATGTGGATTTCCAACAGCCCGATTGCCGATGTCTTCATGGTCTGGGCCAAAGACGACGAAGGCGCGATCCGCGGCTTTGTGCTGGAAAAAGGCTGGAAGGGCTTGAGCGCCCCAGCCGTGCACGGCAAGGTGGGCTTGCGCGCCTCCATCACGGGCGAGATCGTCATGGACGAGGTGTTTTGCCCTGAAGAAAACGCTTTCCCCGAGGTGCGCGGTCTCAAAGGCCCCTTCACCTGCCTGAACTCAGCGCGTTACGGCATTGCCTGGGGCGCTTTGGGTGCGGCCGAAGACTGCTACCTGCGCGCCCGCCAGTACGTGCTGGACCGCCAACAGTTTGGCCGCCCCTTGGCCGCCAACCAGCTGATTCAGAAAAAACTGGCCGATATGGTCACCGAAATTTCGCTGGGTCTGCAAGGCTGCCTGCGCTTGGGCCGCATGAAGGACGAGGGCACGGCATCGGTAGAGCTGACCTCGATTTTGAAGCGCAACAGCTGCGGCAAGGCGCTGGACATTGCCCGCGTGGCGCGCGACATGATGGGCGGCAACGGCATTTCTGACGAGTACGGCGTAGCCCGCCACCTGGTGAACCTGGAAGTGGTCAACACCTACGAAGGCACCCACGACATTCACGCGCTGATTCTGGGCCGGGCCATCACAGGCATTGCCGCTTTCGCCAACTGATGAGCTCTGCCCTGCCCCAGCCGCTGGCCGGCCTCAAGGTCTTGGACCTGTCCCGCGTGCTGGCTGGCCCCTGGGCCGGTCAGCTCTTGGCCGACTACGGCGCGCAGGTACTCAAAGTCGAGCGGCCCGGTGCGGGTGACGACACGCGCACCTGGGGGCCGCCCTGGTGGGGCGAGGGCGAGGACAAAGTCGCGGCGTATTTTTTGTGTGCCAACCGAGGCAAGCGCTCGGTGGCCATAGACCTGGCCAGCCCCGAGGGTGCAGCCCAAGTTCGCCAGTTGGCGCTGGAAGCTGATGTGCTGCTGGAAAACTACAAGGTGGGGCAGCTGGCCAAGTACGGCCTGGACGCGACCAGCCTGCAGGCGCTCAACCCAGGCTTGATTTACTGCTCAGTCACCGGCTACGGCCAAGACGGCCCCATGGCGCACAAAGCGGGCTACGACTTTGCCATTCAGGCCGAAGGCGGGCTGATGAGCATCACCGGCGACAAAGGCGGCGAGCCCCAAAAAGTGGGCGTGGCGGTGGTCGACCTCATGACCGGCGTGTACGCCACCACGGCCATATTGGCGGCGCTGCACGAGCGCAGCCGCACAGGACTGGGCCGGGTGATTGACGCGGCCTTGTTCGACGTGCAAGTGGCCATGCTGGCCAACCAGGCCAGCAACCAATTGGTGGGCGGCATCACGCCCACGCGCATGGGCAATGCCCACCCCAACATCGTGCCCTACCAGGTGCTGCCCACGCAAGACGGCCACATGGTGCTGGCCATTGGCAACGACGGGCAGTTTGCACGCTTTTGCGAGGCCGCAGGCCACGCGGCCGTGGCCCAGGAAGCGCGTTTTGCCAGCAATCCCAAGCGGGTGCAGCACCGCGCCGAGCTGGTGCCACTGCTGACTGCCTGGACCTTGGGCCGCACCACGGCCGACTGGGTGGCGCTGCTGGAACATGCGGCCGTGCCTTGCTCGCCGATTTTGGACGTGGCCCAGGTGATGGCCCACCCCCATGTGGCCGCCCGCGGCATGCGCTTAAAAGCTGCCGACGGCGCACCCCCCATGATCGCCACCCCCATGCGCTTTGACGGCCAAAGGCCACGGGCGGAGTTGTCGCCCCCGGGCTTGAACAATTCCAATCCGGAGTGGCTCAAGGACTGAGGCTGTGATCCTTGTGCGAAGGATCGCCGGCAGGCCGGCTCCTACAAGGGGAATAACGGTTTGTCTTTGTAGGAGCTTGCCTGCAAGCGATTCGTGCCCGTCAACGGGCATCCCCTCACGCCACAAATCGCCGGCAGGCCGGCTCCTACAAGGGGAAATCGTTTTTCTTTGTAGGAAACAAGCCTGCAAGCGAATCGTGCTGGTCAGCTGGCATACCCTAAAGCACCCCTTGCTCGCACGCGACTAACCGCACCACCCAAACCCTATTTGCTGTAACTCAAAGCCGTGCTGACCAGCTTGGAGGTGATGTCCACAATCTGGATCATGCGGTCATAAGGCATGCGCGTGGGGCCAATCACGCCCAGGGTGCCCACCACCTGACCGTCGACCTCATAGGGCGCGGTCACCACCGAAAGCTCTTGAAAAGGCACGACCTGGCTTTCGCCGCCAATGTAGATGCGCACGCCCTCGGCGCGGCTGGACACATCGAGCAGACGGATCAGCTGGGCTTTTTGCTCGAACAAATCAAAGAGCTTGCGCAAGCTGCCCATGTCGCTGGAAAAGTCGCTCACCGTGAGCAAATTGCGCTCGCCAGAAATCACCACCTCGTCACGCGACTCTATGGCCTCAGAGCCCACTTGCACCGCCGCCTGCATGAGGCTGGCGATCTCGCTGCGCAAGGCCTCGACCTCGTGCTTGAGCCGCTCGCGCACGGTTTCTATGGCCAGCCCGGCGTAGTGGGCATTCAGAAAATTCGCCGCCTCCACCAACTGCGTGGAGGTGTAGTCGGTCTCGGTAAAGATGACACGGTTTTGCACATCGCCCTCGGGCGAGACGATGATGACCAAGAGCCTGCGCTCAGACAAACGCATGAACTCGATGTGGCGAAACACCGAGCTGCGCTTGGGCGACATGACCACGCCCACAAAGTGCGACAAGCTCGACAGCATGTGCGCGGCGTTGCTCAACACTTTTTGCGGCTGGTCGGGCGCCAGGGTTTGCTGGGCCACCAGGGCTTCGAGTGAGCCGGGAGCGCGCCCGGTGGTCAGCATGGTGTCTACAAACAAGCGATAACCCCTGGCCGTGGGAATGCGGCCGGCCGAGGTGTGGGGGCTGACGATCAGACCCAGTTCCTCCAAGTCGCTCATCACATTGCGAATGGTGGCGGGCGAGAGCTCCAGGCCCGAGGCTTTGGACAATGTGCGCGAGCCCACGGGTTGGCCGTCGGCGATGTAGCGCTCGACCAGGGCTTTGAGCAAAAGTTTGGCGCGGTCGTCCATGGTGGACTGATTCTAAGGACACCCACCCGTGTGATGTAATTTGTCAATGAAATCTCATTTCAGGCATGTGGCACTCATAGGCAAATACCATGCGCTGGGCTCGCGTTCAGCGCTGGAGGACATCGCCCAATTCCTGCATCGCCAGGGCTGCGAGGTGAGCTTGGAGACCGAAACGGCCAACAACACCGGCCTGCTTGGCTACCCCGCCTTGAGCGTGAGCCAAATTGGTGCGCAGTGCGACTTGGGGTTGGTGGTGGGTGGCGACGGCACCATGCTGGGGATAGGCCGGCAGCTGGCGCAGCACGGCGTACCGCTGATTGGCATCAACCAGGGGCGGCTGGGCTTCATCACCGACATTCCCTTTGACGGCTTTCAAGCCACGCTGGGCCCTATGTTGCAGGGCATGTACGACGCAGAAGACCGCACCATGATGCAGGCCCGCGTGGTGCGCGACGGCCACTGCGTGTACTCGGCCACGGCGCTCAATGACGTGGTGGTCAACCGCGGGGCCACGGCGGGCATGGTGGAGCTGCGGGTGGAGGTGGACGGCCGCTTTGTGGCCAACCAGCGGGCAGACGGGCTGATCATTGCCACACCCACGGGCTCGACGGCCTACGCCTTGTCGGCAGGTGGCCCGCTCATGCACCCCTCGATTGCAGGCTGGTTGCTGGTGCCGATTGCCCCGCACACCTTGAGCAACCGGCCCATTGTGCTGCCCGACCGGGGCGAGGTGGCCATTGAGGTGGTGGCCGGGCGCGATGCCAGCGCCAACTTTGACATGCAGTCCCTGGCCACCTTGCTGCACGGCGACCGCATTGTGGTGACCCGCTCTGAGCACCAGGCGCGCTTTTTGCACCCCCAGCGCTGGAGCTATTTCGACACGCTGCGCAAAAAAATGCACTGGAACGAAGGCGGCGTCTGAGAAGCTGTCACACAGGACAGTTACGATTTTGCACATTACCCTCGGCATAGCCAGCATCGCTTAAGCCATGAGCCTCAAAAGCATATACCTCAGGGATTTCGTCATCGTCGAAGAACTCGAACTCGACCTGAGCGCGGGCTTTACCGTGCTCACGGGCGAGACCGGGGCGGGCAAGTCCATCTTGATCGACGCGCTGCAACTGGCGCTGGGGGCACGCGCTGATGCGGCGGTGGTGCGCGAGGGCGCTCAACGCTGCGAGATCAGCGCGAGCTTCGACGCCTCCCCTGCCCTGAAAACCTGGCTGGACCAAGCCGGGCTGGACGCGGGAGATGAGCTGCTGCTCAAGCGCACCATTGATGCGCATGGCAAAAGCCGGGCTTGGATCAACGGCAGCCCCGCCACCGTCACGCAGCTGCGCGAGCTCGGCGACCAACTGGTGGACATCCACGGCCAACACGCCTGGCAAAGCCTGACCCGCCCCGAGGCGGTGCGCGGCTTGCTCGATGCCTACGCCGGGTTGAGCACGGCCACACTGAACGCGCACTGGACGCGCTGGCGCGAAGCAGGCAAGGCCCTGGCGCAGGCCCACCTGGCCCAGGACAGCTTGGCGCGCGAGCAAGAGCGACTGGCCTGGCAAATCGGCGAGCTCGACAAACTCGCGCCCGGCGATGAGGAATGGGCCGAGCTCAACAGCCAGCACAGCCGCCTGTCCAACGCCCAAGCCCTGCGCGACGCGGTGCACACCGCCGTGGAGGCCTTGCAAGACGCCGACGACAACGCCTGCAGCCTGATCAGCCGCGCCATCCAGGCGCTGCAGCCGCAGTCCAGCATTGAGCCGCGCTTTGCCGGCTTGGTGGACGAGCTCTCCAGCGCCCTGGCGCTGGCCGAAGACGCCGTGCACTCGCTTCACTCCTATGCCCGCCACGCCGAACTCGAGCCGCAGCGCCTGCAAGAGCTCGATGCGCGCTTGGGCCAATGGGTGAGCCTGGCCAGGCGCTACAAGCGCAGCCCTGCCGACTTGCCTGCGCTGCTGAGCGGCTGGAAGGCCGAACTGCAACAACTCGATGCTGCAGCTGACTTGGCCGCACTGGAAAAAACCGAGGCCAGCGCGCGCAGTGCCTTCATGACCGAGGCCCAAGCCCTGAGCAAGGCCAGAAGCAAAGCCGCCCCGGCCCTGGCCAAAGCCATCACCCAGGCCATGCAAGGCCTGGGCATGCAAGGCGGGCAGTTTGAAGTGAAGTTGGACAAGCTGGACGAGCCCCAACAGCACGGCCTGGAGCTGGTGCAGTTTTTGGTGGCAGGCCACCCTGGCGCCACGCCCCGGCCTGTGGGCAAGGTGGCCTCAGGGGGCGAGCTTTCCCGCATGGCGCTGGCCATTGCCGTGACCACCAGCCAGCTGGGCACGGCCCAAACCCTGATTTTTGACGAGGTCGACTCTGGCGTGGGCGGCGCCGTGGCCGAGACCGTGGGCCGCCTCATGAAGCAGCTGGGCCAAGACCGCCAAGTCATGGCCGTGACCCACCTGCCCCAGGTGGCGGCTTGCGCAGACCAGCATTGGGTGGTGGCCAAGCACACCCAAGGCGGGCGCACCACCAGCGGCGTGCATGCGGTCGAGGGCGAGCAGCGCGTGGCCGAAGTGGCCCGCATGTTGGGCGGCGAGCGCCTGTCCAGCACCACGCTGGCCCATGCCAAGGAGATGTTGGGACCATGAACACCAAGCCGCCCACCGCCATGGACATGGTGCTGATCACGGGCATGTCGGGCTCTGGCAAGTCCGTGGCCCTGCATGCGCTGGAAGACGCCGGTTACTACTGCGTGGACAACCTGCCCCCGGAGTTGCTGAGCAGCTTTGTGGCGCTGGAGCAGCGCCATGGCGCCAAAAAAGTGGGCATTGCCATGGACGTGCGCAGCGCGTCTTCATTGCCTTTGGTGCCCCAGCAACTGCGTGAGTTGCGCGAGCAAGGCATCTCGGTCACGCCCATTTTTCTTGATTCCAGCACCGAGACCTTGGTGCGGCGCTTTTCTGAAACCCGGCGCTTGCACCCGCTGACCCGCATGGAGCTGTCGGACCAGCACCGCGCCTTGGTCGACGCCATTGAGCTCGAGCGCGAGCTGCTGGGCGAGTTGCGCGAGCAGGCCCATGTGCTGGATTCGAGCATGATCCGGCCGGCGCAATTGCAGGCCAGCGTCAAAGCCTTGATAGCCGCGCCCAACGACCAGCTCACGCTGGTGTTTGAATCATTTGCTTTCAAACGCGGCGTGCCCATGAACGCCGACTACGTGTTCGACGTGCGCATGCTGCCCAACCCCCATTACCAGCCCGAGTTGAAGTCGCTGACCGGCCGCGACGAGCCTGTGGCCGCCTACCTGCGGGGCAGCGCTGAAGTGGCCGACATGTTGGCGGGCATTGAGGGTTTTATCAACCGCTGGCTGGGCGCCCTGGCCCGTGATCACCGCAGCTACGTGACCGTGGCCATAGGTTGCACGGGCGGGCAGCACCGCTCGGTGTACTTGGTCGAGGCGCTGGCCCAGGCTTTCAGCGCGAGCTGGCCCACGCTCAAAAGACACCGGGAACTGGATGCCTTGAACCCCAAAGTCTGAGCCTCAAGCGCTCAAGAGCAGCTTGCGCACCGGCGCGGGCAAGCCAGCTGCCACCCATTTGGGTTGGCTGAACCATTGCCCCCCCTCAGACAGGTCAGCCGCCTGCGGCCAAGGCAAGCGCACGGGGTGCAGGTGCAAGTCGCGGTGCGTGAGCACATGCAAAAAAGGCTGCAGCACTTGGGCTTTTTTAAGTTGCCCCGGCGTCAAGCGCTGCGCCAGCGCCTCTTCGTTGTCAAACACCGGCAGGCAATATAGCCCACCCCAAATGCCTTGGTCTGGCCTGCGTTCTAGCCACACACTGCCGTCTGCCCGCTGGGCCCAAAGCAGCCACAGGCTGTGGCTGGAGCGTTTGATGCGGCGGCTTTTGACCGGGTAGCGCTCGGGCTGGCCCTGGGCGCGGGCCGCGCACAAGGCGTTCATGGGACACAGCAGGCACTGCGGCTTTTTTTGCTGGCACACGGTGGCGCCCAAATCCATGATGCCCTGGGTGTAAGCGGGCATGTCCTGGCCCTGCGCGGGAAGCAGCTCCTGCGCCAAAGCCAGCAGCTCTTTTTCAGCGGCGCTGCGGGACAGATCGTCCTCAAAGCCCAGCACCCGCGTGAGCACGCGTTTGACGTTGCCGTCCAAAATGGCGGCGCGCTCGTCAAAGCAAAACGAGGCCACCGCCGCAGCGGTCGAAGGGCCAATGCCGGGCAAACTCGCCAGCCCTTGAGCGCTGCGGGGAAACTCGCCGCCATGGTCGCTGACCACCGCCTGCGCGCAGCGGTGCAGGTTGCGCGCACGGCTGTAGTAGCCCAGGCCGCTCCACAGGCCCAGCACCTCGTCGGGGTGGGCGGCCGCCAAATCTGCCACGCTGGGAAAGCGCTCTAAAAAGCGCGCGTAGTAGCCCAGCACGGTGCTGACCTGGGTTTGCTGCAGCATGATTTCAGACAGCCACACGCGGTAGGGGTCGCGCGTGTGCTGCCAGGGCAACTGGCTGCGGCCGTGCGAGCGCTGCCACTGCACCAGGCGCGGGGCAAATTCCAGCACCAAGCCGGGGTTGGCGGCCTTTAAAACGTCTGGCATTGCGGGCAGTAATAGGTCGAGCGCTGTTGCTGCACCATGCGCTTGATGGGTGTCTCGCACAACCGGCAAGGCAGGCCGGCCCGGTCGTAGACCTGGGCACTCAGCTGAAAGTGGCCGCTTTCCCCCAAGGCGTTGGAAAAATCCCGCAGGGTGCTGCCGCCCTGGTGCACCGCCTCGGCCAACACCTGCCGGATGGCCGCGTGCAATTTGGCCGCGCGCGCCCGGCTGATCAGGTGGGCGCGCAAGGTGGGCCGAATGCCGGCCATGAACAAGGCCTCTGATGCATAAATATTGCCCACGCCCACCACCACCTCCCCCGCCAGCAGCACTTGCTTGATGGCCGTGTGTCGGGCTTTGAGCTCACGCTGAAAATCCGCCAGCACAAAGTCCTCGCCCAGAGGTTCTACGCCCAGGCGCGAGAGCAGCTTGAGCGCCACTGCATCGGCCTGGTGCTCGGCGTACACCACGGCGCCAAAACGGCGAGGATCGTTCAGGCGCAAGTTGCCCAGGCTGGTCTGCAGCTCAAAGTGGTCGTGCTTGCCCGCAGGCGGCAAGTAGCGGTCAAACACCACGCTGCCCGACATGCCCAGGTGCATCAGCAGCAGGCCCTGGGGCTCAAGGTCAATCAACAGGTACTTGCCGCGCCTGCGCACCGACTGCACCTGCCGGCCCACCAGGCTGTCCGGCGGGCAGCCCAGCGGCCAGCGCAAGGGCTTGCCCAGGCTCACGCCCAGCACCTGGGCGCCGGCGATGCGGTCGGCAAAACTGAGTCGGGTGACTTCGACTTCGGGGAGTTCAGGCATTTAAATGAAAATAAGAAGGCTTTTAAAAAAAGGCACCTGCGCCAGGGTGGGTCAAGCCGGACGCAGACCCGTGGGGAAAAACCATCCATTATCATGAGCCAATGAAGAAATCGCTGATCTGCGCCTTGCTCGGTTGGGGACTGTGCACGCCTGTGCTTTGGGCACAGAATTCAGCGCCGCTGACAACCAAAGAAGCCCGTGCCAACGCCTCATCGAGCGCGCAGCTTTTTTACCAGCTCTTGGTCGCAGAAATGAGCGCCGCCAACGGTGACGTGGGCTCGGCCGTGAGCTTGCTGCTAGACGCGGCCCGCAAGAGCGGCAATGCCCAGATTTACAAGCGGGCCACCGACCTGGCCCTGAGCGCCCGCGCCGGCGAAAACGCGCTCCAAGTGGCGCGCAGCTGGCGTCAAGCCCTGCCCCGCTCGGCTGAAGCGACTCGTTATGTGCTGCAGATTTTGCTGGCCCTGAACCGCTTGGGCGAGGCCCAGGAGCCCTTGAAGACCTTGCTTGAATTGACGCCCGAGATAGAGCGAGGCGGCCTGCTGGGCTCATTGCCTTCACTGTTTAGCCGAGCCAGCGATAAAAAACTTGCCGCCCAAGTGATGGAGCAAGCGCTTGTCAACGCACTGGCCGATGCCAAAACCGCCGCTTCGGCCTGGACCAGCGTGGCGCAAATGCGCGCGGGCGCCTCCGACTTCCCCGCCGCACTTGACGCCATTGGGCGCGCGCAAGCAGTCAATGCCCAACACGTGCCCGCCGCGCTGACGGCTGTTGACCTGATGGACAAAAACCGTCCCCAGGCCGAGCAACGCGTTAAAAAATACCTGGACAGCACCGCCGCACCCGCCCCCCAGGTGCGCCTGGCCTATGCCCGCAGCCTGATGGATTTGCAGCGCCTGCGCGACGCGCAATCGCAGCTGGAACAGCTGACCCGCGAGCGGGCCGACCTGGCCGAAGGCTGGCTGCTGCTGGGCTCTTTGCAGCTGGACATGCCTGGCCAGGCCCAGGCCGAGGCATCACTCCAGCGTTTTTTGGAGCTCAGCCCGCCGCAAGCGGCCAACCAACGTGGCCGGGCCCAGGCGCACCTGATGCTCGCGCAATTGGCTGAAAAAAAGGGCGACCTCGCCGGTGCTGAACGTTGGTTGGCCATGGTGGGCAGCAGCGAACTGGCGATGCAAACCCAAAGCCGGCGTGCGGCACTCTTGGCCCGCCAAGGCAAGATGAACGAGGCCCGCGAGTTGATTCGCACGCTGCCCGTGCGCGAGCCAGGTGACGCCCGCACCAAGCTGCTGGCAGAAGCGAACTTGCTGCGCGAATTCAAGCAGTACGCGGCCGCTTACGACCTGCTGACTCCTGCGCTGGCCGCCGCGCCCGACGATGTGGACCTGGCCTATGAGCAGGCCATGCTGGCTGAAAAAATGAACCGCTTGGACGACATGGAGCGGCTGCTCAGGCGCGTGATTCAGGCCAAGCCCGACTACCACGCCGCTTACAACGCCCTGGGCTACTCCCTGGCCGACCGCGGCCTGCGCCTGCCCGAGGCCAAGCAACTGATCCAAAAGGCCTTGGAATTTGCACCTGCGGACCCTTTCATTCAAGACAGCTTGGCCTGGGTGGAATTTCGCCTGGGCAACCGCCAAGAAGCCTTGCGGGTGATAGAGATCGCCTACAAAGCCAGGCCAGACGCCGAAATTGCCGCGCATTTTGGGGAAATTTTGTGGAGCCTGGGCCAGCGCGAGCGGGCGCAGCTGATCTGGCGCGAAGGGCTGCAACTCAACGCCGAGAACGACACCCTGCTGGAAACCCTTAAGCGCTTGCAGGTCAAGCTTTGAGCCCTTTGGTCATGAATGCCATGCGCATGCCACGCCGCAATCTGCTGCTGGGCGGCACCGGTGCGGCACTCCTGCTTATGGGCTGCGCGCCACTCAGACCACCAGGGCCCAGGCCGCCTGATCTCTGGAGCGGCAGGCTGAGTTTGTCGGTGCGCAGCGAGCCTGCGCAATCCTTTTCGGCTGGTTTTGAGCTCAGTGGTCGCCCCGAAGCGGGCGAGTTGCTGCTGAGTACCCCCCTGGGCACCACCTTGGCCCAGGCCCGCTGGAGCCCCGGCCAGGCTTTGTTGGTCTCAGGCGCGCAAAAGCGACGCTTTAACTCCATTGATGAACTCTTGCGCGAGCTCACGGGCACCAGTTTGCCGCTGGCAGCGCTTTTTGATTGGCTGCGCGGCATCCCCACTCAGGCGCAGGGCTGGGAAGCGGACCTTGCCCAAAGTGCGAACGGCCGTCTGGTCGCCCGCCGCTCAAGCCCGGCGCCTCTGGTGGAGTTGCGGCTTTTGCTGGACCTCTGAGGCCGGAATTTGACTTCGGTTTTTTGCAAGCACGCTTAGCCATGAAAGCCCTCTACGACGTGCTGGCACCGGCCAAGCTCAACCTTTTTTTGCACATCACCGGTCGCCGCGCCGACGGCTATCATCTGCTGCAGTCGGTCTTCATGCTGATCGACTGGTGCGACAGGCTGCACTTTGAATTGCGCAGTGACGGCATCATCAGCCGCTCCGACACCAGCGCCCAACCGCTGCCCGCCGACGACCTGTGCGTGCGTGCCGCGCGTGCCTTGCAAGCGGCCACGGGCACGCGCTTGGGCGCTCACATTCACTTGGAAAAGCACATTCCCGCTCAGGCGGGCATGGGTGGCGGCTCGTCTGATGCGGCCAGCTGCTTGTTGGCCCTGCAGCGCCTGTGGGGCGTGCGGCTGCCCGCGGGAGAGCTTGGGGCTCTGGCGCTGAGCTTGGGCGCCGATGTGCCTTTTTTCCTTTTTGGCAGCCACGCCTGGGTGGAGGGGGTGGGCGAACAGCTCAGCCCCATCGCTTTGCCGGCAGCCCGCTTTTGGGTCATCAAGCCGGCCAGTGGCTTGTCCACGCCGTCAATATTTGGCTCGTCGAGCCTCAAGCGAGATTCTGAAGCTGCTACAATGATCGGCTTTGCTGCACACAGTTCTGACCAAATTTTTAAATTTGGCCGCAACGATTTGCAGCCGGTGGCCCAACAGCTTTGCCCGGACATCAGCCAAGCGCTTGAATGCTTGTCTGCCCAGGGTTTGCAAGGGCGAATGTCCGGCTCAGGCAGCGCGGTGTTTGCGTGCATTCCTGCGGATTTTTCCGCAGTGATTGAGACCAACGCCTGCTTTCCCGGCTTGCCGGACCAGTGGCAGGCCAGACCGTGCAGCAACCTGGAAAAGCATCCATTGGCGGGTTGGTAAAATCATCCATAGGGTCTCTAGGCGATGAAATAAAGGGTCGCCCGTCGCTTTCGGCGGGTGTCCTGTGTAGGGGAGTAGCCAAGTTGGTCAAGGCACCGGATTTTGATTCCGGCATGCGAGGGTTCGAGTCCTTCCTCCCCTGCCAAAGCCACAACGGCCTTTGCCGCGAGCGCAGCCATGCAACGCACGGGCAAAGGCCTTTTGTCGAGTCATCATTGAGTTTTACCTCGCCCAGACATGCAAGCTCCTCAACCTGATTTCCTGGTGTTCACTGGCAATGCCAATCCGAGCCTGGGTCTGGAAATTGCCACCCACCTGGGCTCCACCTTGGGTTCGGCCCAAGTCGGCCGCTTTTCAGACGGCGAGGTCACCGTCGAAATTCAGCAGAACGTGCGCGCCCGCGACGTGTTTGTGGTGCAGTCCACCTGCGCGCCGACCAACGACAACCTGATGGAGTTGCTGATCATGGTGGACGCGCTCAAGCGCGCGTCGGCCGAGCGCATTTCAGCTGTCATCCCCTACTTTGGTTATGCCCGCCAAGACCGGCGCCCGCGCTCAGCGCGCGTGCCCATCACGGCCAAGGTGGTGGCCAATATGCTGCAGGCAGTGGGCGTTTCACGCGTGCTGACCATGGACTTGCATGCCGACCAAATCCAGGGCTTTTTTGACATCCCGGTGGACAACATTTACGCCTCACCCGTGCTCTTGGGCGATTTGCGGCTCAAGAATTACAACGATCTGATTGTGGTCAGCCCCGACGTGGGCGGCGTGGTCAGAGCACGGGCGCTGGCCAAGCAGCTGGGCTGCGACATGGCCATCATTGACAAACGCCGGCCCAAGGCCAATGTGTCTGAAGTGATGCATGTGATTGGCGACATTGAGGGCCGCAACTGCGTGATCATGGACGACATGATCGACACCGCAGGCACCCTGGTCAAAGCCGCTGAGGTGCTCAAAGAGCGCGGGGCCAAAAAGGTCTACGCCTACTGCACACACCCGGTGTTTTCGGGTCCGGCCATTGAGCGCTTGTCCAAGGGCGAGGCCCTGGACGAAATTGTCATCACCAACACCATTCCGCTGAACGCCACTGCCCAGGCGTGCAGCAAGATTCGCCAACTCTCTGTGGCCCCGCTGTTTGCAGAAACCATTCAGCGCATTTCCAAGGGAGAGTCGGTCATGAGTTTGTTCTCGGACCAGGACCACCTGTTCTGACCCGAAAACATCAAGCCGGTGGCCCAAAAGCCGCCATGTTGTCACGAGGCGCTGACTGGTCGCGGTCCGCCTCTTTAGGAGAAAACCATGAAATTCGTCGCTTTTGAGCGCAAGCTGCAAGGTACGGGTGCGAGCCGCCGTCTGCGCAATTCGGGCCGCACGCCCGGTATCGTTTACGGTGGCTCGGGTGAGCCCGCTCTGATCGAGCTGGACCACAACGCGCTGTTCCACGCCATCAAGAAAGAAGCCTTCCATTCCTCCATCCTCGATATGGAATTGAATGGCCAAGAGTACAAAGTCTTGCTGCGTGACCTGACCATGCACCCCTTCCGCCAGCAGGTCCAGCACGTGGACTTTCAGCGCGTGGACGCCACCACCCGCATGACCGTGAAGGTGCCGCTGCACTTCAGCGGTGAAGAGAACTCGCCCGCTGTCAAGGCCGAGAAATGCCTGGTCAACCACGTCGTCAATGAGCTGACCGTGACCTGCTTTCCCGCCGACATCCCTGAGTTCATTGCGGTGGACTTGAGCGAGATGAAAAAAGGCAGCTCGCTGCATATCAACGACATCACGCTGCCCAAAGGCGTGAAGTTCGTGGTCAAAGGCCAGGCCAACCCGGTGCTGGCGTCGGTGACCGTGATTGAAGAAGAAGTTGAAATCGCGCCAGTGGCCGCACCAGCTGCTGACGCCAAAGGCAAAGGCAAGAAGAAGTAATTTTTCCGCCGCCGTCAATAGGCCCGTGTCCTCGCAAGAGGCATGGGCCTTTTTTTTGAGCAACCCGCATCCTTGACAATCCACAAATGATCAAACTTCTTGTCGGCCTGGGCAACCCGGGCAGCGAGTACGAGGGCACGCGCCACAACGCAGGTTTTGGGTGGGCCGATTCGGCTGCGCGCGAACTCAAACTGTCTTTGGCCATGGACAGGAGCTACCACGGCCAAGTCGCCAGAGGCCAGGTGCGCGGGCAGACGGTGTGGCTGCTCAAGCCGCAAACCTTTATGAACCTGTCGGGCAAGTCGGTGGCTGCGCTGGCGCGATTTTTCAAAATCCAGCCGGCCGAAATTTTGGTGGCGCACGATGAACTGGATCTGCCGCCCGGGCAAGTCAAGCTCAAATTTGGCGGCGGCCATGCGGGTCAAAACGGGCTGCGCGATATCCATGCGCAACTGGGCTCGAGCGATTACTGGCGGCTGCGCATAGGCATAGGCCATCCGGGCGACAAATCAGAAGTCTCCAACTGGGTGCTGGGCAAACCCAGCCCCGATCAACGCACAGCCATGGAAGACGCTGTGGCGCGCAGCATCCAGGCTTTGCCCTTGCTTTTGGCGGGCGAAATGGAAACAGCCACGCAGCGCATCCACACGGCCGCACCGCCCCGGCCCAAGCCGCCCAGAAAGGCACCTGATGCGCCCAAAGATGCCACCGCGACTGCTGCGGCAAACCCATCAACCACAGCGCCACCCCGCACTTAAGCGCAGGCAGCGCTGGGCCTCTTAAGGCTTGTCCACCCGCGTGGCCAGGCCCGCCAGGCTTTGCAGCCGGGTGTACTTGTGCATCAGTTGGTCCCGGCTTTCCACATGCTCTGGGCTGACGGGAATGCAAGACACCGGGCAGACCTGCACACACTGCGGCTCGTCAAAGTGGCCCACGCATTCGGTGCACTTGCTGGCCTCGATTTGGTAGATCTCTGGCCCTAAAAAAATCGCCTCGTTGGGGCACTCGGGCTCGCAGACATCGCAGTTGATGCATTCGTCGGTGATCATCAAGGCCATGGCGCAGCTCCTTTAGGTTGAAGGCACATGGGCGGCCAGCAGGTCGCGGGCGATGGCGGGGCTGACCATTTGCGTCACATCACCGCCCAGCTTGCTGATCTCGCGCACCAAGGTGCTGCTGATGCACTGCACCTGGGCGTCGGGCAGCAGGAACACGGTTTCCACCTGGGGCCGCAGCTTGCGGTTCATGGCCGCCATTTGGGACTCGTAATCAAAGTCGGTGAGGTTGCGCACGCCGCGCACCACGACCGTGGCGCCGTGGGCGGCGCAAAAGTCCATGATCAGCCCCTCAAAAGGCAGCACTTTGACATGGGGCAGGTGGTGTACGGCACCTTCAACCTGGCTCACGCGCTGGGCCAGACTGAACAAGGTTTTTTTGTGGTGCGCCACCGCCACCGCCACCACCAGCTCGTCAAACAAGCCAGCAGCGCGCGCGACCACGTCGGCGTGTCCCAGGGTGTAGGGGTCAAAAGTTCCGGAGTAAACCGCAATGCGGGGAGCAGGTAAGGCCATGCTTAAATTATGCCCCTGACACCCTGATCTTGAGGACCGCAAGCCTTTGTCAGCAGGGCAAGTGGTCTTGTATGACTTGGGCCAACACAGCGATGCCAGCGCGGATCTGCGTCTCGTCGGCGGTGGTGAAAGACAGGCGCAGGTTTTCTTGCACCGGGTTGGCCGCAAAAAACGCCGCCCCCGGCACAAAGGCCACGCCACGCGCCACCGCATGGGGCAAAAGGGCCGCCGCGTCCATGCCTTGCGGCAGTTGTAGCCACAAAAACATGCCACCCAGCGGGCGGTTCCAGCGCACACCCAGACCGTTCATCTCTTGCGCCAAGGCGCCCAGCATGGCCTGGCATTGCTGTTTATAAAGGGCGCGGATGGTGGGCACATGGCGCGCCAAAAAATCGCCCTGGAGCACCTCGGCCACCAAGCGCTGGTTGAAAGTGGGCGTGTGCAAATCGGCGGCTTGCTTGGCTCCTACAGGGGAGGCGCATCTTGCATTTGAATTTGTAGGAGCCTGCCTGCAAGCGAATCGTGCCAAAAAACAGGTATCACCTCGGGCCACAAATCGCCAGCAGGCTGGCTCCTACAGGGGGAGGTGCATCTTGCATTTGAATTTGGAGGAGCCTGCCTGCAAGCGAATCGTGCCGGTCAACTGGCATCGCCTCGGGCCACGAATCGCCAGCAGGCTGGCTCCTACAGGGGGAGGCGCAGCTTGCATTTGAATTTGTAGGGGCTTGCCTGCAAGCGAATCGTGCCGGTCAACTGGCATCACCTCGGGCCACGAATCGCCAGCAGACTGGCTCCTACAGGAGGAAGCGCATCTTGCATTTGATTTTGTAGGAGCTTGCCTGCAAGCGAATCGTGCCGGTCAACGGGCATTACCTCCTGCGAACATTCGCCAGCAGGCTGGCTCCTACAAAGTGAGAAAAACCTCAGGCTGGGCGGCGCACCACAAGGTGAAAGTGCACCATCCCCGCCTTGCCTTGGCGGTACGGCGCCAGCCCCAGCGGCGCCAGGCGCTCCTCGCTCCATGGCTCAGGCGCTTCCAGGTAAATAAAACCAGGCTCGGCCACGGCGCGAGCTGCCGCCTCCAAAGCAGGCACGAACAGCGCCGACTCAAAAGGCGGGTCCAGCAAGATCAGCTGCTGGCTGGCCGGCGCCAGGCGCCTGAGCAGGGCCACGCCGTCGGTGCGCTCGACCTTCACTGCGGAGGCGCCCAATTTAAGTTGCAAGGCTTTGAGGCGCAGCACCAAGTCGGCGTCTTGCTCGCCCATCAGCACGGCGGCTGCGCCCCGTGAGGCGGCTTCTAGCCCCAGCGCGCCGGTACCGGCAAAGGGGTCCACACAATGCCAGCCGCTGAGGTCTTGGCCCAGCCAGTTGAAAAGGGTTTCACGCACCCTGTCGGGCGTGGGCCTGAGACCTGGCTTGTCGGGCACGGCCAGCTTGGTGCGCTTGTAAAGGCCGCCAATGATGCGCACCTCACCAGGCGGCGCATGGGCGCGGGCGGGTTTGGAAGGCTTGGCTGGAGAGCCCAGCCTGGGTGCCACTGGCTTTTTCATGGCCCGCCCACCACCACAGTGAGCATGCGCTCGGGTTGCAGCTTGCGCTGGAAGGCGGACTTGATGTCGGCGGCCGTGACGCGGTCAATTTGCCCTGTCCAGGTTTGCAGGTAATCCAGTGGCAGGCCAAACCAGGCGATGTTGGCTACGTTTTCCAGCAGCTTGGCGTTGCTGTCCAAGCGCAAGGGAAAGCCGCCCATGAGGTTGTCCTTGGCTGCGCGCAACTCCGCCTCGCTGGGGCCCTCGCTCACAAAATCGCGCATCACCTGGCGCACCACGCCCATGGCTTGGTCCACTTGGTCGGCCCGGGTTTGCAGGCCCACGGTGAAGGCGCCGGCATGCAGGCCTGGCGCAAAATTGCTCGACACCCCATAAGTGAGGCCGCGCTTTTCACGCACCTCGGTGGTCAAGCGCGAGACAAAGCCGCCTCCACCCAAGATGTAGTTGCCCACGGTCAGGGCGAAAAAGTCCGGATCATCGCGCTTGAAGCCGGGCTGGCCCATCAACAAACTGGCCTGGGTGGACTTGAAGGGGATGCGTTGCTCGCTGGCCTGCGCCAATGGGGACACCTCGGCCACAGCTGTCAGCGGCATAAGGCGGCTGCACGGCACTTGGGGCAGGCGGGCCAGAAGTTGGCGCACCAGTGCATCGGCCTGGTCGCGGTCAATGGCGCCCACCAAGCTGACCCGCGTGCGGCAGGGGCTGACATAGGCCGCGTAAAACAAGCGCATCTGCTCCACATTGACACGGGCCAGGGTCTGCTCGGTCATGTCGCGGCCATAAGGGTGGCTGCCATACACCCCGGTGTTGAAGGCGCGGCCGGCCACGCTGGCCGGCCGGGTGTAGGACTCGCGCAGATTGGCCACATAACGCTGGCGCTCGCGCTCCCACACAGCCGCAGGAAAGGCCGGCTCGCCCAGTTGCCGGGCTGCCAAGGCCACGGCTTGGTTCAGCAGCTCGGGCTCGGTGAGTGTGCGCAGGGAAAAGCTCAGCCGGTCTGCGCTGGCACTGGCGCCAAAGCTTGCGCCCAGGTCGGCCCAAGCTTGGCTGACGGCGTTTTCATCCAGGGCCGGGGCGTCGCCCCGGGCCAGCACGCCTTTGTTGAACATGCCTGCCATGCCACTGACCAGGCCCACCTGCTCGGCCGGCTCGCGGCGCGTTCCGGCGTCCACGTCAATGCGCACATTCAGCATGGGGATAGAGGGACTGCGCACCAGGTAAATTTGCGCGCCGTTGGGCTGCTGCCATTGCTCAATGGCTTGCATGGCCTGCGCAGGCCAAGAGGCTGCCGCCAGCAGGCTGAGCGCCAAGAAACCTTGACGAGCGCGGCGTGAATTGGGCAGCGCAGAGATGGCCAGAGCAGGCAAATTCAGAAGGTTCAAAACATCACCTCGGAGCAAAAATGAAGCCGCTCAACGCACTGGCGTGCTGGGCATGGCAGGCAAGGAGGTGGTAGCGCCAGACGCGGCCGGCGCCGCCCGCACGGGGGCAGCGGCAGTCGCGTTGGCCTCAGGCACCAGCACGGCCAGCGTGGACTGCGCGTCGCCAAAGTAGCGCTGCGCAACCTGCTGCACTTCTTGGGCGGTGATGGTCCGCAGGTGCTTGACCAAGCGGCTGTTCACATCCAGCGGAAAGCCCATGAGCCAGGCCGTGCCCAACTCGCGGGCCTGGTTGAAGATGGCGTCGAGCTTGTAGGTTTCACTGGCAATCCATTGCGTTTTGACGCGCTGCAGCTCGGCAGCGCTGACGCCGTTTTGGGCTACTTCAGCGACTTGCGCCCGCAGGGCGTCGACCACCTCTTGCGCGCTGCGGCCTTCCACTGGCACGCCGTCCAGCGTGAACACCTGGGGGCCGCGCCCGTACAAGCCGTTGTAAGCACCTGCGCTGTGGGCCAGGCGCTTTGGACCCTGGGTGAGCGCGCGGTCCAGGCGGGCGCCGCTGTAGCCATCGAGCACGGCGGCCAGCACCGTGAGCGCCAGCGCGTCGCGGCTGGGGCCTGCAGGCACGGTCTCGGCCGCCAGGGCCGAGGCTTCAAATTGCGGCACCTTGAACATCAGGCTGAGGTAGCCCTGGCTGCTGCGCGCGCGATGCTCTAACCTGCGGGGGCCGTTTTGCGGCGGCTCGATGCGGGGCTTGCGGGCGGGCACAGCGCGGGGAGCGATGGCACCGTAGTACTGCTCGGCCCAAGCCCGCACCTGGGCCACGTCCACGTCGCCGGCCACCACCACAGCGGCATTGGCGGGCGCGTACCAGCGCTGGCGAAACTCACGCACTTCTTCAGGGGTGAGGGACTCGATGTCGTTCATCCAGCCGATGATGGGCCGGCGGTAAGGCGAGGCGGTGAACAGTACCGCCTGAGCCATTTCATAGAGCTGGGCGCGGGGCGAGTCGTCGGTGCGCTGGCGGCGCTCTTCTTTGATGACCTCGATCTCGCGGCGAAATTCCTCATCGGGCCAGCTGTTGCTGGCAAAGCGGTCGGCTTCGAGCTCCATCACCTCGCGCAGGCGGTTGGCGGGCACCTGCTGGTGGTAGGCCGTGGCGTCGCGCGAGGTAAAGGCGTTGTCACGCCCGCCCAGCGCCGCCACACGGCGGGAAAACTCACCAGCCTTCACCGTGGGCGTGCCCTTGAACATCATGTGCTCGAGCACATGGGCAATGCCCGAGCTGCCATCGACCTCGTCGATAGAGCCCACCCGCACCCAGAGCATGTGCACGGCGGTGGGGGCGCGGCGGTCGGGCTTGATGACCAGACCCATGCCGTTGGCCATGGTGAACTGGTGCACGCCTGGGGCCGAGGGGACCACCACCGACGAGGCGCTTGCCGCAGCTGGCGCTGGCGTGTGTTGGGCCAAGAGTGCGGGCGCGTGGCACAGGCTGGCCAGCAAGAGGGCACGGGCCAGCAAGGTGATCAAAGGGGTAGACATGGCATTTAAAGGCATTTCATAGAATAACCAGACTGTAAAGACCACTCAATGTTCAGTTTCTTCAAGAAGTTTCTCAAACCCGGTGCGGCGACCGAACCTGCGGCCGCTCCCGCAGCACCCCCGCCAGCGCCAGTCCAGTCCGCTCCAAGCGATCGGACCACTGCAGCGCCCCTGTTTGCAGCGACACCTGAACCAGCGGTCCAGCCGCCCCAACCTGCCCCGCCTCACCCGAGTTCAGGCGGCAGCCTGATAGGCAGCGCCCTGGTAGCGCCCATCAGCGTCGAGGCCATCGCGGCCGCCCCAGAGCGTGAACGCTGGCTCAGCCGCCTGAGCGCAGGACTGCGAAAGACCAGCAGCAACATCGCCAGTGTATTCACAGGCACGCAGGTAGACGATGCGCTTTACGAAGAGTTGGAAACCGCCTTGCTGATGGCCGACACCGGCGTGGGCGCCACCGAGCACCTGCTGGCCGACGTGAAGCGCCGGGTCAAAGACAGCGGCGTCACGCACCCGGTGGCAGTCAAAAATATTTTGATTGAGTCGCTCGCCACCCTGCTTAGGCCCCTGGAGCAACGCTTGGTGATAGGCGAGCACCAGCCCACCGTCATCATGGTGGCCGGCGTCAACGGTGCGGGCAAGACCACCTCCATTGGCAAGCTCACGCGGCACCTGTCTGACGGAGGCGCCTCGGTGCTGCTGGCAGCCGCCGACACCTTCCGCGCTGCGGCCCGCGAGCAGTTGCAGGTGTGGGCCCAGCGCAACACGGTGGAGATCGTCAGCCAAGAAGGGGGCGATCCGGCGGCTGTGAGTTTTGATGCGGTCTCGGCCGGCAAAGCGCGTGGCAAAGACGTGGTGCTGGTCGACACGGCAGGCCGGCTGCCCACGCAGTTGCACCTGATGGAGGAGCTGAAAAAAATCAAACGCGTCATCACCAAGGCCGACGCCACGGCGCCGCACGAGGTGCTGCTGGTGATAGACGGCAACACCGGCCAAAACGCCTTGTCCCAGGTGAAATCTTTTGACGAGGCGCTGCAGCTGACCGGGCTGGTGGTCACCAAGCTCGACGGCACAGCCAAAGGCGGCGTGCTGGCGGCCATTGCGCTGTGGGTGACAGAGCGGCAGAAAAAACACCCCGAGTGGCGCACGGTGCCGGTGTATTTCATTGGCGTGGGCGAAAAGCTTGAAGACCTCGAAACCTTCAACGCACGCGAATTTGCGCAGGCGCTTTTAAGCTGATCCCTTTGGGGCCCAGGCTCAGGCCTGGCCTGCCGCCAAGGCCTGCCAGCGCGCCAAGTCTTGCGGCGTGTCCACGTCCCAGAGCGTGGGCATTTCGCTGTAGCGCAAGCCAGCGGCATGCAGCCTTTGACGGGTTTGGGCCATCACCTCGCTGGTGCTCCAAGCCAGTCCCTTAAACAGCGTGGCCTGGGGCTGCTTCAGGCCAATCAACACATAGCCGCCGTCCTCAGCGGGGGTGACCACCGCCTCGTCGCCCCAGAGCAAGCGCAGCGCAGCTTGGCGCAGGTGGCTGGCGCTGAACACCGGGCAGTCGCTGCCAATGAGCAGCAGCGGCGCCGTGCTGCGCCGTGCATGCTGCTCAAAAACCGCGTGCATGCGCTGGCCAATGTCGCCCTCGGCTTGGGTTTTACAGTCGATTGAAGCCCAAGCTTGCAAGGCCCGAAAAAAACGATGCTCTGGCGAGGGGGCGCACCACAGCGTGGGCAGCAGGCCGGCATCCAACACAACCGCCAAGGTGCGCAGCACCAAGCGCCTGTGCAGGCGCGCTGCCCCCGCCGCGTCCAGGGCCGGAATCAGGCGTGTTTTGGCCAAGCCCGCCACCGGGGCCTTGGCCAGGATGGCCACCTCCACGGGCAAGGTGTTCATGTCAGCGGGGCTTGTAGCCATACATCCTGGCCAGGCGGTCCGGGTGGACCCCCACAAAAAATGCGGCACGCAAGCACCACATCAGCGCAATGGTTGGCCACACGCCGTGCTTTTCCCAGCGCCGCGCCGAAGTACGCACGCGCAGGCGCAAGCACTCTGGCCTGGCCAGGCGCAAAAGGCGCCGCGACAAGGCAATGTCCTCCATGAGCGCAATGTCAGGAAAGCCACCTACTGCCTCAAACACCTGGCGCCGCACAAACATCGCCTGATCGCCCGTGGCCACGCCGCTCAGGCGCGAGCGCTGGTTCATCAGCCAACTGACCACGCGCAACAGGGGGCGGGGGCTGTCTATGCGCACGTCAAAGCGGCCCCACCTGGCCTGCCCTGCCGACAAGGCTTGCAACTGAGGCAAGGCGTCGTCGGGCAATGAGGTGTCGGCGTGCAAAAACAGCAAGAGCTCGCCCAAGGCCTGGGCCGCACCCGCATTCATTTGCGAGGCACGCCCACGCGGAGCCAAGAGCACGCGATCGACCCAGCGGGCCGCTGCTTGCACTGAGCCATCTGAGCTGCCCCCATCGATCAGCAAAACTTCTGCGCCAGCACAACGCCAAGGCGCCAGCGCCTGCAACTGGTCTTGCAAGCGCGGACCTTCATCGAGCACGGGCACGATGATGCTCAAAAAAGGAGGGGCGGCGGCCATGGTTGGATTGTCACTTTCTGCAGGCTGCATCCCACAGGCACGCAAATCCTTTTATACCTCTCGGTATGTCCATGTCTGTACCATGGCCGGTGAGAAAATACACCCTGTCATTGATCAAGCATTCAGTCTGGGCCTGGGCAGCCTGGCACTTGTTTTCAGGCTGATCACCCCCCACCTCAGGTGTCATGAACATGTTTGAATTTATCGCTCGCACCCTGCAATTTGCGCTGCGCCTGGTGCTGTGGACCGTGGCAGCGCTGCTCTCGCTGGCCATGGTCAGTGTGCTCTTGGTGGCTTTGCTCAGTTGGGCACTGGTCAGCCTGGCGCTGGGCCGCAAGCCCAATTTGGCCATGCGCGGTCGCTTTGAGCGCGTGCGCCAGTTCAGTGGTGCGTTTGGCAGTGCGCGCTTCAAGGCCGGCGCCACCTGGCCCAGGCAAGCAGGTCCGTCGCATGAGACCCCTTTGCGGCCGACAGACGCGCCGCTGTCGCGCCGCATCAGCCCCTCTGAGGGCGTGGTGGATGTTGAGGCCCGCGACCTGACGGACAAGCGCCAAGACCGCTGAGCGCGCACACGCTGCATGGGGTGGGTGACGGGCAACGGGCTGCCGCCTTCGGAGGCTTTTTCATGCCATTCATACTCTTTTTAACAATTTTTATAATTTAAAAGTTCTAAATTAGTTAAGGATTTCTCAATTTCAACTAAGCTCAACAGCTGATTTGAAATTGACATGCCCGCTATCCCTCCCCCCTCCGGACTGGTCAAAAGACCGTCCACTTCTTTCACGCAGTCAGCCCCCATGCGGACACTGGCCGTGCTGAGTCTGGCAGGGGTATTGGCGCTCCCAGCGCTGGGAGCTTCAGCCTCACCCTGGCATTTGGGCGCATCCCCTGCTGCCCAGGCTGCACCGGCCGCCATCAACAGCCTGGGCATTGATGCTGGCCCCCACCCGGTGGTGGTGGCCGTCCTTGACAGTGGTGTCTTGGCCGATCACCCTAGCCTCAAAGGCAGACTCTTGCCGGGCTACGACATGCTGTCTGCGCCAGCCAACACGCGTGGCGCAAGATCGGACAATTACGCCCCCGACCCGCTGGACTCGCGCTGCGCGCAAAGCAGCAACTCCCGCGCGATTCGCACCCATGGCACCGAGGTGGCCAGCTTGATCGCAGGCAATGGGGCCAACAATGTGCTGGGCGTGCATCCCCAAGCCATGCTGCTGCCTGTTCGCGTGATTGGCGCCTGCGGCATGACCCGGCGCGACCTGCTGGACGCCATGCGCTGGGCGGCGGGCCTGCCGGTCGAGGGTGTCGCCCTCAACCCCCACCCCGCGCAAATCATCAACCTCAGCCTGGCCGGCGGCAGCGCCAACTGCAGCCCGTCCCTGCAGGCCTTGGTGAACCAACTCACAGCCAAAGGCATTTTTGTGGTGGCGGCCGCCGGCAACAATTTTCAAAAACCCCTGCAAGAGCCCGCCAACTGCCAAGGTGTTTTAGCCGTGGGGGCCATTGATGCCGAAAACCGCATCGAGGTGTACTCCGCGCTGGACCCCCGCACACCCATTTACGCGCCAGGCGGCGGCAAAAGCCTGCAGTCTGGTTTGCCCTGGGGCATCAACAAGCTGCGCGTGGCCACTTACGACTTGGACTTTTTTGGCCGTGAACGGGCCAACGCCCTGGACCGCGGGGTAGGCACCAGCTTTGCCGCTCCTCTGGTGTCGGGCTTTATTGCGCTGTGGCTGTCGCACCAGCCGCATAAAAAACCTGCAGACCTCATGAGCGAGTTGCCCCAGTTTTTAAGGCCCGTCGAGCCCATAGACAAGTGCGTCGATTGCCAGCCTAGGGGCTTGGCCGCGAGTGCTGACAGGCTCAAGCCATGAACAAGCATGTCTTGCTTGCTGCAGCAGGTCTGTGTCTGATCTGCAGCTCGGCAGAGCTGGCTTCTTTGGCCTGGGCCCAGCCAGCCCAACCCCAAAAACCAAGCCAAACCGAGGCCATTTGGCACTGCTCACGCCTGCCCGAGCCAGTGAGCCAGGGTCAAGCCGACGAGGAACGCGACGACTTTCAACTGGCCTCCATGGTCAGCAACATGCGCACCCTGAGCATCACCCTCACGGACTTGATGGATGTCTATGAAAGCAAGCCCGTGCTGATCAACGGCCGCAGGCTCAATGCCTGCTTCATGCCTGCCGAGGCGCCCTTGACCGTGAAGGCTTTGGGTGCGCTGGGCTTGAATGCCTCAAGCATGCAGCTGCAGGCGCGCAAAAGCGCCATTGTTCGAAGCCACCTGTGGCTGGTGACCGACGAGGCCGACATGCAAGCGTGCATTGCCCGCCACTATCCGGCGGTGGGTTATCTCAGTCGCGAGACCATCAACACGGCGGTGGTTCCTTGCTACTGAAGGCCGCGCTTGAACAGTTGCGGCCGTGGCTGATCGCATGGTGGATGGGCTCGGGCCTGCTTCAAGCAGCGCAAGCCCAAAGCGACTGGCAACTGCAAAACACCTTGCAAACGGGCGTGGACGCATGGCGTGTCGAGCATTCGGCATTCGACAAAACCAGCCGGGACAATATGTACTTGGCAGACTCAGAAACCCGATGGACTTACCGCCCGTTGTCGCCCTGGTACACGCTGCAATCTCAGCTGGACTGGGGGCCCCATGACCAAGTGGTCCTCCTGGCACGGGCCAACCAGGTCACTGGCGCTTCACTGGACCAGCTGTACTACAGCCATGCCATCAGTCCCTACCTTGGCTTTCGGGCTGGCGTGGCCGATTTCCGATCCACCTGGTGCAGAGAATACGACCTGGACAACCCTTGGATCAGAGAGAGTGATCCGTTTTGCACCAACTACCGCATCAAGCAGCCCTTTGCTTCAGCACCTGCTTTGCAGGTCTATGTGAACCTTGATTGGGGGGATTACCAAGTGCAAGGCATTGCAGGCATCTTCAGGCCCCGTGCCCTGGGTTATGCGCCCAGAGAATTTGGTACCGCCCTCTTGCCCCCCCATGTGAGCATCACCCAAAACCACAAGCAAGGCCTGTCCTTGAACGTGCTCAACAAAGCCAGTTCCACGGAGTGGCGCCTGAGTTGGATGGGACTGGACCAAGGCTTGTTCGACCCCCAAGCCTCGCTCAGTTTTCCAGAGTACGCCGCTGGCACCCAATTGAACTACCGCCAAAAGGCGGATACTTTTTTTGCAGGTGTGTCTTGGCAACTCAGCCCCCGTTTACGGTCCCGATTGACGCACATGCACAACGACCTGAAGGCCCATTGCGAATTGCTCACGCCCCAAGCCGCGCCGGCCTGCGTGACCCGCGTTGGGAAAAAATCCACCGTGCTGGAATTGAACTACCAACCCGGTGCGGCTGACACGGTCTCACTGGCGGTGTTGAAATTTCCTTTTTCGCAATCCCAGGTCTACAAAAAAACCAACCAAAGTGTCTCGACCTCCTGGCGCCGGGACTGGGACAAGCACTGGTTCACTGCATTGCAATGGAGCCTGTCCAGAGCCACCGTGTTCTACAACGATGATTTTTCTACCGTGAGCTACCTTCCTGGAACAATCACTGCCTGGGCCACAGGTCTTCGATTGGGCTACAAATGGTGATCAAGTCAATGCGTTTTTCATCTCAAATCGGTCAATTAGCACTCGCAAGCAGAGAGTGCTAAAATTAAATCCTGACCGAAAGGAGCCACCCATGACCAGCACCGCTGTGAGTTCCGGCACCCTGACGATGGCCAACACCTGGGGGGGCAGCCTGTTGCCGCCTTTGGGCAACTTGGAGGCCTACATCTCGGCCGTGAACCGCTTTCCCATGCTCAGCTTGGAAGAAGAGCAAAGTTTCGCGCGCCGCCTCAAAGACCAAAACGACCTCGAATCCGCCAGCCGCTTGGTGCTCTCGCACTTGCGCTTGGTGGTGTCGGTGTCGCGCAAGTACCTGGGCTACGGCCTGCCGCATGGTGACCTGATTCAAGAAGGCAACATTGGCCTGATGAAAGCCGTCAAGCGCTTTGACCCTGACCAAGGCGTGCGTTTGGTGAGCTTTGCCTTGCACTGGATCAAGGCGGAGATCCACGAGTACATCTTGAAGAACTGGCGCATGGTCAAAATGGCCACCACCAAGGCGCAGCGCAAGTTGTTTTTCAACCTGCGCTCCATGAAGCAGGGCTTCAAAGACGACCTGGACGTGGCCACCCACCGCGACACTCTGAGCGAAGACCAGATTGACTCCATGGCGCAGACGCTGAATGTCAAGCGTGAAGAAGTCATAGAGATGGAGCAACGCATGGCCGGTGGCGATGTGCTCTTGGACCCGGCCCCCAGCGAGGACGGCGAAGACGCCTTTGGCCCTATTGCCTACCTGTCGGACGCGCGGCACGAACCGACGGCCTTGATCGAATCGCACCAGCGTGATGTGCTGGCCAGCGACGGCATTGCAGCCGCCTTGGCCGACCTGGACCCGCGCTCGCGCCGCATTGTGGAAGAGCGCTGGCTCAAAGTGAACGACGACGGCACGGGCGGCATGACGCTGCACGATTTGGCCGCCGAGTACCAGGTGAGCGCCGAGCGAATTCGCCAAATTGAGGTGGCGGCCATGAAGAAAATGCGCCAGAGCTTGGCCGCTTTTGCCTGATCTCGGCTTTTGACCCACTCCTCACCCGGCCCAGGCCGGGTTTTTCATGTGGGTTGGGTCTGCCTGAGTTCCTGCCACTTTTTTGCAGACTGATAAGCTGACAGTTTCTACCCCCAGGAGACCACCATGCGCCTGCTCTTTCAACCCAGCCGCACACGCCGCGCGCTGATCGCCCTGCCCTTGCTGGCCTGCTGCCTTGGCACGCCCTGGGTCCAAGCGGCCGACTGGCCAAGCAAAACTGTCAAATTGGTGGTGGGTTTCCCACCTGGTTCCAGCCCCGACCTCACGGCGCGCTTGCTGGCCGAGCCTTTGGGGCGCGCCCTGGGCCAAACGGTGATTGTGGAGAACAAGGTGGGTGCAGGCGGCAACGTGGCAGCCGATCAAGTGGCCAAAGCCAGTGATGGCCACACCCTGGGTTTGATGATCAACGGCAACATGACCATTGCCCGCATCCTCAATCCGCAACTGAACTATGACCCGCTCAAAGACTTGGCAGCAATCAGCCTGATTGGCTCTGCCCCCTTGGTGCTGACCGTGCCCGCCGACGCCCCAGGCCAGACGGCCGCGCAATGGCTGGACCAAGCCAAGCAAGCCGGTGAGCGCTGGAGCTACGGCTCACCGGGCGTGGGCACGGTGGCGCACTTGGGCATGGAACTGCTCAAGTCGCGCGCGGGCTTGAGCCCGGTGCACGTGCCCTACCCTGGCAACCCCCAGGTGATCACTGCCATGCTGGGCGGACAGATTCAGGCGGCTTTGTTGCCACCCGCACTGGCTTCAGCCCAGGCCCGCAGCGGCAAGCTCAAGCTGCTGGCCACCACCGCCACGGGCCGCAGCATACTCGCGCCCGAGGTGCCCAGCCTGGCCGAGGCGGGGGTGAAAAACTACCAGCTTGAAATATGGAATGCCGTGGCCGCCCCGGCTTCCATGCCAGAGGCCCACATTCGCAAAGTGGCGGCGGCGGTGACCGAGATTGTGCGTGCGCCAGAGATGCGCGCGAGGTTGTTCCAGCAGGGCTGGCAGGTCATAGGCGCGGCGCCCGAGGGCCTGCGCCACCGCATTCAAATGGACACGCAGGCGCTGGGGGACATCATCCGCCGGCAAAACATCCAGCAGTAAGCACCTGACTCACTTGCCGGCCAGCAGCAGCTTGAGGTCGGCGGTCATGGCTGGCACGCCCACACCCTGGCGGGTGTACAGCCGCACCCGGCCCTGGGGGTCAAAGACATAGCTGCCCGCCGAATGGTCCAAGGTGTAGCTGCTGGGCGTTTTACCTTCGTTTTTCTTGTAGAAAATCTTGAAGTCCTTGGCCAGCTGCGGCAGCTGTTCAAGCGTGGGCCTGAGGGCCAAAAAGCCAGGGTCAAAGTTGGTCATGTAGGCTTTGAGCACCTCTGGCGTGTCGCGCTCGGGGTCCAGCGACACCATGATGGCTTGCAGGCGCTGACCGTCCGCACCCAATTGGAGCTTGACCTGGGCCAGTTCGGCCATGGCCGTGGGGCAAACGTCTGGGCATTGCGTAAAGCCAAAGAACACCACCACCGCCTTGCCTTTGAAATCGGCCATGCTGCGCAGCTGTCCGTGGTGGTCGGCCAGTTTGAAGTCGCGGGCATAGTCGGCGCCCGTGATGTCAATGCTCTTGAACTGCGGCTTGTCAGGAGCGCATGCCGCCAAAGTCAAGGCCGCCGCAGTCCAAAGGCACAGCCAGCGAGAGGGCAAAAAAGTCGTCATCGAAGGTAATGGTCCAGTAAAAAGGCAGCAAACAGCGCCGTCAGGTGGATCAGCGAAAAGCGAAAGGTTTTGCGCGCCAACTCGTCTGAATACTCGCGCCAAAGCTTATAGCCATAACAAGTGAACATGATGCTGAGCACCACCGCCGCCACCAGGTAGAGCCAGCCGCTCATCTGGAACACAAAGGGCATCACACATGCTGCAAACAAGACCAGTGTGTAGAGAAAAATTTGCAGGCGAGTGAACTCATTGCCATGGGTCACGGGCAGCATGGGCAGGCCAGACTTGCGGTAGTCCTCCACACGGTAGAGTGCCAAGGCCCAAAAATGCGGTGGCGTCCACAAGAAAATAATGAGGAAAAGGATCAATGCTTCGTGGCCCACTTCACCTGTCATGGCGGCCCAGCCCAGCACGGGCGGCATGGCACCCGAGGCCCCGCCAATCACGATGTTTTGCGGTGTCATGGGCTTGAGCACCACGGTGTAGATCACCGCATAGCCCACAAAGGTGGCAAAAGTCAGCCACATGGTCAGCGGGTTGACCCACACATAAAGAATGAAGGAGCCTGCCGCACACAAGGCCGCTGAAAAGGCCAGTGTTTCGGTGTTGCTCAATTGGCCTTTGGCAGTGGGCCGCCACGCCGTGCGGCGCATGCGCGCGTCAATGTGCTGCTCCACAATGCAATTGAAAGCGGCGGCGGCGCCCGCTACCAGCCAAATGCCCGCGCAGGCCAGCGCTGCCAGCTTGAGCTCGGCCAGATTTGGCAGTCCGGGCACGGCCAAAACCATGCCAATGAGCGCGCAAAACACAATGAGCTGCACCACGCGTGGCTTGGTCAATGCATAAAACTGGGACCAACGTGAACTCAAAGGCAGAGCCACCACAGCAGCAGGCGAAGTTTTTGACGTGGTCATACGGGCAAAGCGCCTGTGTTCAGGCGGGTCGGTTGATGCGCAGCCGCTGCGCGGGTCGATGAAATAGCGCCTGTCAGCACCATCACCAGCCCTGCGGCGCCTGCGGTGTGGGCCACGGCCGCCACCAAGGGCCAGCCCAAGACCACATTGCTCAGGCCGCTGAAAAATTGCCAGGCCAGCAGCAGTGCCAAGGCGCGGCTGGTTCCGCGCAAACCTGCTCGGCCCAGCCACCAGGCCAGCACCATCAGCACGGGAATGAGCACATAAGACATCAGGCGGTGCACATAGTGAATGGCGGTCAGGGCCTGAAAGCTGATGCTCTCGCCACTTTGGAGTTGACCCAACTCCCGCCACAGTGTGAAGCCCTGTTTGAAATCCATGGGCGGCCAGTAAGAGCCTTGGCAGCTGGGAAATTCAGTGCACGCCAAGACTGCATAGTTGGTGCTGACCCAGCCGCCCAGCGCAATTTGCCACCACAGCAAAGCCGTGCCGGCCAGCAGCAAGACCCGCAAGGCAGTCGGCAAAAGCGTTTGGCGCAGCTCGCCGCTGGCCAGGGCATAGCGCACCGACTGTGCGCGCAGCAGGGCCAGCAGCCCCATGCCACCCAACAGATGCACGGTGACGATCAAGGGAAACAGCTTCATGGTCACGGTCAGCGCTCCAAATGCGCCTTGCAGGCAAACCCAAACCAGCGTGACGGCGGGCCAAAGCGGTGTGACCGCTGGCAAAAGCTGTCCGGGGTTTTGCTTTGCACGGCGCCAGACCACCCAAGTGGCCAGGGCCAGGGTCATGATCAGCACGCCCACGCCGGTGGCCAAGTAGCGGTGAATCATTTCAATCCAGGCTTTGGCAGGCGTGACTGGACCCGTGGGCATGGCGGCCTGGGCTTGGGAGATTTCTTGCTTGGCACCCAAAGGGCTGGCGCTGCCGTAGCAGCCCGGCCAGTCGGGGCAACCCAGGCCGGAGTCGGTCAGGCGCGTAAAGGCGCCAAAAAGCACCAGGTCAAAGGTCAAAAACAAAGTGAGCAAAGTCAGCACACGCAGGCGCTTGGCGGGTGGAGCATGGCGGTAGCGCAGCCAGACCCAAACCAATGGCCCCAGAGCCAGCAGCACGCCCGTGAGCATCAGGCGACCGGTAGGACCAAAATCGTAGAGAACTTGTTCAGGCATGTCAGGTGTTCAATGGCTCAAGGTCGTCCGGGCTGGTCCCAGCTGCTCGAGGCACGCAGCAGCCGCTCCAAGTCCTTTTTGGCTTTGGCCGCAGTGCCCAAGTCCAGCTTGGCAGGAAAACGCATCATCCAATTGCCCATGGGATCGACCACGTAAAGGTGTTCGCCCAGTTGATGGCCGGGCGCAGGCGCCAGCCAAGCGGCCAAGCTGTCGGCAGGCACGCGCAACACGGTGGCTCCCTCCAGCGCAGTCGCCAGTGATGCAGGCACTTGCGCATTGTCACTGACCAGCCAGACACGGTCCATGCGGTCTTTTTCTCGGCCCAATGATTCGCGCATTTGGCGCTGAAAGTACAGATTTTCTTGGCACACCGCATCACAGGCAGCGGGTGCCACGGACACCAAGAGCCACTGGTTTTTCAAGGTGTTCAGCGCCACGGACACACCGTCTAAGCGGGTGGCTTGCAGTTCAGGCAAGGGGCGTGAAGGCGCGATCAATTCACCAAAATTGCGCCTGCCTTCGGGCCTGATCAGGTAATAAGTCAGGTAGGACGCAATCACCGGCGAGGCGCAGACCAGCAAGATAAACACCATTTTCCAGCGGCCCATACGGGAGCGCTGCGCCACTGCGGCTTGGTCTGGGGTAGGCATGGCGTGCACGGTCAAACCTAAAGGTTGGTCCATAGGCAGAGGTGATTGAGGTGCTGAAGACATGTTCAAGAGGTGAAAATCAATCGTGTGAGCGCTTGTTTTTTCTGCGCAGAAAGAGGGGTGCAAGCCCTTGAAACCAGCCGTACAAACCGGCCAGCAACGCTGACAAGGCAAACCACTGAAAAGCGTAACCATGGTGCTTGTCAACGCCGGTGTTGGGTGCATCCCATTGGCGCAGCAAACCTTCGCTGGGCTCGCCAGTTTGAACCACCAAGGCACTCAGCAGGTCCAAGCCGGTCTCCGTGCGAAACGCATCCAAACGCAGATTTTGCCGGATTCGGCCCTGCTCCTCCCCCTTGAACTCGTATAGCTTGCCAGGCGACAGGGCCATGCGGCCCAGCACTTCTGCAGTGCCCTCAGCTGTGACCACAGGCACCAAGCGGCTGCGGTCTGCAAAGTCGCGAGGCACCCAGCCACGCTGCACCAAAACCACACGCGACGAGCCTGCCAACTTCAAGGGCGTGAGCACCCAAAAGCCAGTCCGCCCCTGCATGGGTCGGTTGTCCAGATAAACGGTGTGGGCGCTCAGCCACTCCCCTTGCAGTGCCACTCGCCTGTGCAGTTGTGCCGGCAAATCGGTGCTGCCAATCAAGGCACTCACGCTCAGGGCGGGCTCCTGCCCCCGGGCGGCCACGGCCAGGGTCAGTTCCAGCTTGTAGTCGGCCCGGCTCATTTGCCACCGGCCCAGCGAAAAAGTCAATGCCACCATGGCCCAGGTGGCCACAGTCAACACCCAAAAGCGTGCGGTTCGCCAACGCGGCAACGGGCTTGCGAGTGGGCTGGCGTGCGCAGAATCTGTCATGGGTTGATAATTAAAGGTATGTCTTACCTGATCGCACTGGCCTTTGTTGGCATTTTCGGGGCGCTGGCCAGCGCCCTTTATTTCATGATGAAAGATGGCACCCAAGGCAAGCCCAAAACCAGCCACATGGCCAAGGCTTTGGCGTTCCGAGTCGGCTTTTCAGTGCTCTTGTTCCTGTGCGTGTTGATCGCTTACAAGCTCGGCTACATCCAACCCAAAGGCTTGCCACTGGGCTGAGAATAAAGCCACAAAAAAACCAACTTCATGGCGTGTGAAGTTCAACAAAAAAAGGCCGCTTTGCGGCCTTTTTTGTTCGTCAAACCAAGCACAGGGCCATGGCCCTGCCAAACTCACAGCCAGTAAACCAAGATGTAAAGGCCGAGCCAGACCACATCGACAAAATGCCAGTACCAGGCCGCGCCCTCAAAACCAAAGTGACGTTCCGGCGTGAAATGACCTTTTTGCAAACGCAAGGTGATGAAGAGCAGCATCAACATGCCCACAAACACGTGAAAGCCGTGAAAGCCGGTGAGCATGTAAAAGGTCGAACCATAAATGCCGGAGTTGAGTTTGAGGTTCAAATCGTTGTACAGGTGAAAGTACTCGTACCCCTGTACACCCAGAAACACCAAGCCCAAGAGCACCGTCAACCACATGTATGAAATGGTCTTGGCTCGATGACCTTCACGCAAAGCATGGTGCGCAATGGTCAAGGTCACGCCGGAGGTCAGCAGCAGTGCCGTATTGATGGTGGGCAGCCAGAAAGGACCCACCGTGGAGAAGGCCTCGACGATGCCGGCAGGCGAAGCAGTGACACCAATTTCTGCGGTGGGCCAAATGGCGCGGAAATCAGGCCAAAGCAATGAATTTTCCAAGCTGCCCAACGCGGGCACCGAATGCGAGCGGGCCCACCACAAAGCGGTAAAAAAGGCGCCGAAAAACATCACCTCAGAGAAGATGAACCAGCTCATGCTCCAGCGGAAAGACATGTCTATGCGGTCGCTGTAGAGTCCCCCTTCGCTTTCTGAGATAGATTGCTTAAACCACTGAAAAAGCACACCCAACCACCAGACCAAACCGAAAGCCAGGGAGTAAGCGCCCCAACCCACCCCATTGACCCACTGACCCGCACCCAGAATCACAAAGAACAAACCAATCGCCGCCATCACCGGATGGCTGGACGGGCTGGGTACAAAATAGTAGGGCGTGGACCCGTGTGTGACTGACGACATACTCATTCCTCTTGGTTCTCTCAAATTCACTTCAAAAACTATGTTGACTCGCCGCCTCGGCGTTCGATCAAACTGTGCTTTTTCGCTCAGCCCGGCACGATCCAATTGACCAAAGCCATCAAACCGGCGACAAAGACAAAAACACCCATTAAACCGACCAGCACCACATGCAGCGGATTGATGCGTTGGGTATCTTGCTCAAAGGCTAGGCGGCTGCGCAAACCCACAAAAGACCAAACAACCGCCTTCACGCTGAGCCAAAACGAGGGCTTCACAGGAGGCTCTGTCTGCATATTCACGCACCCGCTCCGGCCAGACCCAAAATCCCCGCTGGCGCCGATGCCGCTTTGGGAACAGTCAAGGGGCCCACTGGCGCCGCTGGTGTCTTACCGCCCACTTCAAAAAAGGTGTACGACAAGGTGATGGTGGTCACGTCTTTGGGCAGCTTGGCGTCAATCACAAACGCCACGGGCCAAGCCTTTTTCTCACCAGGGGCCAAGGTGTATTGGGTGAAGCAAAAGCATTCGAGCTTGTTGAAGTGCGCGCTCGACTGCTTGGGCGCATAACTCGGTATGGCTTGGGCGGCCATGGTGCGGTTTTGTATGTTTTGAAACTCGTACATCACCGTGGTCAACTCGCCGGGATGGACTTGAAGAGAACGCACCGCGGGCTTGAAATCCCAAGGTCCGCGAGCATTGACGTCAAACTCCACCGTGATCAAGCGGCTGCGGTCCACCTGTGAATTGGCCGCTTGGGTAGAACTGGCTCCTGGGATGAGCTTGTCGCCCAGGGCCAAGACATTGATGCCTGTCATCTCGCAAATGGCGATGTACAGAGGCACCAGGGCGTAACCAAAGCCGAACATGCCCAGCACGATCACACCGAGCTTGCCCATCATGCGAATATTTTCGCGCTTCACACCCATGTCAGTCTTTCAAAGGGCTGGCCACGACATTCAGCCGTTCACCAGAACCATGCGGGCCATGAAACCGGTGAAGAAAACAAAAACCACCGACGCCAAAATCCATGCCAAGCGGCGGTTATTTTTAGATTGCTCAGGTGTCATGGCGTCAGGGCTCGGTGATAGATTCAAGCAATCACTTTGGTTGCTGTCGCATCCAACTTGGGCGGGGTCTCAAAGGTGTGGAAAGGCGCAGGAGAGGGCACTTCCCACTCCAAACCCTCGGCTGCTTCCCATGGCTTAGCAGGTGCTTTTTCACCTTGGCCGCGCATGGTGGGCAGAACCACAAAAACGAAGAAGTAAACCTGTGCAAAACCGAACGCAAAGGCGCCCACCGAAGCCAGTGCATTGAAATCAGCAAACTGCATGGGGTAGTCGGCATAACGGCGGGGCATGCCAGCCAAACCCAAGAAGTGCATGGGGAAGAAGGTGATGTTGAAGGAGATCAGCGTCCACCAAAAGTGAATCTTGCCTCGTGTTTCGTTGTACATCACACCCGTCCACTTGGGCACCCAGTAGTAAAAGCCGGCAAACATGGCAAACAGCGAGCCGGCCACCAACACGTAATGGAAGTGAGCCACCACGTAATAAGTGTCTTGCAGTTGAACATCGACAGGAGCCACAGACAGGATGAGACCCGTGAAGCCACCCATGGTGAAAACAAAGATAAATCCGACCGAAAACAACATGGGGGTCTCAAAAGTCATCGAGCCCTTCCACATGGTGGCAATCCAGTTGAAAACCTTCACTCCCGTGGGAACTGCAATCAACATGGTCGAGTACATGAAAAACAGCTGGCCTGTCACCGGCATGCCGGTGGTGAACATGTGGTGAGCCCACACCACAAAGCTCAAGATGGCAATGGAGCCCGTGGCATACACCATGGAGGCGTAACCGAAAAGGCGCTTGCGAGAGAAGGCCGGAAGAATTTGGCTGATGATGCCGAAGGCCGGCAAGATCATGATGTACACCTCAGGGTGACCGAAGAACCAGAAGATGTGTTGGTACATCACTGGGTCACCACCTCCTGCGGGGTTGAAAAAGCTGGTGCCGAAATGGCGGTCCGTCAGCGTCATGGTGATGGCGCCTGCCAACACGGGCATCACTGCAATCAGCAGGTAGGCAGTGATCAGCCAAGTCCACACAAACATGGGCATCTTCATCAGCGTCATGCCGGGAGCGCGCATGTTCAAGATGGTCACGATGATGTTGATCGAGCCCATGATGGACGACGCGCCCAAAATGTGCAGGGCAAAAATGCCCGCATCCATGGACGGCCCCATTTGCAGCGTCAAGGGGGCATAGAGCGTCCAGCCCGCCGCAGGGGCACCACCGGGCATGAAAAACGAGCTACCGAGCATCAAACCGGCAGGAATCATCAGCCAGAAGCTGAAGTTGTTCATGCGCGCAAATGCCATGTCGGCTGCGCCAATTTGCAGCGGGATCATCCAGTTCGCAAAACCCACAAAGGCGGGCATGATGGCGCCGAACACCATGATCAGGCCGTGCATGGTGGTCAACTGGTTGAACAACTCGGGGTTGACCAATTGCAAACCAGGCTGAAACAGCTCAGCGCGAATGCCCAAGGCGAGCACGCCACCGAACATCAACATCGCAAAGCTGAACAACAAATACAACGTGCCTATGTCTTTGTGGTTGGTCGCAAAGACCCAACGGCGCCAGCCGCTGGGCGCGTGGTGCTCATGGTCATGCGCATGATCGTGGTGATCTAGTACTGCACTCATTTGGGTTACCTCTGATGACTTGAACTTGAGACTTGGAAGAAATTACTTGCGCGCTGCCAGCACCTGAGCAGGCTGAACGAGCTGGCCCGTTTTGTTGGACCAGTTGTTTTTGGTGTAGGTGATGACGGCAGCTATTTCGGTGTCGCTCAACTGCTTCCAGGCTGGCATAGCGCCATTGGCGGCGCCATTGAGCAAAATATTGGTTTGCAGCAGGTGATCGTCCGCAAGCACCACAGCAGAGCCGTCGAGCGCTTTGATGGGGCCGACCGCTTTGCCAGTGGCTTGGTGGCATGCCACGCAATTGGCGGCAAACACTTTTTCTCCACGGGCCATCAAATCGGCCTGCACCCACACCTTGCTGGGGTCATCCGCCTTGGCTGCGGCTTCTTTGAATTTGGCCTTGGTCCACTCTGAATACTGCTCGGCTGTGACCACCTTCACGTGAATGGGCATATAGGCATGCTCTTTGCCGCAAAGCTCTTGGCACTGACCGTAAAAATCACCGGTTTTTTCAGCCTTGAACCAGGTGTCGCGCACAAAACCGGGAATAGCGTCTTGCTTGATGCCAAACTGAGGCACCGCAAAAGCGTGAATCACATCGTTGGCTGTGGTGATGATGCGGATTTTCTGGTTGACTGGCACCACCAATGGCTGGTCGACCTTGAGCAGGTAGTCGCTGACCACCTCACCTTTTTTGGGGCCGCCCGCATTGGACAGGGCGCGGTGGCTGGCATCGAGTGTGGAGACAAAGGCAATGCCCTCGCCTTCGCCCTTGATGTACTCATAACCCCACTTCCACTGAATACCGGTGGCCTTGATGGTCAGGTCGGCGTTCGAGGTGTCTTTTTGCGCCACCAAGAGCTTGGTGGCCATGAGGGCCATGCCAATCACGATCAAAAAGGGAACGATGGTCCAAGCAATTTCTACCGTGGTGGACTCGTGAAAGTTGGCCGCCTTGTGTCCCACCGACTTGCGGTGCTTCCACATGGAATAAAACATCACACTGAAAACGGCGATGAAGATCACCAAGCAAATGATCATCATGGCCCAATGCAGCCAATTTTGCTCGGCCGCAATCTGCGTGGCAGGCATGGGCAAATTCAGCTGATAGACCTGCGGCCCGCCTGGCAAATTCAGCTCGGCTGCGGCAGATGACAAGGAGGTGCCTGCCATGGCCAGCCAGGCACTCGCCTTGAAAGACAGTGACAGTGCGGTGTGTCGCACCGACTTCGACAGCGCTTGCGCGCACTTCAAGCCCTGGGCCATGTTGTTGCTCTCGTTCATCGTCTTTGCTATTTGGGGGATCTAGGACCAGTCAAAACTAGTCAATTATAGGGAGTCCTCAAGCGTGAAATCGCGGCCATGGAGCAAGCTTCACGTCAGGAATAAGGTGCTGCAGTGGCATGAATGGCCACAGCTCAACAACCGCGCAAGGCAAACCGAATTTCGCGGGCCAAAGCCGGTCTGAGTTCAGGGCGCAAGTGCCGCCCCACCACCACAGTGCGACCTTGTCCAGAGACCTGGATCAAGGAGCCATCCCCGCTGCGGGGCTCCACACGCACCCACTCCCGGGAAAACTCTGCGCGCTCGGTGCGACCGCCGGTTTCCAACTCCACCACGAGGCTTGGGCCATGCAGCGTAATTTTTTCGCCATCACGGGCATGGCGGGCATAAACCAAAAAAGCAGCGCCCACCGCCAACAACTCCAGCCAAGCAAAAGGCATGATCATGCGCGCCCCTTGCATCCAGAAAAACAAGGCAATGCCCAGAGAAACCACACACAAAGAAATGTAGAGGCGCACCAGTTGGGTCGGCGTGACCGAGCAATTGCGCTTGATCAACCACTGAACCGCTTGGTAGCGGCCATCGGCCAGGTGACTGGAGGTGGCGAATCGAAAAGGGGAAGAAGTCGACACAGCATCAAACCCACAAGCTGGCGGCGAGAAGCCGCTGCACTTTTCCTAGGGACCATACCCGGCAAAGCATAGAGTAAGTTTAATTCGCATCAGTTGCCCCGTGTGATGAGGGCTGAACATTCCCACAAGTTTTGCCGCAGATTGCGCTGAAATGAGGCATTTGCTGGCCTGCGCACGCGCTGTCATGCCCCCGATGAGGGGTCTGCCGCTTTGAGCATGCGCCGCATCTCGTCCAAGGACACTTGGCTGGTGGCTTCTAGCTTGAACCTGGGCGCTGGCTTGATGGCGTGGCCATAAATCAGCTCAAAACTCAGCGGCCAAGACCCGTCTGGCTGGCGCGGCATCAGCTCGAGCATGGCTGCCAGCAAATGGGCCTTCCAGTGGCGCCCGCGCAGGGCGGCAAAGCGCTGCGGATGGAAATTGCGGCCCAAACCGGCGAGCTCTTGGAGCAATCGCTCGGGCGACTCGAAGGTAAGCGTCAGGCGCTCCATGTCCATCACCGGCTCGGCAAAACCGCTGTGTACCAGCATGTCGCCCCAGTCGTGCATGTCGGTGAGCTCGTGGCCCGCCGGTGGCCAGCCCAGGGCCTGGTAAAGCTGGCGCAACTCCAACGCACTGTCTGGCCCCAAACAGGAGAACATGACAAAACCATCGACTTTAAGCAACTGGTGCCATTGCGCCATCAAGGACTGAGGTTCGGCCTCCAGATGGAGTGCCATGTTGGCCCAAACCATGTCCTGGCTGGCCGGTGCAGGCTGCAAGGAGGCTGCATCCCTGCGCCAGCGCCTAGGCTGCCACCAACTGGGCTGCCAGCGCTGGCGGGCCACTTGCTGACGGTGAGGCAGACGCTCAATCACCAAGCCGTGCGGGCCGAAATCGCGCATCAAGGCCTCATGCGCCTCCACACCCCCGCGCACAGGCTCCCAATCGGTCCAGTTTTGAGGTTTGCGTTTGATCCAGGCCAGACGCTCGTGCATGCGCCGCGCCACCTCCTCGTGCAACCAAGGGGTCTCCAAGGGCGCCGCTCGGTGCCAGCGCGCCAATGCAACAGGGTCCAGTGTGGGCGGTGCGGGATCGGGCAAAGGGTATGTCCAGATGGTTTGCGGCAGGGCTGCTGAGTATATTGACCGCATGCCGTCCCCCCACACCCAGGCGCCTGGCAAAGCTGGCCCAGCGCCTTGGCAGCAGCGCTTGCGCCTGCTTTTGAGACGGACAGGGGCTCCGGCACTGCCCAGCCAATGCGCGGTGTGCCGCAGCTGGCCGAGCCAGCCCGTGTGCCCGGCCTGCCTCAAGCGCTTGCTGCAGCCGCAACACCGCTGTCCGGGCTGCGCACTGGCCTGGACAGCTTTGCCTGGCGGGCCACAACGCTGCCCCGAGTGTTTGCGCCAGCCGCTCCCCCTGGACGGCTGCTTTGCCGCGCTGGACTACCGCTACCCCTGGTCAGAGCTGCTGACCAAGTTCAAATTTCAGCAGCAAACAGCTTGGGCCTGTTTTTTTGCGGACCGCCTGCTGGCCCAGCCAGACGTGGCCGAGCGCTTGACGGGGCTAGGTGCTGACGATTGGCTGCTGCCGCTGCCGCTGTCCCGAGAACGGCTGGCCGAGCGCGGCTTCAACCAGTCCTGGGAATTGGCCAAGGCCTTGCACCAGGGCAGCAGCAGCCCCGCTAGGTTAAGCGCTGGGCTGCTGCTGAGGCTGCGCCACACGCTGCCGCAAAGCGATCTCAAGCGCGCACAGCGGCTCGATAACGTGCAGGGTGCTTTTGCGGCCGAGCCTTTGCAGGCCCACCTGCTGTCTGGCAAACAAGTGGTGCTGGTGGACGATGTGATGACCAGTGGTGCCAGCCTGGCGGCGGCGGCTCTGGCGCTGAAAAACGCCGGCGCCCGCAGTGTCACTGGCCTGGTGGTGGCGCGCACCCCGCCCTGAGGCACGCCACTGATAATTGATGTCATGTTTCACATCGTCTTGGTGGCCCCTGAGATTCCGCCCAACACCGGCAATATCATCCGGCTGTCGGCCAACACCGGCTGCCAATTGCATTTGGTCGAGCCTCTGGGCTTTGCCATGGACGACAAACACCTGCGCCGCGCTGGGCTGGATTACCACGAAAGCGCGACGGTGCGCAGGCACGGCAGTTGGCAGGCTTTGCTGCAAGACCAGCAACCTCCGCCGGAGCGCATGTTTGCGCTGACCACGCGGGGCTCACGCTCGGCCTTTGACTTGCGCTTTAAAGCCGGTGACTGGCTGGTGTTTGGCTCTGAAACTGCTGGCCTGCCGGCCGAGGTGCGAGAACAATTTCCCCTGGCGCAGCGGCTGCGCCTGCCCATGTTGGCCGATCAGCGCAGCCTCAATCTCTCCAACGCGGTGGCGGTGACCGTGTTTGAAGCGTGGCGCCAATGCGGCTTTGCCGGCGCCCTGTTGCAGTCTTAATCAAGCCCCAAGCCCCTCAGCCTTGGCGTCATTGCAAGCCATCCCAGAGCAGCTTGGCGCCTGTAAGAAACATTCCGGCATACAGAAAACGGTAAAAAAGCTCCGGCCTGATGTGCTTGGCCAAGCGCACCCCTGTCCATACCCCCAAGGGCACAAAAGGCAGCAAAGCCAGTGAGGTGACCATGTTGCGCCAGTCCAGCAGCCCCAAGAGCCCGTAAGGAATCCACTTGGACAAATTGATGGAAAAAAAGAAAAAAGACATGGTGGACGCGAACAACAAAGGAGACAGTCGCAAGGGGATCACGTACACACTCAGAGGCGGGCCACCGGCATGTGCCACAAAGCTGGTAAAGCCTGATGTCACCGTCAGAAAAGCCCCCACCCAACGCGGCGGCGGCGGGGCATCGGCCTTGGGCGGGAAAAGCATGCGCTGGGCCAAAAACAGCAAGGTAAAGCCACCCACCATGGCAGCCACCACGCGCGCATCCAGCACCTTGAACAGCAAATAGCCCATCAGCGTGCCCAGCAGGCCGCAGGGCACCAAAAACTTAAGCAGCTTGAAGTCCAGGTTCTTGCGAAATGCCGCCAAGCCCAGCACATCGATGAAAAACAACACCGGCATCATGATGGCGGCCGCCTCGGGCACCGTCACTGCCAGCGCCATCAAGGGCACGGCCAGGGAGCCAAAACCCGTGCCAAAGCCACTTTTGCTCACCCCCATCAACAAGGTCGCCGGAATGGCCACGGCGTAAAAAAAAGGGTCAGTGATTAAAGGCAGGGACATGGGAAAGGTCAAAAAAACGATCTCAAGAATAGTCTGAATTTCCCTCCCCGCCGTTTGAGCGCCCAGCAAGGCGCAAAGCCTGGCGGCTTGCGCCTGGCCAAGCGCTGCCAGGCTCGCTCGTGTCACAGCCACATGGCCGCCCCCAAAGGGCTCAGTCAGCGCATGAGATGGCAGGCGAGTTGTGCGCCACATTGCGCAGGGTGTGGCTCATTTGCCACTGCAGCACATGGAAAAGGGCGTTTCTCTCGCGCGTGGCCTCATTCATATAAAGCGGGCGTCGAATTTCAATTTGCAGGCTGTGGCGCCCCAAGGCGGGCTGACCGGTTTGCAACAGCAAGGGCGTGCCCCTGTAGGGGTCGTTGCGGGCCACGCTGTAACCAAAGCTGCGCAAACTGCGTTCAACCACGTCGATGAAATCAGGCTCACAGGTGGTGCCGTCTCGGTCCCCCAAGACAAAGTCAGCCAGCGGCCGATGGGGCTTGATCCCCAAGCGGGCATAGGCGTTGTCAGGCATGGAGTGCAGGTTCAGGTGCCAAACCGCCCCAAATTGCTGAGCGGCGCCTTCAATTTCCTGGGCCAGCGCATCGCGGTAGGGCTGCCAACAAGATGCAATGCGCTGCTGCACCTCGGCCACCGACAAGCGGCGGTCATAAATGGGATGGTCTGCGTCCACTTTGCTCCAGACCAGCCCAAAACCCAGGCGGGACTTTTCACCCGGCGCCAGCGCCGTTGGCCAGGGACCGTCCAACAAAAGAGGGTCGAGGTCTGACAAGGCCCGGTTGGGACCAATGTAGCTGCGCGGAAAGCAGGCGGCAATCAAGGTGGCCCCCACGTCCACGGCAGAGCACCACAGCGCATCGACATCGGTGTCTTCACCCTGGCGCAACAAGGCCATGGGCAAAGCAGGCTGAAAGTCTGCCGGGTAAAAAGTGCCGCTGTGCGGTGAATCGCAAACCAAGGGCAAGGCCTTTGACGGCTCTGGCCAACGGATGCTCACAGGCTCAAGCTTCAGCGCACAGCAATGACCTGCCAAGCAAGTCTGGCTTCTTGCCCAAGCCCCCCTGCAGGTCAGTGCGCCTCTACGCCCAAGTAAGCCCGTTGAATCTCGGGCCGGTTCATCATTTCCTTGGCCTGGCCTTGCGCCACGATGCGGCCTTCTTCCATGACGTAGGCGCGGTGAGCCGTCTCCAGCGCCATGGACACGTTTTGCTCCACCAGCAGCACCGCTGTGCCCTCGGCATTGATCTGGCGGATGGCGGCAAACATGTCCAACACAATAGTGGGCGCCAGCCCCAGCGAAGGCTCGTCGAGCAGCAGCAGCGTGGGGCCGGCCATGAGCGCACGGCCTATGGCCACCATTTGCTGCTGGCCGCCAGACAGCGAGCCCGCTGGACTGGGCAGCTTGACCTTGAGCGCCGGAAAAAGCGAGAGCACCCGCTCTAAGCGCTCGGCTCGCCTGGCTTTGGCAGCAGGCAAAAAGCTGCCCAGTTCCAGGTTGTCCATGACGGTCATTTGCGTGAACAGGCGCCGGCCTTCAGGCACGATGGCGATGCCTGCCTCGCAAAACCGGTGGCTTTCCAGTCGGGTGATGTCGCGACCGCCAAAACGCAGCTGACCGCTTTTGACCGCGTGCAGCCCAGCCATGGCGTTGATCAAGGTGGTTTTGCCAGCGCCGTTGGGGCCCACCACGCAGACCAACTCTTTGTCCTGCACATTGACGGACACGTCCCACAAGGCAGGCGCCGCGCCGTAATTGACAAAAATGTTTTGAACTTCAAGCATGGGCTTTCCCCAGGTAAGCACTGACCACTTCAGGGTTGCTCATGACCTCTTTCACAGACCCCACGGCCAGCAGCTTGCCGTGGTTGAGCACGGCCACACGGTCGGCCAAGGCCATGACAGCGCGCATCACGTGTTCGACAAACACAATGGTGGAGCCCTGGTCACGGATGCGGCGTATCAGCTCAATGGCCTCGTTGATCTCGCTGGGCGTCATGCCCGAGAGCACCTCGTCGAGCAGCACCAACCTGGGCCGCGAAGCCAAGGCACGCGCCAATTCCAAGAACTTGCGCTGATGCAGGTTCAAGTCGTCGGGCAGGCTTTCAGCCTTGTGTTTGAGACCGGTGAACTCCAGGCATTTCATGGCCTCTTCGGTGGCCTGGGGCCGGTTCATGGCGGCACTGCCGAACATGGCCGCCATGATGACGTTTTCAATCACCGTCATTTGCGCGAAGGGGCGAGGAATTTGGTAGGTGCGGGCAATGCCAGACTGCGCCACCTGGTGGGCGGGCAGGCCCGCCAACTCGCGGCCCTCAAACATGTAGCTGCCGCCTGTGGCCGCGTAGTGACCACTGACCACGTTGATGAAGGTGGACTTGCCCGAACCGTTGGGCCCCAGCAAACCCAAAATCTCGCCCTTGTGCACGGTCAAGCTGACCTCGCTGAGCGCTTGCACCCCTTTGAAGGCCTTGGACAGACCCCGCGTTTCCAGAAGCACCTCGGTGCTGCCAGGAGCGGGTCGCGGAGCAGGCGTGGACACCACCACCGGCAAAGACGCGTGCACCTGGCCGGCCGCCTCCAAGGCCCGGCTGCGCTCGGCGGCCTGATTGGCGCGCCGCTTGAGGAAGTAACCCATCACGCCGTTGGGCATGAACAAAATCACCGCAATCAGCACCACACCCACGGCCGCCTTGCCCAACACCGGGTTGTTGCCCGCCGTGAAGTAATACAGCAGGCAAGTGATGAACACTGCACCGACGGCGGGACCGGCCCAATGGCGCGAGCCGCCCAGGCAGCTCATCAGCACCACGGTCAGCGGCACGGTGATGTTGAAGGTCTCACCCACTGTGACGTACTGCACAAAAAGCGCATGGATGCCGCCCGCCAGACCCGCCAAGGCGCTGGAGACCGCAAAGGCCAGCAGCTTGTAGCCGTAAGTGGGCACGCCCATGACCTCGGCCACGTCCTCGTCGTCATGAATGGCATACAGACCCACACCCAGCTTGGATTTTTGCAAGGTGTAGGCAATCAGTGCCGTGGCCACCATCACCAGCAGCGCCAACAGGTAGAGCGATGAGCCCGGAGAAGGCCCGAGCTTGGGCACCTCCACGGCCATGAGGTAGACGCCTGGGCCGCCGTCAATCGGGGTGTTGATGATGATGGTCGCCACCACAAAAGTCACGGCCAAGGTCAACAGCGCAAACAGCTCACCGCGCACCGCCTTGACGCGGAACACCACCGCCCCGAGCAGCACGCCCAGCAAAGCCGGAAAGAGTGCGGCCAAGGGCAAGGTGGCCAAAAAAGGCCAGTCCAGCTTGCCCGCCAGCGCGCCCGTGGTGTACATGCCCACGCCAAAGAACACGCCGTGGCCAAAAGAAAAGTAGCCCGAGTAGCCCGACAAGATGTTCCAGGACATGGCCAGGATCACCCAATGGCAAATCAGATAGAGAAACGACTCGTAAAAGGCCGGCAGACCCAGCCAAGGCACACAGGCCAGCACCAGGCCTGCGGCAAGAATGCCGGAAATGGTTTTGTTCATGAGGGGGCTCGATTCAGCTCTTGCCGGGCCGCAGCAGCAGCATGAAGATCAACAGAGAAAAAGACACGATGGGTGCCCACGAGGGCGAAGCCACAGCCATGGTGACTGCCTCGCTCACGCCAATCAAAATACCGGCGAACAAAGGGCCCAGCGGGCTGCCCAAGCCGCCCAACATGACGGCGGCAAAGACCACGCCCACCCAGGTGAAGATTTGCGAAGGCGCCAGCGTGAAGGTCAGCGCCAGGCACACGCCTGCAATCGCTGCCAAGGCCGAGCACATGCCCGCCAAGCCCAGCGAGAGTGCTTTTTGGTTGATGCCAAAAGCCGCCGCAATGGGTGCGTCCTCGGCCATGGCACGCAAGGCTTTGCCCAAGTCGGTGTAGCGCATGGCAGCCCAAATGGCCACCGCAATGCCCACGGCCAGCACCAGCGTGATCAGTTCAGGAATAGGCACAAACAGCGAGCCCACCTTGAACTTCATGTCGTTGTAATCGGACTCCAAGCGGCGGTAGTCGGCCGTCCAAATGCTTTGAATCAGCGACTCGATCACCACCGTGACGCCAAAGGTCGCCAGCAGCGAGTTAAAGGGGGTGATGGCAAAACGCGCCAACACCCACTGCATGCCCGCTCCAAACACAAAGAAAAAAGGCGGCAAGATCAACAAGCCCCACAAGGGGTCAATGTGGGCCACCGTGGCCATGTGGTAGCTGAGGTAGGCCCCCAGAAACACCAGGCCAAAGTGGGACAAATTGATTTGCCGCAGCAGGCCCCAGGTCAGGCCCAGGCCCAGACCGATGAGACCGTACAAACTGCCAATGAAGATCCCGGACAGGATCGATTGCATCAATAAATTCAGGCTCGGAAGCGTCATTGGCGAGTCACCTTCACGGTTGGTTGGCTTAAGCGTTTACTTGACCTGCAGCTTGACGCCGGGTGCCGCGAACTGCGCGGGCCAAACCACCTGCCACTTGCCGCCTTGCACTTGCTTGATCTTCATCAGGTCGTCGCCGTAGTTGCTGGGGCCGTCAAAGCGCAGGCGGCCGTGGATGGTGTCCACTCGATTGGCCTTGAGCCAGCCTGCAATGGCCTTGTCGTCAAGGCTGTTGGCACCCCGGACACCTGCTTCCAAAATTTGCCAGGCCGAGAACGAGGCCGCGGCTTGGGTTTCCACACTGGTGTCGGCCAGCTTGGCTTGCGTGGCGCGCTCGTTGAAGACCTTGACGAACTGCGCACCGCCTGGGTTGCCCAAGAAAGGCTGGTGCTCTTCAAAAATGGTCAGCGACATGGCGCCCTGGCCTTCCGGCGCCTTGGTCATGGGACCTGGTGCGGGATACAGGTGGAAGTTCATGGGCGGCGTGTAGTCGATCTTTTTCATGGCGTCGAGCAGCATGTTGCCCTCCAAGCCAATGTCGCCAATCCACACCAAATCGGGCTTGGCGTCTTTCACACGCGCGGCAATGGGGCCGAAGTCGCGGTTGCCAAATTCCCATTCGAGGAACAGCACCTCTTGCAGGCCGCGCTGCTTGGCCACCGCACGGCCGCCCAGCGACAAGAAATGGATGGAGGGGAATTTGCTGGTGACGATGGCAATCGTCTTGGGCGGCTTGGGCGAGGCGGCCAGGGCATCAAACACGGTGTTAGGCACCGTGGTCTGGGGCGTGGGGCCCAAGGACCAAGCCGGGAAATGCATGTCGTACTTGGCCAGCGAGGGAATGCCAAAGGTGTGGTGCACCAGCACCTTGCCATAGCGCTGGGCCACGCCCATGGCCGACAAAATGGCGCCCGTGGCATAGGGGCCCATGAGCAAGTCCACCTTGTCAGCGGTGATCAACTGCTCGTACAAGGTGCGGGCGAGGTCGGGCTTGGACTGGTCGTCCTTGACCATCCATTCGACCTTGCGGCCCAACAGGCCACCGCGTGCATTGAGTTGGTCAATGTAAATCTCACCGACCAACTTGTGGGTCAGGCCCGTGGCCGACAAAGGCCCAGTCAGCGCCAAGGTGCTGCCAATGCGAATCGGCGCGCCCTGTGCAAACGATGAAGGGGCCACCAAAGCAGCGGCGCCGGCCGCGGTGGCGGTCAGCAGGGAACGGCGGTCTATTTTTTTCATGCGTGTCTCCAGTAAGTAAAAGTGAAAAAGCGGGAACGTTCAGGGGCAAACAAAGGCTCAGTCCACCTGGGCACCCGAGCGCTTGACGAGCTCTGCCCATTTGGTGATTTCGGTGCGGCCAAAGGACACCATCTCTTCAGCGCGCATGGCGCGCAGCTCCAGCCCTTGGGCTTGGAGCTTGGCGGCTGACAAGGCCAGCAGAGCGCGGCGCCGTGCGCTCATGTGGATTCCTTGGTGCTGCGGGCAGGCCAGCCCTTGGTCATCTGCGCATTGTGCTGGCCCAGCAAGGGCGGCGCCGTGACCTCCAACGAGCGCTCACCGTCGTAGGACACGGGCGAGCGCACCGTCTTGAAGGTGGTGTTGGGCAAGGGCGACGGGGCTTCTACAAACAGCTGCAGGTGCTTGACCTGCGGGTCTTCGGGCACCTCGGGCGTGTTGTACATGGGCGCGTGCGGCACGTCTTCGGCCACCAAGCGGTTGCACCACTCCACGCGCTTGCGGGTTTTGAAAATGGCCGAGAGCACCTCAATCATGGCCTCTTGGTTGCCAATGCGCGCCTCGCGGGTGGCAAAGCGCGGGTCTTGAAAAATGTCCGGCCGCTCCATGGCGCGGGCCAGGCCCTCCCAAAACTTCGGGGGAGAGGACATGTGCAGCGCCACCCAGTGGCCGTCTTCGCACTCCAGCACATAGGACTGCGACACGCGCGGCCGGCTGAAGGGGCCCACCACCTCGTCGGCCGAGAACAGGTGCGTGAAAGCGTCCAGGTTGAAGTGCGTCATGGCTTCGAGCATGGACACCTCCACCAGCCGCCCCTGGCCAGTGCGGCTGCGCTCAAACAGCGCACCCTGAATGCCGTAAGCGGCATAAAAACCAGTCAAGGCGTCGGCCAGGGCCGGGCCGACCACGCGCGGATCGTTGGGGTTGACCAAGAGGCGCAAAAAGCCGCTCGCCGCCTGGGCCACCGAGTCGTAGCTGGGCCGGTCGCTGTAGGGACCGTCGCGGCCAAAGCCGCTGATGGCGCAGTAAATCAGCTTAGGGTTGAGGGCCTTGAGGCGCTCGTAACCGGCGCCAATGTTCTCGGCCACGCCGGGGCGAAAGTTCTGGATGTACACATCGGCCTCTGCGACCAGCTCGTCAAAGCGGGCCAGGTCGGCCTTGTCTTTGGTGTTGAGCGTGATGCTGCGCTTGTTGCGGTTGTAGGTTTGAAAGTGCGGGCTGTAGAGCTCACCCTTAAAAGCGCGAAACGGGTCGCCCGTGCCAGGCAGCTCGACCTTGAGCACGTCGGCGCCCAAATCAGCCAGCAGCATGCCCGCAGCCGGGCCAGTGATGAAGGTGCCGTGTTCCAGCACCTTGAGCTCAGACAAAACTTGTGCCATGGTTTACTCCGCCTTAAAGCCAGTGGGCACATCGCCCGTGTACTCGAATTCATTGAGCGCTTGGTAGGCCAGCGCAAAACCGATGGGGTCGGCGATTTCCTCGTTGAGGTGGGCAATCAAGCTGGCGGTGCGCGCCAAAATCGGCACGCCTTTGAGCGCGTTCACCGGAAAACCCACGTCCAGCAGCACCGCCGGAATGCCTGCCGAGACATTGAGCTTGAGCTCGCGCCCCACGATGCCTGGAATCACGCCTTCGATGGCCTTGGCAATGTTCACGTAATTTTGCGACGCGCCGGCCTTGAGCGAGACATTGAACAAGGCATCCACGCGCGGGTCGCGCTCTTTGTGCTCGGGGTGGCCGTAGCCGGGAATAGACTGGCGTTTGGCGCGCAAGTCGCTGACCACCGCATAGGCGGCCGCATGAATGTCGCCGCCGTGCTGCTTGGCCTCTTGTTCCACCCGCAAAAACAGGCGCCCTGCCACCTCGGACGAGCCAAACACCACCGAGCCGGCGCCCAAGAGGCCAGCGGCCACCGCGCCCTGCATGGCCTCAGGAGCTGCCGCATAGGTCATGCGCGCCGCTTGGTTGCTGGGCACCAGACCGTGCTCGGCAATGGCCACCAAGGTGGCATTGAGCACCGCGCTGGTGGCCGCATCGGGCATGCGGCCTGTCAGCAGCAGATGAAAGTAATCGCCAAAGTTGACGTGCCCAATGAGCTCGTCCGACAGGTTGCGACCGCGCACGATGATGGCGTCTGCATTGGAGGTGCTGATGGCGGTGCGGACATGGGAGGCTTTTCCGATTTTCAAAATTTTTCTCCTTTGAGGTGGGCAAGGGGTTCAAACAGGCCACGGGCAGTGGCCAAAACCTGAGGCTAGGAAATTCAGGCCTAGGCGCTGGAGGGCACCAGGTGGAAGTCGTAGTGGGCGGAGTGAAACGGCATGGCCATGACCCGACCATCGGGCGCCGTGCCTGCCGCATGCGACTTGAATTGAGCAATCAGGCTCTCACGCACGCCGAACACCGCATCCGACTCGATGTAGGGGCTGTCAGAGACAAAAATATGTGTCACCAAACGCTCATGCCCGCCGGCCTGCAGCACGGTGTGCATGTGGCCAGGGCGGTTGGGGTGGCGGCCCATGCGCCTGAGCATGCCACCCACGGGGCCGTCGTCGGGCACGGGGTAAAAAGCCGGCTTGATGGACCAGTAGTGGTAGTAGCCGTTCTTGTCGGTGCGAAAGCGCGCCCGCAAGGCCATGGTGTTGCCATCGCCTTTTTGCATGTCGTAAAAGCCATCGCCATCGCCCGACCACACGTCAAGGATGGCGCCTTCCAGGGGCTTGCCCGCCGTGTCGGTGACCTGGCCGTGGTAGTAGCAAGGCTCGCCGGATTGGTGGTCACTGATGTCAGCGCCCAGCGGCAATTCGGGCGCGCCTTCCCAGAAAAAAGGCCCCAAGACCGTGGCCTCGGTGGGCGTCCCTTTGGGCGGGTTGGCTTTGAGCGCGGCCGCACCGCGCGCCTGCTCCAAGGCCACGACCAGCATGGAGATGCCCAGCGTGTCAGACAGCAAGATGAATTCTTGGCGTTTTTCATCGCACATCTTGCCGCAGGCGGTGAGGAACTCGATGGCCGTCATCCACTCTTCAGGCTGGAGGTCCACGTCTTGCACAAAGGCATGGGCATGCTTGACCAGCGAGGTCAAGACCTGCTTGAAGCGCGCATCTGGGCTGTCAGCCATGCGCTGTATCACCGCCTCGGCGAGGTCTTTGCCTTCAAACTGCAACTGGGTCATGGTCTTGTCTCCTGCTATTTATTCTTGGGTCAGGCTGACCTGCGCCAAGTGCGCCCCTGAGGCTGGGTCAGCCGCAGGGGGGGACCCACTCAGAGAACCTGGCAGGCCTGCTCAAAACTCAGGCGCGGGTTGCGCTGGAACAACTTGCTCGTGTCCATGTAACCCAGGTTGATCAAAAAGTTGGCTTGGAAGCGGCCATCGGCAAAGAATTCGGCATTGACCTTGGCCAGGTCCACGCCACTCATGGGGCCGCAGTCCAGACCCAGCGCACGCGCGGCCACCATGAAGTAGGCGCCGCCCAGCGTGCCGTTGCGGCTGGCGGTGGCGCCTGCCATGACCGCATTGCCCTCAAACATCTCTTTGGCGCCAGGGTTGTGCCAGACCACGGGCATGTGCTCGAAAAAGCGCGTGTCGTTGGCCACGATCACGGTCACAGGCGCGGACTTGGTTTTGTCCACATTGGTGGGTGACAAGGCGGGCAGCAAGCGCTCTTTGGACGCGGGCGTGGTCAGAAACACATAGCGCGTGGGCTGGGTGTTCATGGACGTGGGCCCCATCTTGGCCAGGTCGTAAACCTCTTGCAGCAATTGGACGGACACGGGCTGGTCGGTGAAGCCGTTGGCCGAGCGGGCCTTGTTGAAGATTTGGTCCAGGCAAGCGTCGGAGATTTTCATGATTCAGATTTTTAAATAAAAGTTAAAGGACAGAGCTTAGCGCGTGTCCCTGTGGTCCCAGGCTCATTCAGGCTTGATGTCCAGGTCGCGGGTGATCTTGGACCAGCGGTCCACGTCGCGTTTGACCAAGGCTTTGGCCTGGTCTGTGCTCAGCGCCAAGGGCTTGCCGCCAGCTTTGCGGAAGGTCTCCACCAAATCAGGCGCCTGCACGATGCGAAGGAGCTCTGTGCGCAGGCGCTCAAGCAACTCCGGAGGCGTCTTGGCCGGTGCAAACAGGCCAAACCAAGATTCCAGCTCAATGTTGGCCACACCGGCCTCAGCCAATGTAGGCACCTCAGGGTGGAAAGGCAAGCGGGTGGAACCCGACACGGCCAAGGCCTTGAGGTTGCCCGCCTCCACCTGCGGTCTGGCCGTGGGGGAGAGGTCAAAAAACACATCCACGCGGCCGCCCAGCAGGTCTTGGTAAGCCGCTTGCGCGCCTCGGTAGGGCACATGCACCACGTCCACGCCGGTCAAATTCCACAAGGCCGCAGCCAACACATGCTGGCCAGAGCCGCTGCCGCCTGAGGCAAAGCTCAGTTTTTTGGGATTGGCTTTGGCGTATGCCATCAACTCGCGCAGGTTGTTAAAGGGCAGGTCCTTGCGCGCCACCAAGGTGTAGCTGTAGGCCACGGCCAAACCCACGGGCTCAAAGTCGCGCAGGCTGTCATAGGGCAAATTGCGGTACAGCCCCGGGTTGAGCGCCAGGTTGGAGACCGAGCCGACCAAGAGCGTGTAGCCGTCGGGCGCGGCCTTGGCCACCAGGTCAGTGCCTACCAACGTGCCCGAGCCGGGGCGGTTTTCCACCACCGCGCCCTGGCCCAGGGCCTTGCCCAGGCGGTCGGCCAACAAACGGCCCACCACGTCAAAGCCACCACCGGGCGGCTGCGGCACCACCACGCGCAAAGGCTTGGTGGGGTAGGCCTGCGCCAAGGCGCTCGAGCCCAGGCCCAGCGAGGCGAGCATGCCAGCGAGCAAAGAGGTATTGAAAAGGCGTTTGTTCATGGTCTGTCTCCGTTGTGTTTTTTAAAAAAAGCTCAGCGCTCCAGCGGCCCGCCGGCCAGCCAGCGCGCGCCGCGCTGGTAGAGCTCCTGCACCACCTCGCCCTTGAGCATGGGCATGTCCATCTTCACGGTGTAACCGATGCGGGTCTGAATGTAGGCCAGGTGGCGATAACCCTCAGGAAACCCGGCCAGGGCCTGCTGATCGAGCTTGAGCACGGCGGTCGAGTCCACCGGGTCTATGCGGTCTTTTTCATAAATAGGCTGGCGGTGCAGCATCTTCCACTGGCCTTCATGGCGGGCCACAAAGTCGTAAAAGCGGCCTGTGCAGACCACGTCGCACAGCACCGGGCCGTTCTCGCCCTCGACCATGCCGCGCTGGGAAATGGTCATTTTGGTTTGGGAAATAGCGCGGTCACCGGCCACCTCCACGGCGCTGCCGCCCAGAAAATGGAGGATGCTCACGCCCTTGGCCCAGCCTTCTTGCGTGACGCGAATAAAGTCTTTGGCCGGCCCCTGGAACCAGGTGGCCATCATCACGCCATCGGGGTGCCACACCGTGACAAAGCGCTCCCAGTCGCCCGCGTCGCGCCACAGCGCCCAGCGCTCCACCATTTGCCTGATTTCAAGTTCATCGTGCATGGTTTGGTTCATTTTTTTCCGTTTGATAAAGACATTCAGGCACTGTAGTCCACCTGATGGCGGGCAATTCGCAGGCCTTCGAGTTCGTTTTTCACGCGCAGGTGTTCAGGGTGCACGGCGTAGGCGTTGAGTGCCGCTTGCGACTCGAATTCGGAGTACAGCACCACGTCGCAGGCATAGTCCACGCCGCTGCTGTCCACGCCAATTTCCAATCGCAGCAAGCCAGGCACCAGCCCGCGCAGCGACTCAAAGCTGTGCTTGAGTTGGGCAATGGCTTGTACCTTGGCTTCAGGGCTGTCGCCCAGCAGATTCCACATGACGATGTGCTTGATCATGCGCAAGGTCATTCAAGCGGCAGGCGCAAACCCGGCGCGCTGCGGCCACAGGTTCACAAAAGCATGGATGGTCACGCTGGCATACAAGCCTGCACGGGTGAAGGGCTCGTCGGCCAACCAGGCATGGGCGGCATCGCGACTGGGGAAATCAATGGCCAGCAAGCTGCCCAGCATGGTCTGGCCGTCGTCGGCCACCAAAGGACCCGCAAACGCTATGCGCTCGGCCACGCCGGCCAAGTAGGCCTTGTGCTCGGGGCGAATGCGTTGGCGAAGATCGCCCGCGTCTGGTTTGTCAATCAGGATGAAGCTGAAAATCATGAGGGATTCGCATTCAAGACAAAGTCAAAGTCCATGGTGCAGAGGCCATCGGCCTGCTGCACCCAAGGCGCCACCAGCGACTGGCGCACGCCGTAAACCGCGTCGCTGTCCAAGTAGGGGTCGCCATCGCGGAACACATGCGTGATCAGGTTTTGGTGACCAGGCGCCGTCACCATGAAGTGCAGGTGCGCTGGCCGCCAAGGGTGGCGCTGCGTGGCGCGCAGCAAATCGCCCACAGGCCCGTCGGTAGGAATGGGATAGGGCTCGGCCACGATGGTGTGGAACTCAAAACGACCTTGCACATCGGCTTGCAGCACGCCGCGTGCGCGCGGCTGTGCCAGGTCCTCGTACTGCACGTCGTACTTGCCCTGGGCATCGGCCTGCCACACCTCCACACACGCCCCGGCCAAGGGCGTGTGGTCGCGGGACAGCACGCGGCCACGCACCAGGCAAGGCTGGCCGGCCGCGCCCTGGGCCACATCGCCGCCATTGGGCACCCGCGGGGCATTTGGGACATGAAAGGGGCCAAACACGGTGGACTCGGTGCACCCTTGGGGTTTGTCGTTGTTCATGGCCACCGTCAGCATGGACAGGCCCAACACATCTGACAACAAAATAAACTCTTGCCGCGTGGGGCTGCATTGATGGCCCACGGCCGTCAGAAAATCAATGCCCAAAGCCCACTCTGCCTCAGTCAAACGGGTGTCGCGCGCAAAGGCGTGCAGGTGCTGGACCAGGCTGGTCATCAGCTCCTTCAGCCGGGCATCAGGCGTGTCAACCAGGCCGGCAATCACGGCCTGGGTGATGGTGTCCTGGTTCAGGTTGCGCAAGGCGAGTCTCCACCACAATGAGTTGTTGTGGGCCAGATGGTAGGCAGGGCCAAGTGGAATAAAAAGGCGGTGGGCGCAAATGACTTTTCCGCTGCGCGGAAGAAAGCCACTGATAAAGCCCCTCAAGCGCTACGATTGGGAAACTAAAGCAGAGCACAACCCCTTAAAAACTTCTTTTATGGACCGCTGGACAGAAATCGAGCTCTTTGTAAAGGTGGCTGAAACCGGCAGTTTGAGCCGTGCAGCCGAAGCGCTGGACCTCTCGAACGCCGCCGCCAGCCGCCACCTGGCCGCCCTGGAAGGGCGACTGGGCGCCAGGCTGGTCGAGCGCAACACGCGCAGGCTGTACCTGACTGACACTGGCCGCGAGTTTTTCAGCCGTGCCCGCACCATCGTGGCCGACCTGCGTGACGCAGAATCTGCGGTCAACGCTACCGCGCTCAACCCCACGGGCACGCTGCGCATCACCGCTTCGCTGTCGTTTTCCATGCACCATGTGGCACCGCTGCTCAGGGAATACACTAATCGCTACCCTAACGTGCAGGTGCACCTGGAGGCGGCCAACCGCTACATGGACATCATCGACAACAACATCGACGTGGCCATACGCACCCGCGAGTCTGAGCCCGACTCCAACATCACCATACGCCGCGTGGCCGAAACCCGGCGCCTGATGGCCGCCTCCCCCGGCTACCTGGCCCGCCACGGCACGCCCAAAACCCTGGAAGACCTGCAGCGCCACAAACTGCTGCTGTACACCTATGCCAACAACCCCAACGAGTTGCGCTTTGCCAAGGGCGGCGTTCAAAGCGTGGTGACCGTGCGCGGCCTGCTGGAATCGAACGACGGGCAAATTCTGCGCGCTGCCGCCCTGGACGGCCTGGGCATCTTGGTGCAACCCACTTACATCTTGTTCGACGACATCGTCGCCGGCCGCCTGGTGCCCGTGCTCGACGACTGGGACCTGCCGCGCCTGAACATCAACCTGGCCTACCCCAGCCGCAAACACCTGTCGGCCAAGGTCCGCACCTTCATAGACTTCATGGTCGAGCACTTTGACAAGATGGGCTATGAGCGCAAGTGGACGGGGCGGTTTGGGGTGTGAGTGGCAAGCTCAGAGCTTGAGCATCAAGGTCATTGCATGGGCAGGCGATGGCCTGAATCCATAGTGCTCATAAAACTGCTTGGCCGGCTCATTGAGCGCATGGACCAGCATGGCTCGCACGCCTGTGTGCTGCGACACCAAGATGCAGCGCTGCAGGGCGTCTTTGAGCAAAGCCGCGCCCAGCTTCATGCCATGGCAGCGCACGTCAACCGCCAAACGAGCCAAGACCATCACAGGAACCGGGTCAGGCATGTTCTGGCGCACCGTGCGCGTGGCAGTTTGGTGCGCCACAGCGCCTGCGGCCAGGGCGTAGCAGGCCATGACGTACTGTGCTTCACCAGTGACCACAAAGGTGCGGCTGGCACCGCTGGACTGGTTGGCCAAGGCCCGGCGTTTGAGCCACTCATCCAGCACGGGCTCACCGCAGGCAAAACTGCTCACTTGGTGCGTGGCCTCCAAAGGGGCAGGAGGCCGCAGCGTCATGCCTGAGGTGCCCAAGGTGCGTTAACGCTCCACAGCCGCTCCAGCCCGGGGTTGGGCGAAGGGGGCGCATCCAGCAGGTCCATGAAAGTCTGAAATTTGCTGGCATCCAGCGTGAAAAACACTTGATCGAGCAAGACAGACTGCGCTTTGTCGCAGGCCGCTTCGAGCATAAAGTCAGAGCGGTTCTTGCCCAAAAGCTGCGCCGCCTGGTCAATCAAGGCACGTTGCTCAGGCAGGGCTCGCAAGTTGATGGCAGCGTCACGCATAGAAAATTTGTATAGTCATTGAATATACAAATACTAAGTGAGTGTGTAGCGGATGTCAACACGCGATTGCATCTCAGTTGTGCAAAAACGAGGCCGCCCATCCTCATACCCGCCCAGGCGCGGGCCGAGCTCCAAAGCCCCGCCTTGATGGCCCCCTAAAATTAGTGAGCAATGACAAACCAACTCGATACAAAGTCCCAAGCCTGGTCGGCGCTCTTTTCTGAGCCCATGAGCGACTTGGTCAAGCGCTACACCTCCAGCGTGTTTTTTGACAAGCGCCTCTGGCAAGCCGACATCGCAGGCTCCTTGGCCCATGCCGAGATGCTGGCCGCGCAAGACATCATCGCGGCGCAGGACTTGGCCGACATTGAACGCGGCATGCAGGCCATCACGCAAGACATTGAGTCCGGCGCCTTTGAGTGGAAGCTGGACCTGGAAGACGTGCACCTGAACATCGAGGCGCGCCTGACTCAGTTGGTGGGTGATGCGGGCAAGCGCCTGCACACCGGCCGCAGCCGCAACGACCAGGTGGCCACCGACGTGCGCCTGTGGCTGCGCGGCGAGACCGATCTGATCTTGGGGCTGCTGGCCGAACTCCAGCGCGCGCTGCTGAGCGTGGCCGAGCGCCATGTGGAGGTCATCCTGCCCGGCTTTACCCACCTGCAGGTGGCGCAGCCCGTGAGCTTTGCCCACCACCTGCTGGCCTATGTGGAAATGTTCAGCCGCGACGCCGAGCGCTTTGAAGACGCGCGCAGGCGCATCAACCGCCTGCCCTTGGGCAGCGCCGCGCTGGCCGGCACCACTTACCCGCTGGACCGCGAGCGCGTGGCCCGCAGCTTAGGGATGGTGGACGCGCAAGGACAGCCCCAGGTCTGCCAAAACAGCCTGGACGGCGTGAGCGACCGAGACTTTGCCATTGAATTCACGGCAGCAGCCTCGCTGTGCATGGTGCACATCTCGCGGCTGAGCGAGGAGCTGATTTTGTGGATGAGCCAAAACTTTGGCTTCATCAAGATTGCCGACCGCTTCACCACCGGCTCGTCCATCATGCCGCAAAAGAAAAACCCCGATGTGCCCGAACTCGCCCGGGGCAAAACCGGCCGCGTGGTGGGCCACCTGATGGGCCTGATCACGCTCATGAAGGGCCAGCCCCTGGCTTACAACAAAGACAACCAAGAAGACAAAGAGCCGCTCTTTGACACCGTGGACACGCTCAAAGACACGCTGCGCATCTTCAGCGACATGGTGGGCGGCCAGATCAACCCGGTCACCGGCCACAAAGAAGGCGGCATCACCGTGAACGCCCAGGCCATGGAAGACGCCGCCAAGCGCGGCTACGCCACCGCCACCGACCTGGCCGACTACCTGGTGAAAAAAGGCCTGCCCTTCAGAGACGCCCACGAAACCGTGGCCCACGCCGTCAAGGCCGCCACCAGCCACGGCTGCGACCTCTCTGAGTTGCCGCTGGCGGTGCTGCAAGGCTTTCACGCCTCCATTGAAAAAGACGTGTACGACTGCCTGAGCCTGCGCGGCAGCCTGAACGCCCGCAATACCTTGGGCGGCACCGCGCCTGCGCAGGTGCGCCTGCAAATTGCGCGGCACCAGTCGCGCCTCCAACTCGCCTGAGGCGAGAGACACCCCTTTCAAAGAGCCCCCTCATGACCACCACCGCCGCCCCGCAAACCCTGTCAGACTTCAGCCTGGACTGGTCGCCTGCCCTGTCCGTGGGCAATGCGCGCATGGACGAGACGCACCAAGAGTTCACCGAACTGCTCAATCAAATTTTGGCCACGCCGGTGGACCAGCAGCTGCTGCTGTACCGCCAATTCATCGCCCACACCGAGGCGCACTTTGCGCAAGAAGAGCGCTGGATGCAGGCCACTGGCTTTCCGGGTGACCACTGCCACGCTGGCCAGCACGCCACCATCTTGGAGACCATGAACGCGGTGGCGGTGCGCTTTGAGGGCGACGACAAAGACATCATCACCCGCATGGCCGAAGCCCTGACCGAGTGGTTCCCGCAGCACACTGGCAGCATGGACGCGGGCCTGGCCCAGTTCCTCAAAGAGGTCGGCTTTGACACCCGCACAGAGACCCTGGCCGACCCCTCCAAGCTGCAGATGGCCACCCTCAGTGGCTGCGGCAGCGTCAGCTGAACACTTCAGGCCCCCGGCGCCTGCAGGTCCTCGCCCCGAATGCGCCTGCCCAACCAACGCAGGCCTTCGCCCACATCGCCGCGCACACCTTGGTTGCGGGCCGCAGGCAGGGGCTGTGCGCTGGGTGCGCCCAGGTTGAAAGTGAACACATAGTAGGGCTGCTGGCCCATGCGCAAATCGCTCAAGAACAAGTCACCGGCTTGCTCGTGCAGCTTGAAAAACCCGTCTGAAAACCGCGCCATGCGCTGCACCTGCGGGTGGTCGGCATGGCGGGCCAGCAAGTCGCCGCCTCGGTCGTAAGGGGTCAAACGCAAGGCACGGCCGCCGTCGAAGAAGGAGTAATAGCCCTCGTGAAAGCGCACGCCATCCACCACCACCACGCGCCACAGCACGGTTTGAAAAGGGGCGGGCGTGACCATCACCTGGGCCGCGGGCAGGCCCTGGGCAGCCAGCGACACGCGCGCATGCTGCAGCACCCAGGCCTGGGCCAAGGCACTCCAGACCAAGTAGGCCGTGCTCCAAGCCAGCGCCCAGCGGTTGCCCGCCAAGCCAAGGGCGCGGCTTGGCCAGCGCAGGGCCATGGCCAGGCCCAGCAGCAGCGGCAGGGTGTAGAGCGGGTCAATGATGAAGATGCTGCCCAGGCCATAAGCCTCGTCGGTGAAGGGCTGAAACACCTGGGTGCCGTACACGGTCATCAAATCGAGCAGCGGGTGGGTGAACAAAGCCAGCCACAGGGCCAGGCACCAGCGCCCCAGGTGTTCTGGCTGGCGCCGCCCTGCCATCCACCACGCCACGGCCCAGGCCATCAGGGGCGAGAGCAAGCTGAGGTAGAACAGCGAATGGCTTTCGGCCCGGTGGCGCACCATGTTGAGCACCGCATCGCCGTGGTCAATGAACACGTCCAGGTCCGGCAGCAAGCCGGCCACCCCGCCCCACAGGGCGGCTTTCCAGACGGCCGTGCGCCTGCCCATGACGGCCACGCTGAGCGAGGCGCCTAAAGCGATTTGAGTCAGTGAATCCATTTAAAAACTTCCAGAGCCGGGGGGGTGAAGCCGCAGGGCGAGCTTAAAGCCAGTCGCAAGCCCCGATTCGGGCGCGAGCCTTGCCCTCAGCGCACAACCTGTACCCATCAAAAATTTCAATCGCCAAGGCCCGTCTTTCAAGCAGGCCATGCCGTGCAAGCGCTACCATGATCCCAATCAAGTTAGCACAAGAGACACCTCCATGGCCGTGATCACCCACATTGAAGAGCTCCGCGTCCTCGCCCAAAAGCGCGTGCCGCGCATGTTTTACGACTACGCCGACAGCGGCTCTTGGACCGAGAGCACCTACCGCGCCAATGAGAGCGATTTTCAAAAAATCAAGCTGCGCCAGCGCGTGGCCGTGAACATGGAAAACCGCAGCACCGCCACGGTGATGGCCGGCCAGCCCACGCACATGCCGGTGGCCATTGCGCCCACGGGCCTGACGGGCATGCAGCACGCCGACGGGGAGATGCTGGCCGCCCGCGCCGCCAAAAAGTTCGGGATCCCCTTCACGCTCTCGACCATGAGCATTTGTTCCATCGAAGACGTCGCCCAAGCCACGGACGGCCACCCGTTTTGGTTTCAGCTCTACGTGATGAAGGACCGCGTCTTCATTGAAAACCTGATAGACCGCGCCAAAGCCGCCCGCTGCTCGGCCCTGGTGCTGACGCTGGATTTACAGATTTTGGGCCAGCGCCACAAGGACATTCGCAACGGCCTGTCTGCCCCGCCCAAACTCACGCTGCCCAACTTGATCAACATCGCCAGCAAGCCGCGCTGGGCGCTGGGCATGCTGGGCACGCCCAGGCGGCAGTTCGGCAACATCGTGGGCCACGTCAAAGGCGTGGGCGACATGGGCAGCTTGTCTGAATGGACGGCCAAGCAGTTCGACCCAGGCCTCAATTGGGGTGATGTGGAATGGATCAAAAAGCGCTGGGGCGGCAAACTGATTCTCAAAGGCATCATGGACCCAGAAGACGCTAAGCTTGCGGCCGACTCGGGCGCCGACGCATTGATCGTGAGCAACCATGGCGGCCGACAATTGGACGGCGCGCAAAGCAGCATAGAGGCGCTGCCCGCCATCGTCGACGCGGTGGGCTCGAGGATTGAGGTGCACATGGACGGCGGCATCCGCTCGGGCCAAGACGTGCTCAAGGCCATGGCCCTGGGCGCCAAAGGCACTTACATTGGCCGCGCCATGCTCTACGGCTTGGGCGCCATGGGCGAGGCGGGCGTGAGCAAAGCCTTGGAGCTCATCCACAAAGAGCTGGACATCACCATGGCCTTTTGTGGCCACACCGACATTCGCAAAGTCGGGCGCGAGATTCTGCTGCCGGGGACTTACCCCGGCTCCCGCTGAGCCAAAGCGGCGAACACGCTCGCACGCACGCACGCAGCCTCCAAGACAAAAAGGTCTGATCCCTGCCCAAGGGATAAATTAATCTGCTGGTAATATCGAATGCCAGACTGTATTACCCATGCACCATGAACACCCTGACCATCAAGCTGCCCTTCACGCTGGACGATGAGCTGTCCCGCTTTGCCCAGCGCGAGCACCTGAGCAAGTCCGAGGTGGTGCGCCAGGCCTTGTCAGCCTATGTGAACGAGCGCAACAGCCTGGCTCCGGCCAGCACTGCACTGGACGCGGTGTCCGACCTCGTGGGTTGCTTCTCTGGTGGGCCAGCAGACCTGGCCAGCAACCCCGCCCACCTGGCCGACTTCGGGCAGCGCTGATGCACCTGCTGCTGGACACCGGCCCCTGGGTGGCTTTGCTGTGTCGCGATGACGCCCATCACAGCTGGGCGCGTGAACAATTTGCCAGCCACCCTGCCCCCTTTCTGACCTGTGAGGCGGTGGTGGCAGAAACTTGTTTTTTGCTGGCGCGCCATGGCTTTGACCCGGCCCGCGCGCTGGCCTTCATTGAACGCGGCGTGGTGAAAGTGGCTCTGCCCCTGGGCGAGCACATTGGACCCGTGCGCGCGTTGTTTGAGCGCTACGAGAATGGGCCCGCCTCGCTGGCTGACGCCTGCCTGATTCGTCTTTCCGAGTTGTTTGACCCCTGCCGCGTGATCACCCTGGACCGAGATTTTTTGGTCTACCGCCGCCACGGGCGCAAAGTGGTACCCACGCTGTCACCCTGGAACTGAGGCAGCCCACACCCTGTGTCACTGGACGCTGCAAGCATCTCAGCTCCCATGCCCCCACGCCGCATTGCCCACCTCGACATGGACGCCTTCTTTGCGTCCGTCGAGCTGCTGCGCTACCCCCAGCTCAAAGGCTTGCCGGTGGTCATAGGCGGCGGGCGCAGGCGGGCCGACGACGCGCTCTTGCAGGCGTACGGCGAGGACGGGTTGCACCGCGTTCCGGTGGACGCCTTCCCCCTTTTGAAAGACTATGTGGGCCGCGGCGTCATCACCACCGCCACCTACCCGGCCCGCCAGTTCGGCATAGGCTCGGCCATGGGCATGATGAAAGCTGCCAAGCTCTGCCCTCAGGCCATCGTGCTGCCAGTGGACTTTGATGAGATTCGCCGCTTTTCCCGCAGCTTCAAAGACACCATTTTGGAGATTGCGCCGCTCATGGAAGACCGGGGCGTGGACGAGGTTTACATCGACTTCACCGAGGTGCCCGGTGGCCAACGCGATGGCGGTCGTTCGCTGGCACGGCTGATTCAGCGCAGCGTTTTCGAGCGCACAGGGCTGACCTGCTCGATTGGCGTGGCGCCCAACAAGCTGATCGCCAAGATGGCCAGCGAGTTCAACAAGCCCCAGGGCATCTCCATCGTTCACGAGGCCGACCTGCAAACGCTGATCTGGCCGCTGGCCTGCCGCAAGATCAACGGCATAGGCCCCAAGGCCGACGCCAAGCTGCAAAGCCTGGGCGTGCGCACCATTGGCGAGCTGGCCGCCTGCGAGAAGGCCTGGCTGGTTGAACGCTTTGGCCCGGCCACCGGCGCCTGGATGCACGAGGCTGCCTGGGGCCGCGACGACAGGCCCGTGGTGACCCACAGCGAGCCGGTATCCATGAGCCGCGAAACCACCTTTGAGCGCGACCTGCACGCCGTGCGCGACAAAGCCGAATTGAGCGCCGTATTCACCCAACTGTGCGAGCGGGTGGCCAGCGACCTGCAGCGCAAGGGCTACCAGGGCCGCACCATAGGCATCAAGCTGCGCTACGACGACTTCAAAAGCGTCACGCGCGACCTCACGCTGGAGCAACCCACCGCCGACGCCCAGGCCATACGCCGCGCGGCGGGCCAAGCGCTCAAGCGCGTGCCCTTGCAGCAGCGCCTGCGCTTGCTGGGCGTGCGGGTGGGCTCGCTGGTCAAAACCACGGCAGAGCCTGAGCCATCCACGCCGGACGAGGATGCGCAGCAGGCGCTGCTGTGAAGCTGGCGCGGCCTGAAGCGGCGGGCCCGAGCGCCGTCAGGCCGCAGGCGTGCACACCGCCTCGGGGGCTTCCTGGCCCATGGCCTGGACCAACTTGGGCAAGAGCAAGGTGCTGATCAGGCTGTCGCAGCCACACACCCAGCCGTCGGCCAGGGTCACGCTGCGGCGAGAAGGTGACACCGCCACCATCTCGGCGCCCAGTTGCATGGGGTTGCAAGACATCAATGCCCGGTGCCAGTTGCAAGTGTTCAAGGTGGTCCTCGCGAGCGTCAGTCATGGGCTCTTCGACAAAGACCACCGGGAGCTGACGGGCCAGACGGCTCAGCAGGTGCTGTGCGCGCTCAGGCCGACAAGCGCCCACCGCCCGTCAAGGGCTGAGGACGGAGGGAAATAAAGCGTGAAACTTGTCTGCGCTTAGGCGCTGGCGCTCACTGGCGCGCCGTGCGGGCCTGCGAGGGCAGGGGCTGCGGGTGGCTGGTGCGAAACGGGTTGATGTCCAGACCGCCGCGCCGGGTGTAGCGCGCATACACCGTCAGCTTGATGGGCTGGCAGCGGCGCCACAGGTCCATGAAGATGCGCTCCACACATTGCTCATGAAATTCGTTGTGGTTGCGAAAACTAACCAGGTACTGCAGCAAGCCAGCCTGCTCAATGGCCGGGCCGCTGTAGGCAATGCGCACACTGCCCCAATCGGGCTGACCGGTGACCAAGCAGTTGCTTTTGAGCAAGCCACTGGTGAGCACTTCGGTGACGGGCACCTCGCCCACGGCCGTGGTCAGCAAGTCTGGGGCGGGCGTGTAGCGCTCGCACTCCACGTCCAGGCGGTCCAGGCTCAGGCCATCGAGTTCTTGAATCGGCTCACGGTCAAACATCTCGGGCAGCACCAGTTTGACACCCACGCTGGCAGACTGCGCCGAGCCGCGCCACACGGCCTCGCCCAGATCGGCTTTGAGGCGCGCTTGCACTTGGCTGGCATCGGCAAAGCGCGTGTTGTTAAAGCTGTTCAAGTACAGCTTGAAGGACTTGCTCTCCACGATGTTCGGTGTGTCACAAGGCACCACCACCTGCGCAATGGCCACCTGGGGTTTGCCGCGCTGGTTCAACCAACTGAGCTCGTAAGCGGTCCACAGGTCGGCGCCAAAAAAAGGCGCTTGCGCCCCCACACCGATCTCGGCGCGCTTGTCCGCGCGCAGGATGGGAAACAGCAGTCCCGCGTCGTATTGGTCGGCATAGGCTGAGGCTTTGCCCAGTTCGGATTGTTCAGGGGTGTTCATGGTGCAAGGTTTGAAAATGGGGCGCTTGGGGCGCATGGGGCGCGCTTGCAGCGTTCAGTCAAAGCGATGCTCGCGCAACCACTTGGTGGCAATCCATTTTTCGCCACTGATCACGGGTGAGCCGCCGTGCAGCGAACGGCTGTCGGGGTGGGGGCGGCTGTAGTTGAAAAACACAGCATGACCTTTGCGCGGCATGCATTCAAACTGCACGTCGGGAAACACCGTGCCACCACCGGCCTCGGGCTCATTAAGGTAGATCACCACCGTGGCCACGCGCTGACCACCGCGCTCCAAAATGCGGGGCGTGCCGGGCTCGTGGGGGTCAAAGTAGTCGTAGTGCGGCTTGTATTCGGCGCCCGGGCCGTAGCGCAGAATTTGCAAGCCCTCGCCGTTTTCCATGGGCCAATTAAGCAGGTGGGCCAAGCGCGCCTCAATGCGCGCGATGGTCTCGCTCTCGCCGCGCGCGAAAAACATGCCTTGGCTGGTGCGGTCCACGTTTTCTTCCTCGCCGCCCGTCTTGACGGACACCGTGAGCGAGCGCGACAAGCGGGGCCGGGCCGCCGCCACCAAGGCATCGCATTCCTCGTCGCTCAGCACATGGGCGAGCACGACGATGTTGGGCTCGCGCATGACGGCCAGCGCTTGCACACGGCGGTCACCCGCATCGAGCGCCACACGCTGACCCGCGCCCGTGGGCCAGGGGACGGCGGGCTCGGCAGGCTCAACTGCAGGACTGGATGTGCTGGCCTGCTCAGGCGCTTGCGCAGGCTGCAAGTCAGCCAGTCGGCAGGCCATGTCGTGGGCCCAGCCTGAGTCGCGCAAAGACTTGTAGAGCGCCAGCGCATCAAAGCCGGCTGCGCGCTGTGACTTCACCCACTGCAGCACCGCGGGCGTGGGCTCTTGGGATGAAAAATCAGTCATGTTGAACTTTTTGCATCTGCACCTTGCAAGACCAGTCAAGTAAGGCCCAAGGTCTGACCACAGCCGCAAGGACCAGCCCACCAAAGGGTGTCCATTCGAAGCTGAGCCTCACGCGCTGGCCTGGCGCCTGAACACCAGCCGCTCGGGGCTGGACACCTCGGACGCCAGCGCGTAGCCCTCCACGTTGAAGCCTTCGAGCTTTTTGACACTGTCGGCCTTTTTCTCAATGGCATAGCGCACCATCAAGCCGCGGGCGCGCTTGGCCATGAAGCTGATGATTTTGTACTTGCCCGCCTTGAACTCCTCAAACGCGCAGGCGACCACAGGCACCTGCAAGGCGCGGCGGTCCACGGCCTTGAAGTACTCCTCGCTGGCGAGGTTCACGATCACCGGCGATTTTTGGCTGGCCGCGCGTTCGTTCAGGTACTGGGCAATCTGCGCGCCCCAAAATTGGTAAAGGTTTTTGCCTTTGGCCGTGGCCAGCGTGGTGCCCATTTCCAGGCGATAAGGCTGCATCCAGTCCAGCGGCCGCAGCACACCATAAAGGCCACTCAATATGCACAGCCGATCCTGGGCCCAAGCGAGCTGAGCGGCGCTCAAGGTCTTGGCGTCCAGGCCTTCGTACACATCGCCATTGAAGGCCAGCGCCGCCTGGCGCGAGTTGTGGGGCGTGAATTCAGGCGCCCAGGCCTCGTAGCGGGCCGCGTTCAGGCCAGCCAGCTTGTCCGACAAGTCCATGAGCTCGGCAATTTGGGCGGGCGACTTTTTCCTGAGCACCTCAATGAGCTCGCTCGACTGCGGCACAAAGCCCGGCAGCGTGTGCGGCAGCTCTGGAAGAGGCGTTTCATAGTCCAAAGACTTGGCGGGTGAGAGGAGAAAAAGCATAAGTGACAGCAGTCCTGGTCGAACAACGTGACAATTATTGTTCAGACCACCTTACCACCTATGGAACGAGACCTGCGTGAGCCTGCTTTTTTCACCCTTTGCCTTTGACGCCCCGCGTGGCCCCCTGAGCCTGGCCAACCGCCTGGTGGTGGCGCCCATGTGCCAATACGCCAGCCAAGACGGTCTGGCCAACGACTGGCACCTGACCCATTGGACGCAGCTGCTCAACAGCGGCGCGGCCATGTTGACCCTGGAGGCCACAGCCATTTCGCCCGAGGGCCGCATCAGCCCGAACTGCCTGGGCTTGTGGAACGACGCCACCGCCGCCGCCCTGGGCGAAAACTTGGCGCGCGCTCGCCGCCTGGCGCCGCCTTCTGCCGTGTGCATACAGCTCAGCCACGCCGGGCGCAAGGCCTCCAGCGCTGCGCCTTGGGACGGTGGAGCACTCATCACCCCCGAGCAAGGCGGCTGGCCCGTAGAAGGCCCCAGCGCCCTGCCCCACCTGCCCACCGAGCCTGCCCCCATCGCCCTGAGCTTGCAGGACATCGCCCGCATCCGCCAGGACTTTGTGGCCGCGGCCCGCCGTGCCGACGCGCTGGGCCTGGACGCCATTGAGCTGCACGCCGCCCACGGCTACTTGCTGCACCAGTTCCTCTCGCCGCTGGCCAACCAGCGCCAAGACGCGTATGGCGGCTCCTTTGACAACCGCATTCGCCTGGCGCTGGAGGTCTTTGCCGATGTGCGCCAGGTCTTTGGCGGCACGCTGGGCATGCGTATCTCGGGCACCGATTGGGTGGACGGCGGCTGGACCGTAAACGAGACGGCCGAGCTGGCCCTGCGGCTCAAAGCCCTGGGCGCGCAGTTTGTGCATATTTCCTCGGGCGGCGTCTCGCCGCTGCAAAAAATCACCTTGGGGCCCGACTACCAAGTGCCGCTGGCCCGCGTGGTCCGCGAGCGCTCTGGCCTGCCCACCTTTGCCGTGGGCTTGATCACCCAGCCCGCGCAGGCCGAGGCCGTGCTGGCCCGTGGCGACGCCGACCTGGTGGCCCTGGCCCGGGCCTTTATGTACCAGCCGCGCTGGGGCTGGCAGGCCGCAGCCGCCTTGGGCGGCCAGGTGAGCGCGCAGCCGCAGTACTGGCGCGGTCTGCCGCGCGATGTGCAGCAAATTTTTGGCGACGCCCGCATTGGAATGCGCTAAAACCAATTCATTTTTTAACACCTAAAGAAGCAACCATGAACTCTGACGTCAAAAGCAACTGCCTTCCCAACATGCGCCGCCAGCTGTGCGCAGCCGCCCTGCTGCTGCCCCTGGGCCTGTCGGCCTGGGCCCAAACCTTCCCGAGCAAGCCCATCACCTTGTTGGTGCCCAACCCGCCCGGCGGCTTGGTGGACACCTCGGCACGCCTGGTGGGCGACGCCATGACCAAAGTCATGGGCCAGTCGGTGGTGGTGGAAAACAAGCCCGGCGCCAGTGGTAACTTGGCCTACCAGCAAGTGGCCCGCCAAAGCGCCAAAGACGGCCACACCCTGCTGGTGTCTTACTCGGGCTACCACGTGGCCAACCCCATCTTGATGGACAAGCTGCCCTGGGACCCCAAAGAGCTCACCCCCATTGGCCTGGCCACCATTGCCACCAACGTGATTGCGGTCCACCCCTCGTTGCCCGTGAACAACCTGCGCGAGTTCATCACCTGGGCCAAGGCCAACCCCGGCAAGCTCAACTACGCCTCGCAAGGCAATGGCTCGGTGGCCCACATCGGCACTGAAATTTTCAAACAGTCGGTGGGCATTGAGATGACGCATGTGCCCTACAAAGGCTCGGGCCAGGCCATTGCCGACGTGCTGGCCGGCCAGGTGCAGGTGTTCATCACCACGCCGCCCTCGGTGATGCAGCACGTCAACACCGGCAAGCTCAAGGCCTTGGCCGTCACAGGTAAAAACCGCCACCCGGGCATGCCGCAAGTGCCCACAGCGGCTGAGGCGGGTCTGGCCAACTTTGAGCTCGACGCCTGGGTGGCCATTTACGCCCCCACCGGCACCCCCGCGCCTGTGCTGCAAAAACTCAGTGCCGACTTGAAGCGCGCCCTGGAGCTGCCCGAGTCGCGCCAGCGCGCCGACACGGCCGGCATTGAACTGCGCTTTTTGTCGCCAGCAGACACCACGCGCCAAGTCGAGCGCGAAACTGCCGACTGGACCAAAGCCATCAAGGCCGCCAAGATCACCATGGACTGAGGCTTGATGCCCCCGTGCAGGAGCCAGCGGGCTGGCTCCTGCAGAAAATTCACAGCCCTGGCTTGCTCACTGTGGCTGAAATCCTGAGGTCTTGATGATGCGCGTCCACACCTGGGCATAGGCTTTTTCACGCCGCCCCAACTGGTCAGACGGCATGTGGCCCACGGTCAGGCCCATTTGGGTGAGCTGGCTGCGGACCTCGGGCTGGGCCAGCACCTTGGCCAGGGCAGCCGAGAACTGGTCCACGAAGGGCTTGGGCGTGCCGGCGGGCGCGAAGATGCCGTAATAAGGCAGGTCTTCCAGACCCGCCAGGCCCAGTTCGGTGAAAGTGGGCACCTCGGGCAGGGCCGCCTGACGGGCGCCGCCCAGCACACCGAGCACGCGCACCTTGCCAGCGCGGTGGTTTTCAATGAAATCCGGCACAGAACCCACCCCAGCGGCGATCTGGTTGCCCAGCATGTCGGCCATCATGGGCGCGCTGCCCCGGTAGGGCGCAGCCACCAGGTCCAGGCCGTACTTTTCGCCCATGACCTTGACCAGGAACTCGGGGGTGGAGGCCGGCGCGGGAATGCCCACCGAGCCCTTGCCGCCCTGGGCCTTGAGCCAGGCCACGTACTCGGCAAAGGTCTTGGCGGGCGTTGCGCCCGAGACGGCAAAGGCGTTGACGAAGGTGGCAAAGCCAGCCACCGGCACAAAGTCCTGCGCGGGGTTGAAGCCCGGGTTCTTGACCACCAGCGGCAAGATGGTGATGGTGTGGTCGTGCGACAAAAACAGCGTGCTGCCGTCGGCCGGCGCGGCCTTTAGGGCTTGGGCTGCGATCTGGCCGCCCGCACCGGGCCGGTTTTCCACGACCACCGAGGTGCCCAGCTCGTCCTTGAGCTTGTCGCTGAGCAGGCGGGCGATCACGTCGGTGCCACCACCAGGCGCAAAGCCCACCAGCACCTTGATGGTCTTGGGCGTCTGGGCCAGGGCGGCGCCCATGCAGCAGGCGGCCAGCAAGGCCGACAGGCGCAAGAGCAGGGACAGGGATGTACGGCGGTGGGGGTGCATGGCAATACCTCTTGAAGGGCTGGATGGGAGCCTCCATTGTGTCGGAGGCGCCCTGGCCGGGGCGCCAGGGGTGCGGCTCGCTAAAATCGCACTTTTCCCAGCACTGACGAACGGCCTCCACCGAGCGCCGTTTTTTATTTCCCACGCCATGAGCCAAGCCCCCGATCAGACCGCCGTCCCGCAGCAGCCCGGCCTGCAATCGCTGTCCAAGTCCTTCGAGCCCTCCGCGCTCGAAGCACACTGGGGGCCGGCCTGGGAGCAAAGCGGCCAATACGCGCCCACGCTGGAGGAGAGCAAGCCCTCGTTTTGCGTGCAACTGCCGCCGCCCAATGTGACGGGCACGCTGCACATGGGCCACGCGTTCAACCAGACCATCATGGACGCGCTCACGCGCTACCACCGCATGGCAGGCTTTAACACCCTGTGGGTGCCGGGCACAGACCACGCGGGCATTGCCACGCAAATTGTGGTCGAGCGCCAGTTGCAGGCCCAAGGTCAGAGCCGCCACGACCTGGGGCGCGAGAAGTTCCTGGAAAAAGTTTGGGAGTGGAAGCAGCAGTCGGGCTCGACCATCACCGAGCAAATGCGGCGCATGGGCGACTCGGTGTCCTGGGCGCACGAGTACTTCACCATGGACCCGAAAATGTCCAAGGTGGTCACCTCCACCTTTGTGAAGCTCTACGAGCAAGGCCTGATTTACCGGGGCAAGCGCCTGGTCAACTGGGACCCGGTGCTCAAGTCCGCCGTCAGCGACCTGGAGGTGGAAAGCGAGGAAGAAGATGGCTTTTTGTGGCACATCCGCTACCCGCTGAGCGACGGCTCGGGCTCGCTGACTGTGGCCACCACCCGGCCTGAAACCATGCTGGGCGACGTGGCCGTGATGGTGCACCCCGAGGACGAGCGTTACCAGGCCTTGATCGGCAAGACGGTCAAGCTGCCCTTGTGCGATCGCGAGATTCCAGTGATTGCCGACGACTATGTGGACCGCGTCTTTGGCACGGGCGTGGTCAAGGTCACGCCCGCGCACGACGCCAACGACTACGCCGTGGGCCAGCGCCATGGCCTGCCGCTGATCTGCGTGTTGCACCTGGACGCCAGCATCAACGACAACGCGCCCGCCGCTTACCGCGGCATGGACCGCTTTGCAGCCCGCAAGCAAGTGGTGGCCGACCTCGAGGCCCTGGGCCTCTTGGTTGAAGTGAAAAAGCACAAGCTCATGGTGCCGCGCTGCGCCCGCACAGGCCAGGTGATCGAGCCCATGCTGACCGACCAGTGGTTTGTGGCCATGAACCAATTCAGCCCGCAGGACCCCACGGGCAAAAGCATTGCGCAAAAAGCCATAGACGCGGTGCAGTCCGGCGAGGTGAAGTTTGTGCCCGAGCAGTGGGTCAACACCTACAACCAGTGGATGGGCAACATCCAGGACTGGTGCATTTCGCGCCAGCTCTGGTGGGGCCACCAAATTCCGGCCTGGTACGACGAAGACGGGCGCATTTACGTGGCCGAGACCGAAGCCGCCGCCCAAGCCCAGGCACCGGACAAAACACTCAGCCGCGACCCCGACGTGCTGGACACCTGGTACTCCTCGGCGCTGGTGCCTTTTTCATCGCTGGGTTGGCCCGACAAGACCAAGGAGCTGGACCTGTTCCTG
>CAMCUN010000009.1 GCA_945878995.1 Polaromonas sp. YR568 | reverse complement strand
GTTGCGCCGCCTGCACGACAACTTGCCTGCGGTGGAAGAGGCCACCAAGCGCTATTTGCAAGCGCGCCACCCGCACGCGGTGCGCAATCGCCCGGCCAAACCGGGGGTGGGTGGCCCGGTATGAAAGACGAATCCATCGTCATCGTGGGTGCCGGCCATGCAGCGATGGCGCTGTGTGCGAGCTTGGCAGAGGCCGGCCAGGGCCAGCGGCTGATTTTGGTCAGCGATGAACACGAGCTGCCCTACCAGCGCCCGCCGCTGTCCAAGGCCTTTCTGAAAAATGCGGACGTGACCGCACAGGTGCTGCGCGATGCCGCCTGGTTCGCTGCAGCCGGCATCGAGCTGGTCCTGGGCGAGGCGGCTTGGTCCATCGACCGCGAGGCTCGCACGGTGACGCTGCGCTCGGGCCGCAGCCTCGCTTATGGGCAGCTGGTGCTGGCCACAGGCACCCGGGCGCGCCGCATGCCGGGCTGGCCCGAGGCGGCCAATGTGCATGTGCTGCGCAGCGCGCAGGACGCTCGCGCCCTGCGCGATGGCTTGGCGGCCAGCCGCTCGGTCACCATCCTGGGCGGCGGCTTCATTGGCCTGGAGGTGGCGGCCACCTGCGCGGCCCTGGGCAAGCCGGTGACGGTGCTCGAAGCCGGCCCCAGGTTGATGGGTCGGGCTGTGTCCGAGGCGCTGTCCGCGCACGCGCTGCAGGTCCACCGCGCCAACGGCGTGCAGGTGCAATTGCAGGCCACGGTCGGTGCGCCGGAATTCAGCCAGGCTCGCCTGCTGCGCTTGGCGGGCCAGAGCGGCGTGCACGATGTGGACATGTTGCTGCTGGCCATAGGCGCTGAGCCCAACGCCGAACTGGCCGAGGCCGCGGGCCTGGACTGCGACAAGGGCATCGTGGTCGATGCGCAGATGCGCACCAGCGACCCGCAGATCCTGGCCCTGGGCGACTGCGCGCAGTTCCCGCTGGGCCAGACCCGCCTGCGCCTGGAGTCCATTCAAAACGCCCAAGACCAAGCGCGTGTGGCGGCCTCTAGCCTCTTGGGCGGCAGCGCCAGCTACCAGCCCGTGCCCTGGTTCTGGTCTGAGCAAGGCGGGATGCGGCTGCAGATGGTCGGACTGCTGGGGGCCGGCCCGGCCGAGACCTTCAGGCGCCAAGGTGCGCAGCCCGGCGCCTTCAGCCTGTTTCACTACCAGCAAGGTTTGTTGCGCTGTGTCGAATCGGTCAACGCACCGGCCGACTACATGATGGCGCGCAAGCTGCTGGAAGCCGGCGCCTCGCCGCCCGGCCCGCAGGTGGCCGACCCTGGCCAGCCGCTGCGCGCGCTGATGCCAAACGCCTGAGGCCAAGCGTCTGACCCCAAGCGCCTGAGGCGCCGCGCCTGCCCATGCGATGATCCCTGGCTATGCAAGCTGGGGCCTCCTCACCACCACCCGGCCTGATGGGCCGCCAGCGCCACCTGGCGGTGATCACCATCATGCTGGGCATCGCCCTGTCGGTGCTAGACACCACCACCATCGCCTTGGGCCTGCCGACCATGGCTCGGGACCTGGGCGTGAGCGCGGACCTGTCCATCTGGATCGTCAACGGTTTTCAGCTGGCCGCCCTGGTGGCCTTGCTGCCCGTGGCCAACTGGGGCGAGCGCATCAGCTTTCGCCGCGTCTACCTGGTCGGCGCGGCGCTGTGGGGGCTGGCCTCGGCGGTGGCCTGTGTCGCCGACTCGCTGCCGCTGTTGATCGCCGCCCGCGTGGCCCAGGGCCTGGGCGCGGCCGGCCTGATGGCGGTCAACATGGCCTTGGTCCGCCTGGTCTGGCCGCCTGCGCTGCTTGGCCGCGGCATGGCCCTGAGCTCGGTGGTGGTCAGCATCGCCACCGTGTCCGGGCCGCTGCTGGCGGCGGGCATTCTTTCGCTGGGCTCGTGGCGCTGGCTGTTTGCCCTGAACATTCCAGCCTGCGCACTGCTCCTTTACCTGGGCTGGCGCACCTTGCCAGTGAACCCGCCCTCGCCCAACGTGCGGCCGCCGTCGTGGCTGGATGTGCTGCTCAACGCAGGCCTGTTCATCTTGGTGTTTCTGGCGGCCGACAGCTTTGGCCGCTCACTCAAGTCGGCCGAACACCAGGCGCAAGGTCTGGCCCAGGGCGCGGCGCTGCTGGTGGCGGCCGTGGCCGTGGCGGTGGTCCACGTGCGCCGCCAGTGGGGCCAGGCGCAGGCCTTGCTGCCGCTGGACCTGCTGCGGATCCCGCTGTTCAGGCTGTCCATGTTGACCTCGGTGGGCAGTTTTGCCGCGCAGACCATGACCTACATCGTGCTGCCCTTTTTGCTGTTCGAGGCCTGGCATGCGCCGGCCTCGCAGGCGGGCCTGCTGATGTCGTGCTGGCCGGTGGGCACCTTTGCGGCGGCCGCGCTGGCCGGCCGCTGGATAGGCCGCTATCACAACGGCTTGCTCGGCGCCCTGGGCCTGGCCTGCATGGCGGTGGGCCTGGCCTGGCTGGCCGCCACCGCCCTGGCCGACCATGCCAGCCTGGCGGTGGCCGCCAGCCTGGTGCTGTGCGGCATCGGCTTTGGCCTGTTCCAGTCGCCCAACAACCACACCCTCATCACCAGCGCGCCCGCGCACCGCTCGGGCGCGGCCGGCGGCATGCTGGCCACCGCCCGCCTGACCGGTCAGACCCTGGGCGCGACCTTGGTGGCCGTGGTGTTCGCCAGCCATGGCCAAACCAGCCCCCAGGCCCTGGCCGTGGCCTTGGCGGTGGCCGCCGCGATGGCTGCGGCAGCGGCCGCCGCCAGCTTCAGGCGCACGCACTACCCCATGGCTTGAGTCTTAGATGGGGTTGACTTTGAGCGGCCGCGCTGAAACAGGGCCTCAGCCAAAAGCCATGCGGCTTGCCAAGCGGGCCGCGCCATCGACCACAAAGGCCTCGCCCATCGCCGGGTACTCGCGGCACAAATCGGTCATGTTCACTTGGTGGGTCAGCCACACCTCAAACTGGCCGGGCTTGATCTGCCGCAGCCGCTCGCGCAGTTGGCTGGTTTGGGCCGGCTGCTTGGCGCTTTGGTCAAAGGTCGAGTTCAGCGCCGTCCATTCGGTGACCAGTCCAAAAGCCAGTGAGGCCGTGTCTTTGCAGCGGCACCACTGGCTGCTCAGCACGGCGCTGGGCTTGAGTTGGCGGGCCGCAAACCATTGACCCATGCGCTCGGACTGTGCTCGCCCGGCTGCACTGAGCTGGCGCTGGCTGCTGCAGTTGTCCAGGCGGTAGCCGGGCGGATCGCCAATGCCGGACTCGGTCTGGGCGTGGCGAATCAGCACGGCACAACCCCCTTGGGCCACCAGCCGTGCAAAGGCCGTGGCGTCGCTGGTTGGGGTTTGGGCCTGAATTTGGGTGAATGGGCCTGCCCACAGACCAAGTGCAGCTGCGCTGGTGGCACTTAAAAAAATACGGCGTTGGATCATTTGAGTAACTTTTCTTCGGCCAAGGCCAGACCAGCGGGTCGGCCCGAGAGCACCAAGGTGTCGCCACCTTCAAGCGTGCTGTCCTCGGCCAGGACCACGGTTTGACCTTGAGCTCGGCGCAGGCTCAGCACCCGCACGCCCATGGCGTGCAAGGCCAGTGCGTCCAGCATTTTGCCTGCCAACCGCGTGCCTTGAGGCAAATTCACGGTGGCCAGGCGCTCTTGGTCAACCTCGTGCTCGCCCATGTCGTCGGCGCCATGAAAGTAGCCGCGCAGCAGGTTGTAGCGCGCGTCGCGCTGCTCTTGCACCACGCGGATCACGCGGCGCATGGGCACGCCCACCAGGGCCAGCGCATGGCTGGCCAGCATCAGGCTGCCTTCAATGGCCTCGGGCACCACCTCGGTGGCGCCGGCTGCTTGCAGGGCTTCCAAGTCGTGGTCGTCGACGGTGCGCACAATCACGGGCACCGCTGGCGCGTGTTCGCGCACATTCCCGAGTACCTTGAGCGCGCTGGGTGTGTCCAGGTAGGTCACCACCACGGCGCTGGCGCGGGCCAGGCCCGCGGCCATCAGGGAGGGCAGGCGCACGGCGTCGCCAAAAACCACCGAATTGCCCGCCGCTGCCGCTTGGCGCACACGGTCTGGGTCCAGGTCCAGCGCAATGTAGGGGATGCCTTCGTTGTCCAGCATGCGCGCCAGGTTCTGGCCGCAGCGGCCGTAGCCGCAGATGATGACGTGCTTGTCGGTAGCAATGGCTTTGCGTGCAATGCTGGTCATTTGCAGCGACTGCTGCATCCAGTCGCTGCTGACCAGCTTCATCACAATGAAGTTGGTGTACATGATGATGAAGGGCGTGGCCAACATCGACAGCACCATGGCCGCGAGCACCGGGTTGAGCAAGCTGGGCGGCACCAGCCGGCTGTCTTGGGCCAGGCTCAGCAGCACAAAGCCAAATTCGCCAGCCTGCGCCAAATACAGACCCGTGCGCAGCGCCACGCCGTCGGTGGCCCCGGTCAGGCGGGCCAGCGCGGTGATCAGCACCAGCTTAATGACCACAGGCACGGCCAGCAGCACCAGCACCAAGGGCCAGTTCTCGGCCACCTCACGCCAGTCCAGCATCATGCCAATGCTGATGAAAAACAGACCCAGCAGCACGTCGTGAAAAGGCCGAATGTCGGTCTCCACCTGGTGCTTGTATTCGGTCTCCGAAATCAGCATGCCCGCAATGAAGGCGCCCAGCGCCAGGCTTAAGCCCGCCAGCTCGGTGAGCCAGGCCAGTGCCAGCGTGACCAGCAAGAGGTTGAGCACAAACAGCTCTTCGCTCTTGCGCCTGGCCACCAGGGTGAGCCACCAGCGCATCACTTTTTGCCCGCCCGTCAGCAACAGGCCCACCAACACGGCGGCCTTCACAAAGGCCAGGGCCAGGGCGCCAAAGAGTTGCTCAGGCGGTGAGCCCAAGGCCGGAATCACCACCAGCAGCGGCACCACTGCCAAGTCTTGAAACAAGAGCACGCCCATCACGCGGCGCCCGTGCTCGGTCTCTAGCTCCAACCGTTCGACCAGCAGCTTGACCACCAGCGCGGTGCTGCTCATGGCCACCGCACCCGACAGGGCCAAAGACGCTTGCCACGACAGGTTCCACCAGCGCGGGGCCATGGCCGTCAGCAGCAGCGAGCCGCCCACCACCAGCAGCATGGTCAGCGTCACTTGCAAGAGGCCCAGGCCAAACACATGGCGGCGCATGGCGCGCAGCTTGCTGAGGTTGAACTCCAGCCCGATGACGAACATCAAAAACACCACGCCAAACTCACCCAGGTGGCGAACGCTGTTGGCGTTTTGCGCCAGCGCCAGCGCGTTGGGGCCTATCACCACACCCACCGCCAAGTAGCCCAGCATGGGTGGCAGTTTGAGCGAGCGGCAAATCACCACGCCCATCACCGCGGCCAGGAGGTAAAAAAGCGTGAGTTCCAAGCCTGACATAGGACTATGGTAGCGGATGCTTTTGCCCGCATCCGCACACGAGAGGCGCTAGCGCACAGCCCTGCTCTTTACAATCACCTGATGCTTTTGCCTTCCACCTTTGATCCGGACCAGTCTGTGGCTCTTGCGCGCAAGACCTTTGAGATTGAAGCGGCCGCCGTGCAGGCCATGGCTGTGCGCACAGGCGAAGAGTTCGGCCGGGCCGTGGCCTTGCTGCTGGGCTGCCAGGGCCGGGTGGTGGTGATGGGCATGGGCAAAAGCGGCCACATCGGCCGCAAAATTGCGGCTACCTTGGCTTCTACCGGCACGCCTGCCATGTTTGTGCACCCGGCCGAAGCCAGCCATGGCGACTTGGGCATGATCACTGCTGCCGATGTGGTGCTGGGCCTGTCCAACAGCGGCGAGAGTGAGGAGCTCACCAACTTGTTGCCTGCGCTGCGGCGCCAGCAGGTCAGCCTGATAGCCTTGACAGGCGGGCTTGACTCCTCCCTGGCCCGCCATGCTCAGGTGGTGCTGGACACCAGCGTCAGCCAAGAAGCCTGCCCGCTTAATTTGGCGCCCACAGCCAGCACAACGGCTCAGCTGGCCATGGGCGATGCCCTGGCCGTGGCCTTGCTTGACGCGCGCGGCTTCAAGCCCGAAGACTTTGCCCGCTCGCACCCCGGCGGCGCCCTGGGCCGCAAGCTGCTCACGCATGTGAGCGACGTGATGCGCTCGGGCGACGCCGTGCCCAGCGTGGGCCCGCAAGCGAGCTTCAGCGAACTCATGCGCGAGATCAGCAGCAAAGGCTTGGGCGCCACGGCCGTGGTCGATGACGAGCGCCGGGTGCTGGGCATCTTCACCGACGGCGACCTGCGCCGCCTGGTCGAGCAAGGCCAGGACCTGCGCGCCTTGCGGGCGGGTGATGTGATGCACCCACAGCCGCGCACCGTGCAGGCGCAGGCCCTGGCGGTGGAGGCGGCCGCGCTCATGGAGCAGCACCTGATCACCAGCGTGCTGGTGGTGGACGCACAGCAGCGCCTGTGCGGCGCGCTCAACAGCAACGACCTCATGCGCGCCAAGGTAATCTGATGGCACGCCCCACAGTACCTGCGCTGCGCTTTACGCCCGAGCAGATGCTGCCCGCGCAAGACGTGAAGGTGGCGTTTTTCGACGTAGACGGGGTGTTGACCGATGGCGGGCTGTATTTCAGTGAACATGCCGAGCGCCTCAACGCCAAGGGCGAGCCGCTGGTGGCCAGCGAAACCATCAAGCGTTTCCACACCCTGGACGGCCATGGTCTGAAGCTCTTGCAAAAAGCGGGCATCACGCCAGTGGTGATCACCGGCCGCGACAGCCAGGTGCTGCGCGCGCGCTTGCATGCCTTGGGCATCACGCACGCGCACTTTGGCACCGAGGACAAGCGCCCGGCCGCCGAGGCCAGCTTGCACCTGTTGGGCTTGAGCTGGGACCAGGCTGCCGCCATGGGCGATGACTGGCCCGACCTGCCCGTGATGCGGCGCGCCGCCGCCAGCTGTGCGCCTGCCCACGCGCATGCCGAGGTCAAGGCCGTGGCGCATTACCTCACCCAAGCCGCCGCCGGCCACGGCGCAGCCCGAGAATGGTGCGACCTGCTGCTCACGGCCACCGGCCACTACGCCCGAATGCTGGAGGACTACCTGCAGTGAAGCTGCCCCTGATGGCCGCCCGCGCCACCCCCGCCAAGCGGTCCATGCAAGTGCTTCGCCTGGCTTTTGGCCTGTGGGACAGGTTGGCGATTTACCTGCCCTTGGTGCTGATGGGGCTGCTGTCCCTGTTCACTTACTGGATGGTTCGCAATACACCGGCCCTCAATGAGCCCGAAGAAGTGCGCGCCGCCGTGCACGAGGTGGACTTTTACATGCGCGGCGCTCGGGTCAAAACCTACGACAAAGACGGGCGCCTGCAAGCGCAGTTGTCTGGGGCCGAAATGCGCCACTATGGTGACAGCGAGGCCGTCGAGATCGACCAGCCGCGCTGGCAGTCAACCACCCCAGACGGTCGCCTCACCTTGGCAACCGCCCGCCGCGCCATCAGTCGCGACGATGGCTCCGAAGTGCAGTTTATGGGCGAAGCTGTGGTGGTGCGCCAGGCGTTGGCCGCGCCCCGCCACTCTGCGCTGCCGCGCTTGGAATACCGCAGCGAGTATTTGCATATTTTTGTGCGGGACGAGCGCGTGCAGTCCCACCTGCCGGTGCGCTTTTTCAATGGCGGAGATGAGTTTGGCGCAGACAGCTTTCGCTATGACCACCTGAGCCGCACCATGGCGCTCGAAGGCCGCGCCACCGCGCGTTTGTTGCCGCGAGCCAGTGCCTCTTCAGCGTTGCCTTGACAAGCCGGTCATTTGACTTGGGTTGAGGCCATTTTTGGGCAGTCAGCCGCCCTGCCGTTTCTTGATTCACAAATTGATTTTCGAGGTTTGAAGACGAGCTGAGGTGGGCTTGAAGTTCAAACGCTTCAAACGATAAAAAGCCCCAGAGCATGCGCTGCGGGGCTTTTTAAGTGCACGCTCAAGGCGTGAGGTTCGAGGATTGCAACTTTAGCCCAGGCTAAAGTTGAGGACCGCAAAATTTCAAGGGCTCAATAGCCGCCGCGGCCACCGCCGCCACCGCCGCCACCACTACCGCGGCCACCGCCACCGTATGGGCTGCGGAAACCACCGTCGCTGCCACCACCACCGCCGCCGCCGCCGTAGCCGCCGCCGCTGGAGCGGCCACCGCCACCGCCGCCACCACCACCGTAGCCGCCACCGCCGCCACCACCACCGCCGAAGCCGCCGGTACGGGGAGGACGTGCCTCCATGGGACGGGCTTCATTCACCACAACGCTGCGGCCGCCCATGGACTGGCCGTTCATGCCGCCGATGGCCGCTTGTGCCTCGGCATCGCTGCCCATTTCCACAAAACCAAAGCCTTTTGAGCGGCCGGTGTCGCGCTCCATCATGACTTTGGCGCTGGTCACGGCGCCGAATTCGGAAAAGGATTGCTGCAGATCTTCATCGCGCACGGAATACGGCAGATTGCCGACGTAAAGCTTATTGCCCATCTTGGGACTCCTCAAAAACACTGAAACGAAAGCGATGGAGTCCCGAAAGCACTGAGCGCGAAACTGACCAATCACCTGACTCGTGCGGCAGTTGCCCACTACACCCGGCGCATTATGCTCGAGATTGCTTAAGCAAAGGCAAGCAAATTAACAAGTGCTTACCCCAGATATGTGCAAATTTCTGGTGCGGGGGCCACAAAAAGCTGCGATGCGACCTTAAGTTGGCAGGCGAACATTAAAATAATGTTTTAAATCAAAGGCTTGCAAAAAATATTGCATCTATTTGTTCGCAGTGCTCAATTCAATTTTCAAACACACACTGTGGTTTTTTAGCGATGGAGCGGCCGCCCCATCGCTGCGATGAACGTTTTTACCAGTTCACTTCGCGGTCAGGCGTGGCGCCAATGCGGTGCACACTGAGGTCTGCGCCCTCAAACTCCTCTTCTTGAGACAGCCGCAAGCCCACCACCGCCTTGATCAGGCCATACACCACCCAGCCGCAAAGCAAAGCCCAGCCCACGCCCAAGGCCGTGCCCATCAGCTGAGCCAACATATTCACCCCACCCAAGCCACCCAGGGCTTGGCTGCCGAAAATTCCGCAAGCCAGGCCGCCCCAGGCGCCGCACAGGCCGTGCAAGGGCCACACGCCCAGCACGTCGTCTATCTTCCAACGGTTTTGCGTCAGTTTGAAAGTGACCACAAAGATCGCCCCTGCCACGCCACCTGCGACCAGCGCGCCCAGGGGATGCATCAGGTCGGAGCCTGCGCACACCGCGACCAAACCAGCCAGCGGGCCGTTGTAAACAAAACCCGGGTCGTTTTTGCCCAAGAGCAAGGCCACCAGGGTACCGCCCACCATGGCCATCAGCGAGTTGACGGCCACCAAGCCAGAGATTTTGTCTATGGTTTGAGCGCTCATCACGTTAAAGCCGAACCAGCCCACGGTGAGTATCCAGGCGCCCAGCGCCAAAAAGGGAATGTTCGAAGGCGGGTGCGCAGACACCCCACCGTCTTTGCGGTAGCGGTTGCTGCGCGCGCCCAGCAAGATCACCGCGGGCAAGGCCAGCCAGCCACCCATGGCGTGCACCACCACAGAGCCTGCAAAATCGTGAAATTCATCGCCCGTGGTGGCTTTGATCCAGGCCTGCACGCCAAACTGCTGGTTCCAAACGATGCCCTCAAAGAAGGGATAAACCAAACCCACAACCACGGCCGTGGCCAGCAACTGCGGGTAAAAGCGCGCCCGCTCGGCAATGCCGCCAGAGATGATGGCCGGGATGGCGGCCGCAAAGGTCAGCAAAAAGAAAAACTTGACCAGCTCGTAGCCATTCTTGGCGGCCAGCTGCTCGGCCCCCACAAAAAAGTGCGTGCCGTAGGCCACCCCGTAGCCGACCAAAAAATAAACCACGGTGGACACTGAAAAATCCACCATGATCTTGACCAAGGCATTGACCTGGTTTTTTTTGCGCACGGTGCCCAGCTCCAAAAAAGCAAAACCCGCGTGCATGGCCAGCACCATGATGCCGCCTAGAAGAATAAAGAGCGCGTCAGAGCCCTGTTTGAGTGCATCCATCAAAGACAATCCCGTGAAAAAGACAATATAAAGCCCTGTTTTGGTGCATAAATGGCACCTCAAAGCCCCGCGCACCAAATAAAAGCAATTTTTGCGCCCATGGCTGAGCTTGGTGCATGGCCGCCCGTGCAGCCTGATGCGAGCTCTTGCGGGACATTGAGCCTGCCCAAATGAAAGCCCCATGGAACCCTTTTTGATTTCTACCGGCCTGGTGGCTTTGGCAGAAATGGGCGACAGGACCCAGCTGCTCGCGCTGATCTTGGCCGCCCGCTTCAAAAAACCCTTCACCATTGTTCTGGGCATCCTGATCGCCACCGTGGTCAACCACGCCTTGGCCGGCGCTTTGGGCGCCTGGATCAGCAACGCGCTCAGCCCCGAGGTCTTGCGCTGGGGCTTGGGCCTGTCCTTTTTGGCCATGGCCGCCTGGATGCTGATTCCCGACAAAATGGAGGACGGCGAGGACAGCCCCGCCCCGCGCTGGGGCGTGTTGCTGACCACGGCGGTGGTGTTCTTTTTGGCCGAGATGGGCGACAAAACGCAAATAGCCACCGTCATGCTGGCGGCGCGCTATGACTCTTTTTACAGCGTGGTGGCGGGCACCACCTTGGGCATGTTGCTGGCCAACGCGCCCGTGGTGTGGCTGGGCGAGCGCATCACGCGCCGGGTGCCGCTCAAGCTGGTGCACCGCATCTCGGCGGGTATTTTCTTGGTGCTGGGCCTGCTGGCTTTGTTGGTGCCCAGCTGAACGCCGTGGCCTTGGCGCCTGGCCTCAAAGCCACGGCTATACTTGAATAAGCGCCGATTTGCCCAGCTTGCGGGCGCTCAAAAAATACTGCTAAAGACGATGTCGCGCACCCGGATCGCCTTTGAGCGCTGCCGGGTTTTGCTTTTTCATGAGGCCATGTCCTTCGCTCAGCCTTTGGTGGCCACGCCACAGACCATGCATTTTGAGGAGCCGCTGGCGTTGACCAGTGGGGCGTCTTTGCGCGACTACGACCTCAGCTTTGAGACCTACGGCACGCTCAACGCCGAGCGCTCCAACGCGGTGCTGGTCTGCCACGCGCTCAACGCCTCGCACCATGTGGCGGGCGTTTACTTGAACGCACAAGGCCAGGTGATACCCCGCTCTGAAGGCTGGTGGGACACCATGATGGGCCCCGGCAAGCCCTTGGACACCAACCGCTTTTTTGTCATCGGCGTGAACAACCTGGGCTCGTGCTTTGGCTCCACCGGCCCCATGCATGTCAACCCCGACACCGGCCAGGTGTGGGGCGCAGACTTTCCGGTGGTCACCGTGGAAGACTGGGTCCACGCTCAGGCCCGCTTGCTGGACAGGCTGGGCATTGCGCAACTGGCGGCGGTCATGGGCGGCAGCTTGGGCGGCATGCAGGCGCTGGCCTGGACGCTGCAGCACCCCGAGCGTGTGCGCCACGCCGTGGTGGTGGCGAGTGCGCCCAACCTCACGGCCGAGAACATTGCTTTTAACGAGGTGGCCCGCCGCGCCATCGTCACCGACCCCGACTTTCATGGCGGCCACTTTTACCGCCACGGCACCATCCCCCGCCGGGGCCTGCGCATTGCGCGCATGATCGGCCACATCACGTACCTGAGTGACGACGTGATGAACGAAAAATTTGGCCGCCAACTCAGGAGCTTGGCCGGCGAGGTGGCTGCAAACCGGCCCTACCAGTTCAGCACGCAAGACATTGAGTTTGAAATTGAGAGCTACCTGCGCCACCAAGGCGACAAGTTCGCCGAGTACTTTGACGCCAACACCTACCTCTTGATCACCCGCGCGCTCGACTACTTTGACCCGGCGCGCGCGCATGGCGGCGACCTCTCGCGGGCCTTGGCCCCGGCCCGCGCCCAATTTTTGCTGGTGAGTTTTTCCACCGACTGGCGCTTTTCGCCCGCCCGCAGCCGCGAGCTGGTCAAGGCCTTGCTCGACAACCAGCGCGATGTGAGCTACGCCGAGATCGACGCGCCCCACGGTCACGACGCCTTTTTGCTAGAAGACCCCCGCTACTTGGGCGTGGTGCGCTCTTACTTTGACAAGGTCACGCTGTGAACGCCGCCACCGTGTCTGCCGACCTGCGCCACATTGCCAAGCTGGTGCCTCAAGGCGCGCGCGTGCTCGACCTGGGCTGCGGCACCGGCGAGCTGCTGGCCCACCTCATGCGCGAGCGCGGCTGCACCGGCTACGGCGTGGAGCTGGACGACGCCAATGTGCAGGCCTGCGTGGCCCGTGGCGTGAACGTGATTCAGCTCAACTTAGAAGAAGGCCTGGCGCTGTTTGCTGACAGCTCGTTTGACGTGGTGCTGCAAATTGACACCTTGCAACACCTGCGCAACACCGAGGTCATGCTGCGCGAAACCGCCCGCGTGGGCCGCCTGGGCATTGTGGCTTTTCCCAACTTTGCGCACTGGCCCAACCGCTTGGCCGTGCTGCGCGGCCGCATGCCAGTGACCAAGGTCTTGCCCTACCAGTGGTACGACACGCCCAACATCCGCGTGGGCACGCTGCGCGACTTTCGGGCCTTGGCCCTTAAAAACCAGCTGCACATCCTCGACGAGTTCGGCCTTCAAGACGGCCGCGAGGTGCGCTGGTGGCCCAACGTGCTTGCCAGCCGCGCCGTCTTCAAAGTTCAGCGCGCATGAGCCCAGGGGTGTTTGTCGCACCCAGCGCGCTGCCCTCAGGCGGGGCAAAGCGGTCCTTCATACCCAGCCAGACTGAGCTCTTGAGCCAAGTGGCCCAGCCCCGGCGCGCACGCCTGACTCAGCCATGAGCACCTCCAGCACCACGGCCGTGCTCGAGCGCCTTTTTGGCAGCTGGGTGGGCTTCAGCACACGCCAGACTCTGAGGGCCGACCTCATGGCCGGCCTCTTGGGGGCCGTGCTGGTGTTGCCGCAAGGCATTGCCTTTGCCACCTTGGCGGGCATGCCGCCCGAGTACGGGCTGTACACCGCCATCATTCCTTGCATCATTGCCGCGCTGTTTGGTTCGAGCTGGCATGTGATGTCGGGGCCTACCAATGCCAATTCGCTCGCGCTCTTGGCCATGCTCTCGCCCTTGGCCGTGCCCTTTGGCCCGGCCTATGTGCAGCTGGCGCTGGCCGTGACGGTGATGGTCGGCCTCATGCAGTGGTTGATTGGCGCCTTGCGCCTGGGCATGCTGGCCGACTTTATTTCGCCCTCGGTGTTGTTTGGTTTCACCTCCGGGGCGGCCGTGCTCATCATCGTGCACGCCCTGCCGGCCCTGTTGGGCCTGGCAGTGGGAGGCTCGGCCTGGGCGGTGGTCCAGGGCTTGTGGGCACAGGGGGACCAGTGGCAGCCTGCAGCGTTGGCGGTGGCCTTAATCACGGTAGGTGTGACCCAGGCCGTGCGACGCTGGCGGCCGCGTTGGCCGGCCATGCTGCTGGGCCTGTCAGTGGCCACTGCGATGGCTTGGCTGGCTTCCTTGCAAACCCAGCTGGCGCCCTGGGTGGCCGACCTGGCCGAAGTGGGCGCCGTGCCCGTGCCCTGGCCCCACTTCCAGGTGCCGCAATTCAACTGGGCCTTGCTGCCCGAGCTCATGGGGCTGGCCCTGTCGCTGACCATTGTGGCGCTGGGCCAGGCGATTTCCATGGCCAAGGCGGTGGCGGCGCGCTCGGGCCAGCGCATTGACGCCAACCGCGAGTTCCGGGGCCAAGGCCTGTCCAACCTGGTGGGTGGTTTTTTCTCCTGCTATGTGTCTTGCGGCTCGGTCAACCGGTCCATGCCCAACCTGGAGGCCGGCGCCCGCACGCCCATGGCCGCAGTGTTTTCGGCCTTGTTGCTGCTGCTCTTGACCGCCGTCATCGCCCCGCTGCTGTCGCGCATTCCCATGGCCGCCGTGGCCGCCTTGCTGCTGCTGGTGGGCTGGGCGCTGCTGGACTTTGGCCGCTGGCGCGAGCTGCTGCGCCTGTCGCGCACAGAGTTTTTTGTGGCGGCCACCACCTTGGTGGCCACGCTGACCATTCGCCTGGAAATGGCCATTTTGTTGGGCACGCTGCTGTCGCTGCTGGCTTTTTTGTTGCGCACCGCACGCCCAGCCATGCGCAGCATGGGCTTTGACAGCACCGCGCCTGAGCGCCAGTTTGTGGTGCTGGAAGGCGATGGCGAGCCCAAACAGCTGCCCGAATGCCCCCAGCTCAAGCTGCTGCGCATGGAAGGCGAGGTCTACTTTGGCGCCTGCAGCCATGTCTCAGACACCTTGCAGGCGCTGCGCAGCGCCCCCCAGCCGCAAAAACACCTGCTGGTGATGGGCAAGAGCATGAACTTCATAGACCTGGCGGGCGCCAAGCTCTGGGAGGCCGAGCTCACGGCCCGCCGCGCCATGGGCGGTGACTTGTACTTTCACCGGCCGCGCCCCGAGGTGCTGCAAATGTGGCAAACCACGGGGTTCACGCGCCTCTTGGGCCCTGAGCACCAGTTCCCCGACAAGCGCACTGCCATTGCCACCATTGTGGACAAGCTCGACCCCGAGGTCTGCCGCGGCTGCCATGCCCGTGTTTTTTGGGAGTGTCAGCACCGGCCTGGGCCTGGGCCTTCACCTTCACCTTAGGCGTCAGTGTCCTTTGAGTTCTCGCCGCACAATCAGGCCATGCCTATTGTTTTGACCCGCCGCCACTGGGGCCAGCTTGTGATGGCCGGCTTGGCCCTGCCGTCTTTGAGCGCCTGCAGCAACCCGGCCGTGCAGTTGCTCACCCAACGCCGCTTGAGCTTGAGCCGTGAGCAGCTGCAAGCGGCCTTAGCCAAGCGCTTTCCCATGGAGCAGCGCGTGGCCGACGTGCTGGACGTGCGGCTGAGCGCACCCAAGCTCAGTTTGCTGCCGGCCACTGGTCGCGTGGCCACCGAGCTGCAGCTCGACATCACCGAGCGCCTGCTGCAAAGCACGCACCCGGCCAGCTTGGCGCTTGACTTTGGCTTGCGCTTTGAGCCGGCCGACCGCAGCGTGCGCATGCACAGCGTGCGCGTGCAGCGGCTGGTGTTCACGCGCTTGGCGCCGTCCTACCAAACGCTCATGAACCGCTACGCCCCGCGCCTGGCCGAGTGGGCGCTTGACGGTCAGGCGCTGCACCAAATCAGCGAATCCGACTGGAACACCTTGCAACTGCTGGGCCTGCAGCCCGGCGAGTTCAAGGTCACCGCACAAGGCCTGAGCCTGGACTTTCGCCCCCCTGCACCCGCCGCCCCCAAGCGCTGATCACCCACCTTTGAAGGACCCCGCCATGAACGCCCCCTTGCCTGCCTCCGTACTTCATGCCGCCACCGCGCTCGGCCAGGTCAGCGCCCAGTGGGACCAGGACATCGTGGCCCAACTCTCGGACTACATTGCCATCCCCGCCAAGTCGCCCGCGTTTGACAAAGACTGGGCTCAGCACGGCCACATTGAGTCTGTGGTGCGCCACGCCGCAGCCTGGGTGGAGGCGCAAAAAGTGCCCGGCCTCACGCTGGAGGTGATTCGCCTGCCCGGCCGCACGCCGGTGGTCTTTTTTGAGGTGGCCGCCACCCGGCCCGTGCCCGCCGGCTCCAACGTGGCGCAGCCCACGGTGCTGATGTACGGCCACCTGGACAAGCAGCCCGAGTTTTCAGGCTGGCGCTCAGACCTCGGCCCCTGGACTGCGCACTATGAAGACGGCAAGCTTTATGGCCGCGGCGGTGCCGACGACGGCTACGCCATTTACGCCAGCATCGCGGCCGTGCAAGCGCTCAAAAGCCAGGGCGTGGCTCACCCGCGCATTGTGGGCCTGGTTGAGACCTGCGAGGAAAGCGGCTCTTACGACCTGTTGCCCTATGTGGACGCGCTCAAGTCGCGCCTGGGCGAGGTGGGGCTGGTCATTTGCCTGGACTCGGGCGCCGGCAACTACGACCAGCTGTGGCTGACCACCAGCTTGCGCGGCATGGCCTCGGGCACGCTCAAGGTGGAGGTGCTCACCGAAGGCATTCACTCGGGCGACGCCAGCGGCCTGGTGCCGTCGAGCTTTCGCATCATGCGCCAGCTGCTCGACAGGCTGGAAGACAGCGCCACCGGCCGCCTCTTGCCCGCGAGCTTTCATTGCGAAGTGCCCGCCGACCGCCTGGCCCAAGCCCAGGCCACCGCGCAAATTCTGGGCGACGAGCTCTACAAGCGCTTTCCCTGGGCGCACTACGACTGCGAAGGCGCCACCGCCTTCACCCTGCCCACCACCCAAGACCCGGTGCAGGCCCTGCTCAACCGCACCTGGCGGCCCACGCTGAGCGTGACCGGCGCCGAAGGTCTGCCCGCCTTGAAGGATGCCGGCAACGTGCTGCGCCCCTACACCGCCTTCAAGCTCTCCCTGCGCTTGCCCCCCTTGGTGGACGCGGGCCAAGCCGTGCAAGAGCTCAAAACCCTGCTCGAAGACAACGCCCCCTACCAAGCCAAAGTCACCTTTGAAGGCGGCGGCGGCGCCACCGGCTGGAACGCCCCGAGTTCCGCGCCCTGGTTTGACCGCGCGCTGGACGAGGCCTCACACGCCTTTTTCGGCGCCCCCTGCGGCACCATTGGCCAAGGCGGCACCATCCCGCTCATGAACATGCTCAGCCTAGGCTTTCCCAAAGCACAAATGATGGTCTGCGGCGTGCTCGGCCCCAAGAGCAACGCCCACGGCCCCAATGAGTTTTTGCATGTGCCCTACGCCAAAAAGCTCACGGCCGCGGTGGCGCAGGTGGTGGCGCGCATGCCGGGCTGAGCGCGAGCGCTCCTTACAAGCTGCCACTGAGCTGCCCACCATGTCCGACCGCGTCGTTCGCCTCCACCGTGTCATTCGCACCCAGCCCGCCAAGGTTTACCGCGCTTTTTTAGAGCCCGAGGCCCTGAGCAAATGGCTGCCGCCCTATGGCTTTACCTGCCAAGTGCACCACCTGGACGCTCGCGTGGGTGGCACGTTTCGCGAGTCCTTCAAAAACTTCTCAACAGGCGGCGCCCACGCCTTAGTCGGGGAATACCTCGAGCTGGTTGAGAACGCCCTGGTTCGCTACACCGACCAATTCGACGATCCAGCCCTGCCAGGCGTCATGGAAGTGAGCGTCTCGCTCAAGCCGGTTATCTGCGGCACCGAGCACAGCATTGCGCAGGCGGGCATTCCTGAGGCTATTCCGCTGGAGATGTGTTACCTCGGGTGGCAGGAGTCGCTGCTGCAACTGGCGGCCTTGGTGGAGCCTGAGATTCCTGGGTGAAGAGCCAATGGGGCTTTTTTTTCAAAAAAAACTATCGGTAAATCGACTGTTGATCGACTGTAAAGGCGCTCGGTCAAAGACTTTTACGCTTGTCAGCACAGACTTGAGGGTGGCTCACTGAATGAGCCCCCCTGGTTGAGGGCATGCCACCTGCTCAGGCTGTGGTCCATGGCCCGGCTGTGTGTCTGGCGCATGTGCAGTCGCTCAGGGCCTACTCTTGTCCAGAAAAATCCGCTGGTGGCGTTTTATCTGCTCGAAAAAATTCGCAAAAAAACGGAGTGCGCAGACATCCCGAAAACTTTGGCTTATTTCAGCTGCCCCACTCTTCCCCTAGCGCCTCCACCTGCTCCAAAACCAGATTCACAGCTGCTTTCTCCTGGTCGGGCGGGTATTTGTACTTCTTCAAAATTCGCTTGACCATCAAGCGCAGCCCGGCGCGCACGCTTTCGCGCTCTGACCAGTCCACCGTGATGTTCTTGCGCAGGCTTTGGGTCAGCTCTTGGGCGATCTTCTTGAGGGTTTCGTCTTCCAGCATCCGCACAGCCGACTCGTTGCTGGCCAGCGCGTCGTAAAACTTCACCTCGTCCTCGCGCAGACCCAGTTGCTCTCCGCGGTTGGCCGCCTCGCGGAACTTCTTGGCCATGGCGATCAGCTCTTCCATGACCTGCGCGGTTTCAATGCTGCGGTTTTGGTAGCGTTGAATCACATCGGCCAGCATGTCGCTGAACTTGCGGTCTTGCACCACGTTGCTGGCAAAGCGGCTCTTGATCTCCCCTTGCAGCAATCGCTCCAGTAGCTCCACCGCCAAGTTCTTTTCGGGCAGGTTTTGCACCTGCGCTAAAAACGCCTCGTCTAACAAGCCAATGTTGGGTTTGTCCAGGCCCACGGCGGCGAAGATGTCCACCACCTCGCCAGACACCACCGCCGAATTGATGATCTGGCGAATCGCCAAATCACGCTCTTCGTCGGTTTTGCGCTGCGCGCTGGTGTCGCGTTTGGTCAAGATCACCTTGACCGCTTGCATGAAGGCCACCTCGTCTCGCAGCGCTTTGGCCTCGGGCAAGGTGCAACTCAAGCTGAATGCATGGCTCATGGCCAGCGCATGGTCAGCAAATCGTTTTTTGCCGTCGCGTTCTTTGCTCCCTGTCTTAGCGCTTGGCAGGCCGAGCACATGGTTGGCGGCACCGGCCAGCACCCGGTGCCCACCCGTGCGAAAGCCCGAATAGTCAAAGCCGTGCAGCATGGCGCGCAGCACATCGAGTTTTTCTAGCAACACGGCCAGCGCTTCGTGCGCGTCCACCGTGGGTTTGCCTCTGCCTTTGCTGGCGGTGTACTCCTTCATGGCGGCTTTGAGGTCTTCTCCAATGCCGATGTAGTCCACCACCAGGCCGCCCTGCTTGTCCTTGAATACCCGGTTCACGCGGGCAATGGCCTGCATCAGGTTGTGGCCCTTCATGGGCTTGTCTGCATACAGGGTGTGCACGCAAGGCGCATCAAAACCGGTGAGCCACATGTCGCGAACGATCACCAGTTTTAAACCATCGCTCGGGTCTTTGAAGCGCTTTTCCAAGCGCTTCTTGGTTTGGCTGCTGTAGACGTGCGGGCGCAGCAAAGCCTTGTCGCTGGCGCTGCCGGTCATCACGATCTTGATGGCGCCCTGCTCTGGGTCGTCGCTGTGCCAGTCGGGCCGTAGGCGGGTGATCTCGTTGTAGAGGTGCACGCAAATGTCGCGGCTCATGGCCACCACCATGGCTTTGCCGTCTTGCGCGTTGTTGCGCTCTTCAAAGTGCGCCACCAGGTCGGCCGCCACGATGGCGATGCGTGGCTCGGCACCCACCACCTTCTCCAAAGCAGCCCACCGGCTCTTGAGCTTGGCTTGCTGGCTTTCTTCTTCGTCCTCGGCCAGCTCGTCCACCTCGTCGTCCAGTTGGTCAAGCTCACCCTCGTTCAGGCCCAACTTGGCCAAGCGGCTCTCGTAATAAATGGCCACCGTGGCGCCGTCCTCTTGCGCCTGCTGCATGTCGTACACATGGATGTACTCGCCAAACACCGAGCGCGTGTCGCGGTCGGTGCTGCTCACTGGCGTGCCGGTGAAAGCTACAAAGGTGGCGTTGGGCAGCGCATCGCGCAGGTGCTGGGCGTAACCCGCTTGGTATTTGACTTGGTATTCAGGCGGCGCAAAGTCAGCGGTAAGCGCTACCGTCTGGCCGTCGCCCGTGGTGAAAGCCACCGCAGGGCTCGCGCCGCCATAGACCTTGCGCGACTTGAGCTTGGCTTCAAAACCATATTGCGTGCGGTGCGCCTCGTCGGCAATCACCACAATATTGCGCCGCTGGCTCAAGCACGGGAAAGTGTCTTCGTCCTCGCCAGGCATGAACTTTTGAATGGTGGCAAACACAATGCCGCCCGAAGGCCGGTTGTCCAGCAACTCGCGCAGCCGTTGCCGCGTGGTCGCTTGCTGAGGTTGTTCGCGCAACAGATCTTGGCTCAGGCTGAACACGCCCAGCAGCTGCCCGTCCAGGTCGTTGCGGTCGGTGATGACCACGATGGTCGGGTTCTCTAGCCGTGGCTCTTGCATCACGCGAGCTGCAAAGCAAGTCATGGTGATGCTCTTGCCGCTGCCCTGTGTGTGCCACACCACCCCGCCTTTGCCACGACGCATGGCCTCGTCGGTGCTGGCAGCGATCACCACCTGGTCAACCGCTGCGCGTACCGCGTGAAACTGGTGATAGCCGGCCACCTTTTTAACCAGTTTCCCATCGTCTTCAAACAGCACAAAAAAGCGCAAGTAATCCAACAAGTAAGCCGGGGCCAGCACGCCGCGCACCATGGTCTCTAGCTCCTGGAGCTTGCCCAGTGGGTCCAGCGCCACGCCGTCTATCGTGCGCCACTGCATGAAGCGCTCGGCATTGGCTGAGAGCGAACCCATGCGGGCATCGGTGCCGTCAGAGATCACCAACAACTCGTTGAAGGTGAACACGTCGGCAATCTGATCTTTGTACGTTTGGATCTGCTCGTAAGCCTTCCAAATGTCGGCATTCAGGTCGGCCGGGTTCTTCAGCTCAATGAGCACCAGCGGCAGACCGTTGATGAACAAAATGATGTCGGGTCTGCGCGTATGGCGCGGCCCCTTGATGGTGAACTGCTGCACCGCCAGCCATTCGTTGCGGCCGGTATCGTGCCAGTCGACCAGGCGCACAAAGTCGCCCCGCGTCTCGCCGTCTTTTTGGTACTGCACCGGCACACCCGCCACCAACACCCGGTGAAACGCCCGGTTGCCTGACAGCAACGCAGGTTGCCCCAAATCCAGCACCTGCCGAAACGCCTCTTCGCGCGCGGCTAAAGGCACGGCCGGATTCAACCGGTCAATGGCCGCCCGCAAACTGATGGCCAAGACAACCTCCCGGGTGCTGGTACGCGCCAGGCGTGGGTCCAGGTTATCCAGGTTACGCGCGTTGAGCGGCGTGTAGCCCACCGAGGCCAGCCAGCCGAGGGCTTCTTGCTCGAGTTGGTCTTCGGTCATGTTGGGATCTGCACTTTGCTGACTTATTCGCTGAGCAATTGAATGTACGCCGCATAGCTGAAAGTGCGGTTCTTTTTTTGGCCCGTCAGCTCGGTCAATATGCCCAATTCTTCCAGCAGTTTGATCGCGCTATTCGCCGTGGGAAACGTGGTCTGCACGGCCTGGCACACCCGGTCCACCGACAGGCGGGGCATGGTGGGCAGTAGCTCAAACAAGCGGTAACTGACGGCACTGGCCTTGGGATGCGCCAACAAACGCCGCCGGTCATTGGCGACCAAGCTGGCCAGTGCTACCACGGCGCGTTCTGACTGTGCAGCGGCGTTTTGCACTGCTTCCAAGAAAAACTGCACCCATCCCTCCCAATCACCTTCTGTACGGATGGCCGACAAACGGCGGTAATACTCCGACTGGTGCTGCTTCAGGTAGCCACTAAGATACATCAAGGGCTCAGGCAGCAACTGCCAATGCTCCAATAACGCGGCGATCAACAAACGGCCAATACGGCCATTGCCGTCAAGGTAAGGGTGAATGGTTTCAAACTGAGCATGCACCAAAGCCACGCGCACCAAGGCAGGCAACGCTGTTTGCTCGGCATGAATAAACCGCTCCAAATCGGCCAACAATGCGGGCACTTGATCGGCGGGGGGGGGCACAAACACGGCATTGCCCGGCCGCGTGCCACCAATCCAGTTTTGCGATTTTCGCAGCTCACCAGGCTGCTTGCCTGCGCCGCGAACGCCATCTAACAAACGCCTGTGCGCCTCACTGAGCAGCCGCACACTGATGGGCAGGCCCTGCGGACTGCGCAGCTGAGTTTGCACCCACTGAAACGCCTGCAAGTAGTTGGTCACCTCTTCCACATCATCTGTGTTGGTGATGGCAAGGCCTGCCTCTTCGTCAAATAAATCGACCAAGGTGGCCTGCGTGCCTTCGATTTGCGATGTCATCAACGCCTCTTGGCGAATGGCGCTGTAAAGCAACCAATCCACGGATGGCACAAGACCAGCCACCGCCGACAGGCGCTGCAAAGCCATGACCGCTGCATCATTCTGAGTGCCCCAAACGGACTCAGCCAGCACCGGCTCCGTGGGTGGCAGTGCATGCGGAACAAACGCACGCACGGGCTCGCCCAAGGTCGTAGTTACTTCATAAGTACCAGTGATGCGTTTCATAAATAAAATTTTTTAAATATAGAGTAAAGATATTAAAGAAATTTTTAATACAAGTCAAAGCTTTTAAAGCCGGCTTTAATTTGAAAGCAGATGGCGATCAACCACCCGACATTCATTCCCACTGCGTTTCCTCCGCTCAAGCCAAAGCCTGAATCACTGGCCTGAACACCGCATTCATCTTGACGATGCGCTGCACAAACCAGTCGAGGTAGGCGCCCCATTGGGCTTCGTCTTCAATCGGGCTGTCTTGCCGCCAAGTGGCAATGCGGCAGGCGTGTGCCTCGGGCAGCTCTTGCCAGTCCAGCTCAAAGCCCAAGGCTTGCTCAATGCTGGCGCGCTGCGCCAAGAGCGTTTGGTACATTTTTTAGATTCCGCGTGGGTGATGTACACCTCCATACCCAGACGGTCATCGCGGTGGCTGGCGGTGGGGTTCAGGCCAAAGCCTGCGCGGCCAATGGAATTGTTCAACCAATGCTGGGGCCGTGGCTTCTGCGGATTGATCTGCGGCGCAAAAGTGGCCAATCTGGCCACCAACTCGGTCCACAGTTTGAGCTGCCTTTGCTTGGCGGGTGTGGCGTTGGCGGCGGCCTTGGTTTGCTCGCGGCCTAACTTGGCCCAATCGTTGGGCTTGGCCACCACCTCAAACTTGGGTGCCAGTGGCGAATCGCCAATGCGCCACAGCTCCACCTCCACCGCAAAAAAGCTCAATTCCTCGGTGGTGTTCTGGTTCAAAAACTCCAGCGCCGCCACATGCTCGGGCCGGAACGATTCGGCCACCCAAATCACCTTTTTGGCCCCAGTGCCCGCCGCGTAGGTGAGCAACTGGCCGAGGTGCGCGTGGTTGGTTTTTTCGAGCTGGTTTTCGATGATGACCTGGTCATCCCCGCTGGTGCACAAAATGTCGAGCTTGAACTCGCCCACCCAATGCTCGGTGGCGACCAGTTCCAAGTCGGGCAAACCCAGCGCATCGGCCAGTGTGTTGAGGTTGTTCTCTTCGGCCAGCCAGGGCGTGAAGTCGTTGGCTTCGTGCTTCCAGGCTTCGCGAAGGGGGACGCGTTCGAGTTTGCTGAGAGGTTTTTTCATGGCAAGGATTCTGAAAATTAGCCGACTTCAGGCAATTGAAGTTGGCCGGAGATCAGGCGGGGGAGCAGGGTGTCGCGTGACACTGAAAGCACGCGCACCTTTTGACTATTTAGGGCTTTGCTCTCATCAATTGCAGAAAAGGCAATCTCAAACAATTTCATGGTCAGCCCCTTTGGAGGAAGCACAAGCCGAATATCTGAAAGCGTCCCAAGACTCAAATTGGCTTGCACGGCTTGGACAACACGCTCACCCATAAGCTGCATCGAATTTTCTTGCTTCAAAAATCGCCATAGCAAGCCACTAGGGAACACCTCTTGTTTTGGTCGAATCAAGGCAACTGCTTGATTCGTATTGGCAGGCAAAAAATCCTCAGTGATAACTGCTGACCGGCCAATCGTTCCCGCAATTGAAATCAATACATCGCCGTCTTGGAGCTGCGATCTTTTTAACAACTCATGCGTTTCATCATCGATATAGGCAAACTTTTCTGGAAGAAATCCTCCGTCATCAGTCATAGACTCAGCTTTAACGAAGTTGATCCCTTTTTCTACAAAAGGTCGCTTCAGCGTAGTGGGTGTGGTTCCCTTGGTGACGCGCTCAACAACATCACCAAGCCGCTCAACCCTCCACCCTTTCGGCATAGGCCCCAACTCCGACTCTTCAAAGCCGTCGGGGAACAGGGCGGCGGTGGCTTCGTCCATACCTTCGGGGGTGCGGCCTTGCATCTTGGCGTGGACGGGATCGAAGTCCACGAACCAGGACTTGAACAGGGCTTGGGCGATGGCTTCGAGGGTGGTGTTGGTTTCGCGCAGGAGGGTGATGCGGTCGTCGAGTGACTTCAGAACTCCGGCGATTTGTTGTTGTAGTGAGATCGGAGGCAAGCTGAACTGGAAATCACGCATCAATTTGAGGGACACATTTTTGATCGTTGAGCCAGCGGCGAGATTGTGTATATAGCCTTGAAAAACCTCGTTATCTAGAACGTAGCGAATGAAATGTTTGTCAACACCGTCAATCACGTTGAAGTAACAAGCACTCTTGCCAAGGACTACTTTTTCACCGTCGTAAAAAGCAACATTGCCAAGAGTGCCATTAATAGAAACCAGTATTGTCCTGTCTGTGAGATTTTTCTTATGCTTAGCAGCTTCGGTTGCTGAGACACGTTTCGTTGCGGCACTAAAAACAATCTTGCCGTTGCTAAGGTTGTTGCCGTTGATAAAGAAATGATCTCCATTCGAGTCGTATTCAGGCGTGCCATGCAGCCCGTCACCAAGAATTGATGTGACTTCCTTGAGGCTGACCAACAGCCACTCAGAACTCATACCCCAGCCCCCCCAGCTTCAGCCGACTCCGCACCATTCCCCAGCCCCAATTCCTGCTCCAACTGCTCAATGCTGGGCAGCTTGCCTCGCAGAGCTTCGGGCAGTGTGTGCGAAAGGGTGTAGGTGGACAGGCCCATGGGTTTTTGAATGTCGCTGAGCGCGTATTCGGCCACCAGCCGGTCTTTGCTTTTGCACAGCAGCAGGCCGATGGTGGGGGCGTCGCTGTCTTGGCGCATTTGCGCATCCACGGCTTTGAGGTAGAAATTGAGCTTGCCCGCAAACTCGGGTTCAAAGTCAATGGTTTTCAGCTCCACCACCACATAGCAATGCAGGCGCACATGGTAGAAAAGCAGGTCGATGAAGAAATCTCGCTCGCCCACTTGCAGCGGCACCTGCCGCCCTAGGTAGGCAAAGCCTGCGCCTAGCTCCAGCAAGAACTGGGTGACGTGCTCAAAGTGCGGTTTCCAGCTCACGCTCGGTGTGCTCGGGCGTCAGGCTCAGAAAGTCGAACACATAGGGGTCTTTCAGCACCTGCCGCGCCAAGTCTGAATGGGGCGCGGGCAGGGTTTGCGCAAAGTTGGTGATGGCCTGGCCTTCGCGCTGCCACAGGCCGCTTTCAATCTGGTGCGTCAGCACACTGCGGCTCCACCCGTTCTGGAGGGTGGCTTGCACGTAGAAGGTGGCCTCGTCGTGCTGCTTGCACTTGGACAGGATGGCCAGGTTGTGCCCCCAGGGAATGGCGGTCAATTGGGCAACAGCCTGTTGCCCAATTGGCGCGGCTTGCCAAAACTCACGCCACTGCCGAATGTATTTCAGATTGCGCTCGGAAAACCCTTTCAGCTCGGGGAACTCACGCATCAGGTCCGCGCTGAGCTGGGTCAAAAAGCCCTGCCCCCAAGCCACAGTGCTTTGGCGGGCCACGATGTCTGCGCCCAGATCCCAATAGAACGCCATTACGGCGGAGTTAACCGCCACGGCCGCCTTGAGCTGCACCTGCCGAAAGCGCCCCTTGAGGTCGGCCAGCCACTGGCGGTACTCGGGGCTTGTGGCTGAAAGCTCAGAACTCATACCCCAGCCCCCTCAGCTTCTGACGAATCAACGCGTCCAGCTCTGCGCCTTTGGCCATTTGCTCGCTTAAGCGGGCGGTGAGCATTTGCATCTTGTCGGCAAAGGCTTCGTCGTCGTCTTCCACTTCTTCCGCGCCCACGTAGCGGCCAGGTGTGAGCACATGGCCTTGCTGGGCAATTTCGGCCAATGGCACGCTGCGGCAAAAGCCGGCAATGTCTTGGTAGTCGCTAGTGCCTGATCGCCACGCGGCCACGGTTTGGCTGATGCGGGCTATCACTTCGTCGGTCAGCTCGCTTTGCACTCTAGAGATCATGGTGGCCAGCTTGCGAGCGTCGATGAACAGCACTTCGCCTTTGCGTTTTTTATGCTTGGCCAAGAACCACAAGCATGCGGGGATTTGCGTGTTGAAAAACAGTTGACCGGGCAAGGCCACCATCACTTCCACCACGTCGGCATCGACCATGGCGGCGCGGATTTGGCCTTCGCTGTTTTGGCTGGAGCTCATGGAGCCGTTGGCCAGCACAATGCCCGCCCTGCCCGTGGGCTTGAGGTGGTGCAGGATGTGTTGCAGCCAGGCGTAGTTGGCGTTGCCTTGCGGGGGCGTGCCGTATTCCCAGCGGGCGTCACCGTCCAGGCTGGCGTGCCACCAGTCGCTGATGTTGAAAGGCGGGTTGGCCAAGCAATAGTCGGCCCGCAGGTCGGGGTGTTGGTTGCGGGTGAAGGTGTCGGCGGGCTCTTTCCCCAGGTTGTAGTCCATGCCCCGAATGACAAGGTTCATGGCGGCCAAGCGCCAAGTGGTAGGGTTGGCCTCTTGGCCGTAGATGGACACATCGCCCAACTTGCCGCCATGGTCTTCAATGAACTTTTCGGACTGCACAAACATACCGCTCGATCCGCAGCAGGGGTCGTAAATCTGGCCCTTGGCTGGAGACAGCACGGCCACCAGTGTTTTGACAATGCTGGCAGGCGTGTAGAACTGCCCGCCCCGCTTGCCTTCGGCGCTGGCAAACATGCCCAAGAAATACTCGTACACCTGGCCCAAGATGTCGCGGGCCTTGGAGGGGTCGTCACCAAAGCCGATGGTGGAAATCAGGTTCACCAACTCGCCCAGCTTGCCGTCGGGCAGCTGTGCGCGGGCAAAGCGTTTGTCGAGGATGCCTTTGAGCTTGGGGTTGTCAAGCTCGATCAGGCTCAGTGCGTCGTCGATGCGTTTGCCAATGTCGGGCTGCGGCGCGGCGGCGCGCAGGGTTTCCCAGCGGGCGCCTTCGGGCACCCAAAACACGTTTTCGCTGGTGTAGTAGTCGCGGTCTTCCAGCTCGGCGGCGATGTCTTCATCGTCAGCATCGCCATAAAAAAGCTCGTCGTTTTCATCGCGCAGTCGAAGGCCCAGTTAAGCATGGCGGGCCACAAAGGCGTCAGAGATGTATTTGACGAAGATGAGGCCCAGCACCAGGTGCTTGTATTCGGCAGCGTCCATGTTGGCGCGCAGTTTGTCGGCCGATGCCCAGAGGGTCTTTTTGATGTCGTCGAGCATTTTGTTTTTCTGATTTACCCCAGCTTTAAGTCGAACTGGGCGTGTTGTGAGCTGAGGGCCATTGCGTCAAGCGAGTCGCCGCGAACTTCAGGTATTTCTTCGAAGTCTTCAAATCGAAAACCTCTTTATCCTGTCCTCGCCATCAAGAGGGTTTGGGACCACATGAGCCGGCCTCCGCCACCACTGCCCGCAACAGCGACTGCTTGATGAAGGCTGCGTGCGAGATGCTCAGGCTGCCCCCTAAGCCCTGCCAAGCAAGCAGTGGTCGTTGTTTCGTTTGCGCCTTGACCCGGTGTCATCGCGAGACCGAAGCGCACCCACACAAAGCAGTGACACTTTTTAAAGCAGAGTGCGCTTTAGTTTATCGATCATCTCAAAAATGGCCACTACCGGAAACACCTCCCAGCATGATGCCGCGCTGGTGTCGGTGCAGGACTGGCAGGCAATTGAGGAAACTTTGTGTTTGCCGTCAGTCCTGGGCCTGCGAGAGTCCATCAAGCGGGACTTGGTCCAGCCCATGACCGGTTGCGCCAAGAACTTGGACTGGTGAGAGCTGCTGCTTCGCCAAGTTTCAATACGCCGGTGGAGCGTAAAAAGATGGCAGGTCCATCAAGCCGCCGCAGGCGCCCGCTGCTTGACCATCAACCACCCCAGCGCCACCCCCGTCACCCCCAGCGGCAACAAGGACCCCAAGTTCAGCATCGTCCAGCCTTGCGTGGTCACCAGCACGCCAGACGCCAGCGACGACACGGCCATGACGGCGAAGATGCAAAAGTTCAGCGCGCCTTGCGCCTTGTCTTTTTCTTCGGGGCGGTAGGCCGTCAGCGCCAGTGTGGTGCTGCCTGTGAAGAGGAAATTCCAGCCCAGGCCCAGCAGAAACAAGGACAGCACAAAGTGCTGCAGTTCTACGCCGGAGACAGCGATCAGCACGCACACGATGTTGAGCGCCAGGCCCACGGCCATGATGGGCAGGGTGCCAAAGCGTTTGATGAGGTGGCCGGTGAAAAAGCCGGGGGCGAACATGCCGATGACGTGCCACTGCAGCACCATGGCAGCGTCTGAAAACGGCAGGCCGCACACTTGCATGGCCAGTGGGGTGGCGGCCATCAGCAGGTTCATGACGCCGTAGCCCAGCGCGCCTGCTGCGGCCGCGACCACGAACACGGGCTGGCGCATGATCTCGCTCAGCGGTCGCCCGCCCGAGGCGGCGCCTTTGGCAGGCGGCGGTGGGAACTGAATAAGGGCGATCAGCACCATGGCCGCCACGGCCACACCGGCCAAGGCCAGGTAAGCGCCGGCAAAGGGCACGGTGGTGAGGCTGCGCGTGCCGGAGGCCAGGTTGGGGCCGGCAATGGCGCCTATCAAGCCGCCGGCCATGACCAGCGAGACGGCTTTTTCTTTGAACCCGGGCGCGGCCATTTCGGCGGCGGCAAAGCGGTAGAGCTGGGCGTTGGCGTTGTAGTAGCCGGCGATCACGGTGGCGGCGACCAGCACCCAAAAGTGGCTGGTGTAGGCGGCCCAGGCGCACAGCAGGCACGAAGCCACGGCCACCACCAGCCCCAGTTGAAACGACAGCTTGCGGCCCCAGCGCTTTTGGGTGTGCGCCACCAGCCCCGTGGACAGCGCCCCGCCCACCACATAGCCCATGACCGGCAGCGTGGCCATCCAGCCCACGGGCGCCAGGCTCAGGCCGACCAAGCCATTGATGGCAATGAAGGTGACGTTGTTGGTGAAAAACAGGCCTTGGCAGGCCACAAGCAGCCAGAGATGAGGAGTCATGGAGGGTTTATAGCCTGTTCAGCTGAGCAAGCCTGTCGCCTGAGCTCAAGGCCAAGCTCATGCCAGCGCTTGCACCAAGGCCGCCAGCGCCGCTGTTTCGGCCCGCAACACGCGCGGCCCCAAGCTCACTGGCCAAAAGCCGGCAGCACGGGCTTGTGCGTCTTCTGTGGGCGACAAGCCGCCTTCGGGGCCGCTTAAAAAAACCACCTCTGCACCTGGGTGGGCGGCCAGCACGCTGGCCAAGGTTTGCGAGCCCTCAGCCAACGACAGCACGCAGCGCAGCGGCGCGTGGGTTGGGGGAGTGGTCAGCCAAGTGCCCAGGTCTTGGACAGCATGCACGGTGGGCACCCGGTTGCCGCCGCACTGCTCGCAGGCGGCCACGGCCACCTGCTGCCAGTGAAGCTGCTTTTTGCTGGCGCGCTCGGCCGCCAAGCGCATCACGCTGTGCGCGGTGTGCAGGGGTTGCACGCTGGCCGCGCCCAGCTCGCCGGCTTTTTCCACCAGCCAGTCCATGCGCTCGTTGGCTGGCATGCCCAGGGCCAGGTGCACGCGGCGGGCGGGTTCGCGCTCCACGGCCTGGTGCGCATCAATGCGCACGCTCACCTCGCTGCGGCCCATGTGCGTGATGCTGGCCTGCCATTGGCCGCCCAGGCCGTTGAACAGCGTGATGAGCCGGCCCGGCTGCAAGCGCAGCACCTGCACATGGCGGGCCGCACCTGCAGGCAGGGCCAGCTCGGTGCCGGCGCTCAGGGGCAGGTCTACAAAAAAGCGCGGCATCAAAAGGTGTAGCCCGCTTGGACGGCGCTGCCTTCAATTTGTTCCAGCAAGTGCATGAGGGGGCCGAGCTGGCGGTAGCGCGAGGCCGTGCTGCGCACGTAGGCCACAAAGCGCGGCGTGTCTGCCAGGTACTGGGGCTTGCCGTCGCGCAGGGTCAGGCGGGCGAAGATGCCCAAAATTTTGAGGTGGCGCTGCAGGCCCATCCATTCCACCGCCGCATAAAACTCGCCAAAGTCGTCGCCCACGGGCAGGCCGGCCGCGCGGGCTTGCTGCCAGTAGCGCACGGTGATGTCGAGCACAAATTCCTCGTCCCAGCTCAAAAAAGCATCGCGCATGAGGCTGGCGATGTCGTAGCTGATGGGGCCGTACACCGCGTCTTGAAAGTCCAGCACGCCCAGCGGCGCGCGCGCGTCGGCCGGGTCCACCATGAGGTTGCGCGGCATGAAGTCGCGGTGCACAAACACCCGCGCCCCGCCCAGGGCCTGCAGGTTGTGTTGCTTGATCTGCCCAAACAGCTTGTCCAGTTGCTGCTGCTGGGCCGGGCTCAAGGCCAGGCCCCGGTGCTGGGCCACGTACCAGTCGGGAAACAAGGCCAGCTCGCGCGCGAGCAGCGCGTCGTCATAAGGCGGCAGCACATCGGGGCGCGAGGCCAGCTGCCAGCGGATCAGTGCGTCCACCGCGTTCAAGTACAAATCGTGCGCCAGCTCGCCTCGCAGGGGCGTGCGCTCGGTGTGGCCTTGCCCGAGCAGCTGCATCATGGTGTGCGTGCCCAAATCGGGCAGCAGCATAAAGCCCTGCGGCTGGTCCCAGGCCAGCACCTCGGGGGCGCGCAGGCCGGCGCTGTGCATGAGCTGGGCCACCTGCACAAAGGGCGCGCAGTTTTCGTGGCTGGGCGGCGCGTCCATGATGATGCGGCACTCGCCCGCGGTGGTGTTGACGCGCAGGTAGCGGCGAAAGCTGGCGTCGGCCGAGGCCGGGCGCACGCTGGCGATGTCCAGCGCGTGCGGGCCGGCCAGGCTGTGCAGCCAGGCGTCAAACTGGCCAGCGCGCGCCGCATCGGTCCAGGTCACGTCGGGGCTGGTGGCGGGGCTGGAGGGGGCAGGATTCTCGGCCGCTGGGGCGGACGGATCAGTTGAGGGCATCATGGGGGCTGGGTGATAATTGTAAGAATTCGACACCGGGTTTTATCTCATATTTCACGATGCACTCGGTTTCATGCCCGCGTTTTCTTCCATTGGCGGGCGCCATCGTCTTGTTCTGTGCGGCCACGCTTGGCCCGCCGGCTGCGCTGGCGCAGACAAATCACCAGACTCAGACCCCTGCAGAGCCTGATGAGCCGCCGCTCAGGCTGCGCCCGTCTTTGCAACTGTCTGAAAAGCTCTCCCCCGAGAGCCGGCAAGCCCCCACTTTTGTGTTTGGCGAGCGCATCTCCAGCCAAACCGATGTGCGCACCACCTTGGAAGGCCGGGCCGAGCTGCGGCGCGCAGGCGCGGGCATACGCGCTGACCGCATAGATTTAGAGGCGTTGCGCCAGCGCATCACCACCCAAGGCCCGGTGCGTTTGCAAAGTTCGGGCAATGTGTTCTCAGGCAGCGCGCTGGACCTCAGCCTGGACACCTTTGAAGGTTTTTTTGACCAGCCGCGCTATGTGTTTCGGGGCGGCGCCAACGGCCAGGCCCACCGCATCGACTTCTTGGGCGAGCAGCGCCTGGTGGCCCTCAACGCCACGTACACCACTTGTGAGCGCGACAACGAAGCGAGCTGGAAGCCGGCCTGGGAGTTCAGGGCCGAGCGCATGTACTTTGACCTGGACGCCGAGGTGGGCGAGGCCTACAAGCCGGTGCTGCGTTTTCAGGATGTGCCGATTTTGTTCTGGGGGGGCAGCCTCAGCTTTCCGCTGAGCGACAAGCGCAAGTCAGGTTTTCTGCCGCCGTCTTACGCCCTGGACACCACCAGTGGTTTTAGCCTGGCCGTGCCGTTTTACCTGGACATTGCGCCCAACCGCGATGCCACCCTCACCCCCACCGTGATGAGCAAGCGTGGCCTGGACTTAGGGACAGAGTTTCGCTACCTGGAGCCGCAGGACCGAGGCGTTTTGCGGCTCAACACCCTGGCCAATGACCGACTCTCCCAGCAGGACCGCTGGTCTTACAGCCTGCAGCACGATGGCAACCGGTCGGCGGCCTTGGCCGGTGGGAGTTTGGCCTACAGCTTGAACCTCAACCGGGTCAGTGATGACAACTACTGGCGCGATTTCCCTCGGCAAAGCAAGGCGCTGACGCAGCGCCTGCTGCCCAACGATTCGCGCTTGTCTTGGAGCCGTGAGGATTGGTCGGTGTCCATGCGCGCCTTGTCCTGGCAGACCCTGCAGTCGGTGGATTCGGTCATCACCCCGCCGTACGACCGCCTGCCCCAGCTGACTGCGCGTTACGGTTTGACCGACGTGCCGGTGGCCGGGCTGGGTGGGCTGGACTGGTCGGTGGAGTCCGACTTCACGCGGTTTCAAGCCGCCCGCGCCCTCACGGCGCAGGCCAATGGCGACCGGTGGGTGGCCCGTGCTCAGCTCAGCCGGCCCTGGGTGCGCCCCGCCGGTTTTGTGGTGCCCAAGTTGCAAATTCACTCGACGCAGTACAGCTTTGATGAAACCTGGAAGGGCCGCTCCTCGGCCTCGCGCGTGGTGCCCACCTTCAGCGTGGACAGTGGCTTGCAGTTTGAGCGCAATGCGCTTTTCTTTGGCCGCAGTTTTATTCAAACCCTGGAGCCGCGGGCGTTTTATGTGCACACGCCTTACCGCAACCAAAGTCTTTTGCCCAACTACGACAGCGCCGAGAACAGTTTCAGTGTTGCCAGTTTGTTCACCGAAAACAGCTTTATTGGCCAGGACCGCATCTCTGACGCCAACTTGCTCACCTTGGGCGCGGTCTCGCGCCTGCTGCAGCCCGAGACGGGCGCTGAAAGCGTGCGCCTGGGTGTGGCCCAGCGCATTCGTTTTGCAGATCAGCGCGTCACGCTTCTGGGCGGTTCGGCCCCTGTCAACACCGAGCGCTTGAGCGATGTGCTGCTCTCAAGCACCTTGAACTGGAACTCCCAGTGGGCACTGAACTTGAACACCCAGTACAACCCCAAGCTGGGCGAGTCTCAGCGCAGCAGCCTGAGCGCGCGCTACAGCCCCAGTTTTTACCGCGTGCTGAGCACCTCCTACAAGCGCCAGCGGCCGCTCACGCCCACCGATGCAGGCAGCCAGCAAGTGGACTTGGGCTGGCAGTGGCCGCTCAACGACCTGTGGGGCGACCGTGGCCAAGACTTGGGGGCGGGTCAGGGTCAAGGTGGGCGGCGCTGGTACAGCGTGGGGCGGCTCAACTACAGCATGACTGACGGCAAGCTGGTCGACAGCGTGGTCGGCTTCGAATACGACGGCTGCTGCTGGATAGGGCGCGCTGTGCTGCAGCGCTCCACCAGCGGCACCACCTCGACCAACACGCAACTCATGTTTCAGCTCGAATTCCTGGGGTTCTCACGCATCGGCAACAATCCCCTGTCTGTACTCCGTGCGAACGTGCCCCGCTACCAATTGCTGCGAGACCAAGTCAGCTTGCCGAGCCGCTTCACCAACTATGAATAAGTTTGTTACTGCGCCTTCCTCCACCCTGACCCTTGTGCGCAGGGCTGGCTGGGCCGCCCTGTGCAGCGCGGCCTGCATGGCATGGCCCGCGCTGGCCCAGACTCAGGCCACCCTGTCAGAGACGGCTTCAAGCGTGAGGTCTGCGGATTTCATCGTGGCCGTGGTCAATTCCGAGCCCATCACCAACCAAGAGGTGATCAGCCGCATGAAGCGTCTGGTGCCTCAGTTGGCCATGCAGGGTCGGCCTGTGCCGCCCCGGGCCGAATTTGCACGCCTGGTGCTCGATCGCTTGATTTCTGAGCGCGCGCAGCTTCAAGCCGCCCGCGAGGGCGGCATTCGTGTGTCTGATGAAGCCGTGGACCAGGCCGCAGAAGATGTGGCTCGCCAGAACCAAGTCAGCATGGCCGACTTGCGCTCGCGCATGGTCGGCGATGGCCTGAGCTTTGAGCGCTTTCGCCAAGATTTGCGCGATGAGTTGCTGCTCGCTCGCTTCAGAGAGCGCGAGGTCGATGGTCGGGTGCGGGTCAGCGAACAAGACCTGGACCGCTTCATGGCCGAGAAAAAAACCGAACTCGCCACAGGGCCGGTGGAGCTCAATATCGCGCAGATTCTGGTGGCCCTGCCCGAGGACGCCAGCCCAGCCCAGCTGGCCAGCCTGGAAGCGCGGGCGCGCCAAATTCGCCAGCGCTTAGACAGCGGTGCTGATTTCGCCGCCCTGGCCAAAGAAGTGTCCGAGGCCAGCGACCGTGCCAACGGCGGCGAGTTGGGCCTGCGCAGCGCCGATCGTTATCCCCCGCTCTTTGTGGATGCCGTGGGTTCTTTGCCGGTGGGCGGGGTGGCCGGACCCGTGCGCAGCGGCGCGGGCTTTCACCTGCTCAAGCTGCTGGACAAAAAGCAGTTGGGCGATCAGCTGAGCACCATCACCCAAACCCGCGCGCGTCATATTTTGCTCAAACCCAGCCCGCGCTTAAGCGAGGGCCAGGCCCGCCAGCGCCTGGTTGAATTCAAGCGCCGCATAGAGGCTGGTCAAGCCGATTTTGCCCAACTGGCGCGCGAGTTCAGCGAGGACGGCTCGGCCCAGGATGGCGGCGATTTGGGCTGGACCTCGCCAGGCGCCTTTGTGCCCGAGTTTGAGCAGGTGATGGACATGCTCAGGCCGGGCCAGCTGGCCGAGCCCTTGCAATCGCGCTTTGGCCTGCACCTCATTGGGGTGCTGGAGCGCCGCGAGGTGCAGCTGTCGGACCGCGACCGCCGCGAGCTGGCACGCCGCGAGCTGCGCGAAGAAAAAACCGAAGAAGCGCTGCGCACCTTCTTGCAAGACGTGCGCGGGCGTGCTTACGTCGAATACCGCGATCCGCCCCAATGAGTCGGGCCTGCCCTTGAAGCACATCGCCCGCAAGCGCTTTGGCCAGCACTTTTTGACCGACGGCGGCATCATTGACGAGATTGTTCGCGCCATAGACCCCCGGCCAGGCCAGCCCATGGTGGAAATCGGTCCTGGCTTGGCCGCGCTCACGCAGCCGCTGGTGGAGCGCCTGGGGCGGCTGTCTGTCATCGAGCTCGACCGCGACCTGGCCGCCCAGCTGCGCACCCACCCGCAGCTGGAGGTGATGGAGTCTGACGTGCTCAAGGTCGACTTCAGGGCCCTGGCCGCGCGCTTGGGCACGGCCGGCTTGCGCATCGTTGGCAACCTACCTTACAACATTTCCACACCCATTCTTTTTCACTTGCTGGAGGTCGCCGATGTGGTGCAAGACCAGCATTTCATGCTCCAAAAGGAGGTCATAGACCGCATGGTGGCCTCGCCCTCGACCAGCAACTACGGCCGCCTGTCGGTGATGCTGCAGTGGCGCTACGCCATGGAAGATGTGCTCTTTGTGCCGCCCACCAGCTTTGACCCGCCGCCGCGCGTGGACAGCGCCGTGGTGCGCATGACCCCGCATGTGCAGCTGCCCGTGCTGGACGCGCAGCTCTTGAGTGAATTGGTGCAGGTGGCCTTCAGCCAGCGCCGCAAACTGCTTCGCCACACCCTGGGCCGATGGCTGGAGGCGCGCAGTTTTACGGGCAGCTTCAATGTGCAGCGGCGCGCAGAAGAAGTGCCCACCGCCGAGTACGTGGCGCTGGCCCAGACGCTGGGCTAATCTCTTCGCCGCCCAGCCTCTAGGACTGGCCAGCAGCCCCAAAAAGCACAAAGCCCGTGCAATGACGGGCTTTGTGCGGTGCAAGTCCCCCGTTGAAGGGGCGCGCGCAGGTCGCTTAAGCTGCAGCCAGCCAATAACCGGCGTTGAACGGACTGCTCATGCGCAATGCCAGCGGAGAGATGTCAACCAGCTTGTCGGTCGGCATGGTCTCACCATCTGGTGTTGCTTGCGGGGCCTCATTCGCCCGTTCCCCTTGGCCAATCTCCGGGGAACGGGCTACAGAAAAGAATAGAAACATCTGAACGGTATCTTTCGGTCTGCCCAGTAGTCGGCGGCGTCCCGGAAGATGTCGAGCAGTTGCTCGCGCGCTTCCTTGTCAAATTTGGCGTGTGCAGGAATTTGCTCGAGCACCACAATAAAGCCCGGCTGCTGGCCCGACTTGTGAACCAGGTCGGTCATGCAGTCGAAGAGTGCATCAAAGTTTTTCCCGAAGTGCGCGGGAAAGGTGTACTGCGCGGCGATCATGTCCAGCACGTCCTGTTTGCTCTGTGCATTCGCCAGGTTTGCATACAGGAAGTGATGGCCCAGCTCGGTGGCTGCATCGTGCAGTTCAGGCACGCGGTAAGCGCGTATGGACTGAACGATGTTGGTCCTCACAGTACGAAGTGGCGTGTCCACCTTCGTGTCTTTTTCCATGGAAAGCTCAAGCCCAAGTTGTAAAAATTCGCATAAACCCGGACCGCTGACAGCTGCTCAGCGAATGATCCGGCGGAAACTGGCGTAATGGTCTTCGGTGTAGAAGCAAGCTTGTGGCTGGGTGGGCTTGAGCCCACCACAGACAATTCGCCTGGCTCCGCGATGACTGACCCCTGGTGTTCTGACGGTGTATTCGCGGTAGAAACCGCGAGGCTCAGGCGGCAAAAGCCGTTCCCGGTTGCCAAACACCGTGCCGTCCTTGTCATGCTGGAAGGGGCCGCCCTGGTCAATCAAAGTCAAAACATCTCGACCCTGAACTGGGAGCTGCGCCACCGCAATCGTGGTGTCGGCGGTTTTTGCATCTGCGGCTGGGCTGTTTCTGGACCAGGCCGGTGCGCTTGCTGCGCTGGCCAGGGTCAAAAGTGCCACCGTCAGAGCGCGGCGCCAGCCACCCCCCGAATTCCGCCACATGAAAAAACCTTTCTTGAACATCAGGTGCCCAACTTCGTCATCGAAGCCCTACACGGGTTAACCCTTAACTTTCAAGACGACTATTTTGACTCATGTGCATGAAAAATGCAAGGGCGTCCCTTTGGTCGCCTTCAAGTAGCGGGCTGAAGGGTTTTGGCTAAGTGAGCGCTTGCTCAGCGGGCCACGTTGGCATCAGCCACTGTCAGCGCCGTCAAGTTCACAATTCGCCTGACGGTGGTGCTGGCCGTGAGGATGTGCACCGGCTTGGCCGCGCCCAGCAGCACCGGGCCAATGGCAATGTTGCCGCCTGCGGCCGTTTTGAGCAGGTTGTAAGAAATGTTGGCCGCGTCAATGTTGGGCAGCACCAGCAAGTTCGCTTCGCCCGCCAGCGTGCTCTGCGGCATGACACTGTGGCGGCCTTGGACGTCCAGCGCAATGTCGCCATGCATCTCGCCGTCCACCTCCAACCAAGGCGTTTGCTCTCGCAAGAGCGCCAAGGTGCGCCGCATTTTGAGGGCGCTGGGCTGGTTGGACGAGCCAAAGTTGGAGTGCGACAGCAGCGCTGCCTTGGGCTTGAGGCCAAAGCGCATCATTTCCTCGGCCGCCATGGTGGTGATTTCGGCAAGTTGTTCGGCCGTCGGGTCGTAATTGACGTGGGTGTCCACCAGGAAAACCTGGCGGCCAGGCAGCATCAGGCCGTTCATGCAGGCATAGGTGTGCACGCCGGGGCGTTTGCCAATGACCTGGTCGATGTACTCCAAGTGCATTTGCGTGGTGCCCCAGGTGCCGACAATCAGGCCGTCCACGTCGCCCTTGTGCAGCAGCATGCTGCCGATCAAAGTGAGCCGGCGCCGCATCTCGATTTTTGCCATTTGCGCGGTCACGCCACGGCGCTCCATCATGCGGTGGTAGGTCTGCCAAAAATCGCGGTAGCGGCTGTCTTCTTCTACGTTGACGATGTCGTAGTCCAGGCCTTCTTTGAGGCGCAGACCGAATTTGGCGATGCGCTGGTCAATGACGGCGGGCCGGCCAATCAGTGTGGGCCGAGCCAGGCACTCGTCCACCACGATTTGGGCGGCGCGCAGCACGCGCTCTTCTTCGCCTTCGGCGTAGGCCACGCGCTTGCGGGTGGCGCCCTTGGCGGCGGCAAAAATCGGCTTCATGGTGGTGCCCGACGCGTACACAAAGCTTTGCAGCCGCTCGATGTAGGCGTCCATGTCGGTCACAGGGCGCTGCGCCACCCCGCTGTCGGCGGCCGCTTGGGCCACGGCGGGCGCGATTTTGATCATCAGGCGCGGATCAAAAGGCTTGGGGATCAGGTAATCGGGACCAAAGGCCAGTTTCTCGCCCACGTAAGCGGCGGCCACCACCTCGCTTTGCTCGGCCTGGGCCAGCTCGGCAATGGCGTGCACGGCTGCAATTTCCATCTCCAGCGTGATGGTCGAAGCCCCGGCATCAAGGGCGCCGCGAAAAATGTAGGGAAAGCACAAGACGTTGTTGACCTGGTTGGGGTAGTCCGTGCGGCCGGTGGCGATGATGGCGTCATCGCGCACGGCTTTGACGTCTTCAGGCGTGATTTCCGGGTTGGGGTTGGCCAAGGCAAAAATGATGGGTCTGGCCGCCATTTTGCGCACCATCTCGGGCTTGAGCACGCCGCCGGCGGAAAGGCCCAAAAAGATGTCGGCGCCTTCAATGATTTCGCCCAGGCTGCGCGCCGGTGTGGGCTGCGCGAACTGGATTTTGTCCTCGTCCATCAGCTCGGTGCGGCCTTCAAAGACCACGCCGGCAAGGTCGGTCACGAAGATGTTCTTTCGCTGTATGCCCAGGTGCAAGAGCAAATTCAGGCAAGCCAGGGCGGCCGCGCCCGCGCCCGAGGTCACCAGCTTGACCTCGGCAGGCTGTTTGCCGGCCACTTTGAGCGCGTTCAAAATCGCTGCGCCCACGGTGATGGCCGTGCCGTGCTGGTCGTCATGAAAGACCGGGATCTTCAAGCGCTTGCGCAACTCGCGCTCCACATAAAAGCAGTCAGGCGCTTTGATGTCTTCGAGGTTGATGGCCCCAAAAGTGGGCTCCAGCGCGGCAATCACTTCCACCAGTTTGACGGGGTCTTGCTCGTTGATCTCGATGTCGAACACATCGACACCGGCAAACTTTTTGAACAACACCGCCTTGCCCTCCATCACAGGCTTGGACGCCAAAGGCCCGATGTTGCCCAGGCCCAGCACAGCCGTGCCGTTGGTGATGACGGCCACCAAGTTGCCGCGGGCGGTGTACTTGTAGGCGTTGTTGGGGTCTTTGACGATTTCTTCGCACGGGGCGGCCACACCAGGCGTGTAGGCCAAGGCCAGATCGCGTTGGTTGGTCAGCTGCTTGGTGGCGGCAATCGCCACTTTCCCCGGGAAGGGCAGCGCGTGGTAGTCGAGCGCGGCGCGCCTGAGGCTGTCGCGTTTGTCCTGCTGGCTGTCAATGGGGGGGGTGGACATGAGGTCTCCTGGGTGCGGCTGTACCTGCTGTGGGTAGGCCGAAGTGTCTGAAAGTGGCGGGATTGTAGGCCGCACTCATCGGTGGAAGCAGGCTCTGCTGGAGCTGAGCCAGGGCTCTTTCGCGCTTTGGCTTGGACAAAAAAGAAGGTTCTTTGAATACGCTGGTGCTGTGGCGAATGCTAGGTGCGCTTGACAAAATTGGACCGCGCCAAGCGCGGTCCGCGTGGACTTCAACGGGCCACGCCCAGCAAGCTGTCCAGCAGTTCGGGTTGGGCCTTCAAGGCTTGGGCGCTGCTGTGGTGCACCACCGTGCCTCTGTCCAGCACCACGGCCTGGTCAGAGATCGCCAAGATGGCCTGCGGATGCTGCTCCACGATGATGGCCGACAGACCTTCTTCACGGGTGATGCGGCGGATGGCCCGCAAGAGCTCTTCCACGATGATGGGCGCCAAGCCTTCCAGCGGCTCGTCGAGCAAGAGCAGCCTGGGGTTAAGCACCAGCGCGCGGGCTACGGCCAGCATTTGCTGCTCGCCGCCCGACAACTGCGTGCCCAGGTTGGTTTTGCGCTCGGCCAGGCGGGGGAACATCTCATACACGCCATCAGGCGTCCACTTGCCGGGTCTGGCCACGGCGGTGAGGTTTTCATGCACCGTGAGCGACTTGAAGATGTTGCGCTCTTGCGGCACCCAGCCAATGCCAGCGGCCGCCCGTTCAAAAGACGGCAGCTTGTGCAAGGCGATGCGTTGGCTGCCGGCACCCAGGTAAATGGCGCCACCGTGCTGGCGCGTGGCGCCAGCCAGGGTGTTCATGAGCGTGGTTTTGCCGGTGCCATTGCGGCCCAGCAAAGCCAGGGTTTCGCCCTGGTTGAGGCTGAGCGAGACTTCTTGCAGCACCACGGCTTCGCCGTAGCCTGCCTTGAGGCGCTCAACCTGGAGCAGTTCAGCCATGGTGGGCCTCCTCGCCGTGGCCCAGGTACACCGCCTTGACGCGTGCGTCGTTGGCAATGAAATGGGGCTCTCCTTCAGTGAGCAGGCCGCCGTTGACCAGCACCGTGATGTAGGTCGCAAAGTTAAAAACCAGGTCCATGTCGTGTTCAATCAACAACACCGACACATCGGCCGGCAAGGCGGCCACGGTTTGCAGCAGCTCTTCGCGCTCGCCCGCCGGCACGCCGGCCACGGGCTCGTCAAGCAGCAGCACCCGGGGCTCGCAGGCCAGGGCAATAGCGATTTCCAGCAGGCGCCGCTTGCCATAAGCGAGCACACGGGTGGGCTGGTTCATTACTTCGGTGAGGTGAAATTGTTCAAGCAGCTCTTCGCAGCGGCGCACCACCTCGACGTTTTTGCCCAAGGGCTGCCACCAGCGCGCGCCCAAGCCCTTGTGGCGTGAGACCGTCAGCGCCAGCGTCTCCAGTGGGGTGAGCGGGTCAAACAGTTGGTTGATCTGAAAGGTGCGCACCATGCCGCGTTGCACGCGCAGGTGGGGCGCCAAGTCGGTGATGTCCTGGCCTTCGAGCTCAATGCGCCCTTCCGTAGGCGGCAGCACCCCAGTGAGCAAGTTGATCAGCGTGGTTTTGCCTGCCCCATTGGGGCCTATGAGCGCGTGGCGTGCGCCTTTTTTCAGTGCCAGCGTGACGTGGTCGGTGGCGGTGATGCCGCCAAAGCGCTTGACCAGGCCCTTGGCATGCAGCACGGTGATTTGAGTCTGACGGTCAGTGTTCACGGACGGGGCGCTCATGCGGCTGTCTCCTTGCTGGCTTTGGATGAGAACCAGCTGCGCGGGTTGTTCAGGCGCTCGCGCCCTACCATCACCAGCACCACCAGGAACAGGCCCAGCCAGAAGGTCCAGTACTGCGGCGTGATGCTGGAAAGCACGTCTTGCATGACCTTAAAGACAACGGCACCCAAAATACCGCCGTAGAGCCAGCCGGTGCCGCCAATGACCAACATCAGCAGCACATCGGCCGAGCGGTGGATGTCAAACAAGTCCAGCGAGGCAAAGCCCGTGGTTTGCGTCATCAGCACGCCTGCAGCACCTGCCACGGCTGCAGCCAGGGTGTAGACGGACGAGAGGCGGCGCGTCACCGGAATGCCAATGGCCATGGCACGCAGCCGGTTGTCGCGGATGGCCATGAGCGTGGCGCCATAGGGCGAATGCACCACCCGCCGCAGCAGCACAAAGCACACCGCGAGCACCGACAGCGAATAAAAAGCCGAGGTCTGCCCGTACAGGTCAAACTCAAAGCGGCCAAGCACAGGCCCCATCACCACGCCCTGCAGGCCGTCGGCGCCGCCGGTGAGCCAGTCGAGCTTGTTGGCCAGCTCAAACAATATGAGCGCAAAGCCCAGCGTCACCATCAGGCGCGTGAGGTCGTTGCCGCGCATGATGGTCAGCGACATCACCGCGCCTGTGACCGTGGCCACGGCCGTGCCCATGGCCAGGCCCAGCAGCGGGTCGGGGGTGATGTGCTTGGCCAAGAGGCCCGCGGCATAGCCGCCCAAACCAAAAAAGGCCGCATGGCCCAGCGAAACGATGCCGGTGTAGCCCAAGATCAAGTCCAGCGACACCGCAAACAGCGCGACGATGGCGATCTCATTGATGATGAGCGCGTGCTTGGGCAGCCAGGCGGGCGAGGAGAGCAGGGCGATCCACAGCAGGATTTCCCACCACTTGAAACTGCTTTTTTGCAGCAGCGACTGTTGTGCATTCATGGTCTTACTTGCCTCCCTGGCGCACAAAAAGGCCTTGTGGGCGCCAGATCAAAATCGCAATCATCAGCGCGTACACAATGAATGCGCCCAGCTTGGGGATGTAGTACTTGCCGGCCACGTCGGCAATGCCCAGCAAGAGCGCGGCCAACAGCGGCCCGCTGATGGAGGTGGTGCCGCCCACGGCCACCACAATCAAGAAATACACCATGAACTTGAGCGGAAAGTTCGGGTCCAGCCCCAGCACTTCGGCGCCCAGGGCGCCGCCCAGCCCTGCCAGGCCTGAGCCCACGGCAAAGGTGGTCAAGAACACCATGTTCACGTTGATGCCCAGGCCGGCGGCCACGCGCTGGTCGTCCACCGAGGCGCGCAGTCGGCTGCCAAAGCGGGTGCGCGACAGCACATACTGCAAGGCCACGGTCAGTGCCACGCACACGGCAATGATGAACAGCCGGTAATGCCCCATGCCCAAGACCCAGTCGCCCGTGCCGAGCTCGGTGCGGCCCTTGAGCCACTCGGGCAGCTGAATGATTTGCTGGGTGGAACCAATGAAAAAGTCCACCGACGCTGTGGCCATGAAGACCATGCCAATGGAGAACAGCACTTGGTCCAGGTGCGGCCGGTTGTAGAGTGGTCTGTACAGCGTGCGTTCAAGCACCGCGCCTATCAAGGCCGAGCCTAAAAAAGCCAGCGGCAGGCACAGCAAAAAAGGCACATCGAGCCGCTGCATGAGCAGCACCGTGATGTAGCCACCGGCCATGGCAAAGGCGCCGTGGGCCAGGTTGATGAAGTTCATCAAGCCCATGGTCACCGACAGGCCCACGGCCAAAATAAATAGCAGCATGCCGTAGGCGATGCCGTCGAAAAGAATGGTCAACATGGTGTGTGGCTTGCTCCAAAACAGCAGCGACGAACACCCCACAGGGAGCGCTCGCCGCAGCTTAGAAAGACAGGCCCGCTGTGCGGCCCGTCACCAGGATCAACGGGCTTTGCCCGGGTCCTTCACGTCTTTGACCACGTCAAACTCGACGTTGTGCAGCTGGCCTTCTTTGCGCTCGACTCGGCGCAGGTAAATGTTTTGCACCACGTCGCGGGTTTGCGCGTCAATGAACATGGGGCCGCGTGGGCTCTCAAAGATCTGGCCCTTCATGGCCGCCAGCAGTGCGTCGCCGCCGCCCTGGCCTTTGGAGGTTTTGAGCGCCTCGTAAATCACGCGCATGCCGTCGTAGCCGCCCACGGCCATGAAGTTCGGGCGCATGCCCTTGTTGGCCTTGCCAAATTCGGCTACGAATTTTTTGTTCATGGGTGACGGGTGGTAGGCCGAGTAGTGGTGCGAGGTGACCACGCCAATGGCGCCGTCGCCCATGTCGTTGAGCTGGTCGTCGTCGGTCACATCGCCGGTGCCAATCAGCTTGATGCCGGCCTTGTCCATGCCGCGCTCCAAGAACTGCTTCATCACCGCGGCGCCTGCGCCCGAGGGCACAAACACAAACAGCGCGTCGGGCTTGATGTCACGCACTTTTTGCAAGAAAGGGGCGAAGTCCGGGTTGCGCAGAGGCACGCGCAGCGACTCGGGCACCTGGCCGCCGTTGAACAACATGCGGTCTTTGAAGAAACGCTCGGCGTCAATGCCTGGGCCGTAGTCAGAGACCAGCGTCACCACGCGCTTGATGCCGTTCTTGGGCGCCCAGTCGGCCAGGGCCACCGAGGCCTGCGGCAGCGTGAAGCTGGTGCGCACAATGTAAGGCGAGGCTTCCGTGATGATGGAGGTGGCCGCGGCCATCACCACCATGGGGGTTTTGGACTGCGTGGCCAGCGGGGCCACGGCCAAGGCCGAGGGCGTGATGCCAAAGCCGGCCAGCACGTTGACCTTGTCGTTGACCACCAGCTCCTGGGCCAGGCGGCGGGTCACGTCTGGCAAAGAGGTGTCGTCTTTGAGGATGAGCTGGACTTTTTTGCCGGCCACGGTGTCGCCGTTTTGCGCCATCCAGAGTTTGGCGGCGGCTTCAATTTGCCGGCCGGTGGTCGCTTGCTGACCTGTCATGGGCAAAATCAGCCCGATTTTGAACACATTGTCTTGGGCCACGGCGGGCAGAGCCAGCAGGGCTGTGGTGGCCAGGGCCAGGGCGGTGAGTTGGCGTCGTTTCATTTATTTTCCAATTTTTTGACGTTGGGGAATCTGCGAAAAGCCAGCGTAGTGTCAGGCATTTCATGGGTACAAGTCGGTGCGAGTTCTGCCAGGGGTGGTCGTCCCACTGGGGGGAGCTGCCAACGCACCACGGAAGATGCGCCGCATCACTTGTCAAGGCCTGGCCCTGAACTCGCGCTTTCGAATCAGCCGCACGGCTGGCATGGCTTCGAGGGTGCCGGTCAGGGCTGCACGCAAATTGCGTTGTGCCAGGCGAGAGTGTTCGCGCATGATGGCTTCGGCGCGCGAGCCTTCGCGCTGGCCTATGGCTTCGAGCACTTGGCGGTGTTGGTCCTGAGCCACCACCAGCATGTCGCGGGCGTGGCCAGAGTTGGCTTGAGCCACCACAAACCCCGAGGGCGATGCAAATGGCAGCCGCACCACACGTTCGAGTTCTTTGGCGATCACGGCGCTGCCCGCCATCTCGCTGAGCAGGCTGTGAAAATGCTCGTTCAGCCGAACGTAGGCTGAAAAAGCCTCGTCGTCCAGGGCCGGGTGGGCCAGCACCGCGTCAATCTGATCCAGGCAGGCGCTGGCCTCGGTCAACAGCAAGGTGGGCACGCCGTGCTCGGCAGCCAGGCGGGCTGACAAGCCTTCCAGGGTACCGCGCAGTTCAATGGCTTCAGAGATGTCCCGCTCGCTGAAGGTGCGCACGGTGTAGCCCCCTCCTGGCAACAGCTCCAGCAAACCTTCCTGTTCCAGCCGCATCAAGGCTGCCCGAATGGGGGTGCGTGAGACGCCCAGTTTTTCAGAAATGGCCACCTCGGCAATGCGGCTGCCACCCGCCAGTTCGCCGGCCAGCACCATCTCACGAAGGCGCAGCAATGCCTTGACCGCCTGCGAGCCTGAGGGCTCGGCGTCTGTGCTGGAGTTGTTGTCTGCGAGTGCCGCCATGTATCCACTTTAGCAGCAGAACTTCAAAAATCGACCCAAAGATCGCCGGATAAACGAAAAATTCTCATTTTTTAGATTTGGCTGTATACAGCCTGTATCCATAGAACCATAATCACGACCCATCCCTTTTGCAAAAGACGAGCGACATGTTTCCTAAAAATGCCTGGTACGTGGCCTGTACCCCCGACGAAATCGACGCCAAGCCCCTGGGTCGCAGGGTGTGCGGCGAGTCCATCGCCTTTTACCGACCGCAAGAGGGCCAGGTGGCGGCGGTGGAGGATTTTTGCCCGCACCGGGGCGCGGCCTTGTCGCTGGGCCAGGTGTGTGAGGGGCAGTTGGTCTGCGGCTACCACGGCCTGGTGATGGGCTGCAACGGCAAAACCGTCTCCATGCCCGGCCAGCGGGTGGGGGGATTTCCGGCCATTCGCGCTTACCCCGTGATCGAGCGCCACGGTTTTATTTGGGTCTGGCCTGGCGATCCGGCCTTGGCCGATCCGGCCAAACTGCACCACCTGCACTGGGCCGACAGCCCCGACTGGGCTTACGGCGGCGGGATGTACCACATCCACTGCGATTACCGCCTGATGGTCGACAACCTGATGGACCTCACGCACGAGACCTATGTGCACACCACCAGCATTGGGCAAAAAGAAATTGACGAGACCCCGGTGAACACCAAAACCGTGGGGGAAGAAGTCATCACCAGCCGCTTCATGAACGGTGTCAAAGCCCCGCCTTTTTGGCGCGCCAACCTGCGCGGCAACGGCCTGCCCGACGACCAGCTGGTGGACCGCTGGCAGATTTGCCACTTCAGCCCGCCCAGCCATGTGATGATTGAAGTGGGTGTGGCCCTGGCCGGCCAGGGCGGCTACGAGGCGCCTGACAACCAGAAGGTCTCCAGCATCGTGGTGGACTTCATCACGCCCGAGACAGAAACCACCATGTGGTACTTTTGGGGCATGGCGCGCAACTTCAACGTCAAGGACAAAAACCTCACGGCGCAGATCAAAGAAGGCCAGGGCAAGGTGTTTGCCGAAGACACGGCGGTGCTCGAAGCCCAGCAGCGCAACCTGACTTTGTACAAAAACAGAAAGCTCTTGCTGCTCAACATCGACGCAGGTGGCGTACAGTCTCGCCGCATCATTGACCGTTTGATCGCTGCCGAGCAGGCCTCCCCAACTGCAGAAGCGGCGCTGTAACCCCCAAAAACCAGCCATGACACAACTTCAGGTGAAAGTGCTGCGCCGCCGCGCAGAAGCCCAGGACATAGACAGCTTTGTGCTGGCGCGCAGCGACGGTGGCGCGCTGCCGGCGTTTTCGGCCGGCTCCCACATCGACGTGCACCTGCCCGGCGGCCTGGTGCGCCCCTACTCGCTGTGCAACGACCCCCTGGACGCGGCGCACTACCGACTGGGCGTTTTGCGCGATGCAGCCTCCCGGGGCGGCTCGGTGGCCATGCACGACCACGTCAAAGAAGGCGATGTGCTGAGCATCAGCGAGCCTCGCAACAATTTCCCGCTGCACAGCGCCCCACACTCGGTGCTGCTGGCCGGCGGCATTGGCATCACGCCGCTTTTGTGCATGGCCCAGCGCTTGGCGGCCGAGGGCGCGAGCTTTGAAATTCACGCCTGCAACCGCTCCTTGGCGCGCAGTGCCTTTGTGGGCGAGCTCCAAGCCTTTGGCGAGCGTTTTCACCTGCACCTGGACGACGGCGAGGCCGCCCAAAAGCTGGACCTGCCCGCCGTGCTCCAAGCTTCGCCCGCCGGCTCGCGCCTGTATGTGTGCGGCCCCACTGGCTTTATTGACTTTGTGGTGAACACGGCCAAAAGCCATGGCTGGCCCGCCGACCATGTGCACCTGGAGTACTTTGGCGCGGCCCCGCAAGACACCACGGGGGACGGCAGTTTTGAGGTTCGCATCGCCAGCACCGGCAAAAGCTACACCATAGCCGCCGACCAAACGGTCTCGGCCGCCCTGCAGGCCCACGGCGTGGACATTTTGGTGTCCTGCGAGCAAGGTGTGTGCGGCACCTGCATCACCCGTGTGCTCGAAGGCGAGTGCGACCACCGCGACATGTACTTCACCGACGAGGAAAAAGCCTTGAACGACCAATTCACACCCTGCTGCTCGCGCGCCAAGTCGGCTGTTCTGGTGCTCGATCTGTGAGCATCGGCTGTTGAGCTAGCATTCGCCCCATCATTTCATCAGAGGAGACCAGAGCATGGTTCAGTTACCCGCCCGCTACGACCACGTCGGCAGCTTTCTTCGCCCCGCTTACCTGCTGGAGGCGCGCGAGCAAAATGCCAAGGGCCACATCACCCCCGAGCAGCTGCGCGTTGTCGAGGACAAGGCGATTGCGGAGATCGTCAAATTCCAGCAAGACGTGGGCCTCAAAGCCATCACCGATGGCGAGTTCCGCCGCACTTACTTCCACATCGACTTTCTGGAGCAACTCGGCGGCGTGGTCACCGACATTCCGATGTCGGTGCTGCACCCCGATGGCACCACGCACCTGGCCCCGCCAGTGATCCGTGTCACCGACAAAGTCACGCACACCAAGAACATCCAGCTGGCCGACTTTGAATACCTCAAGAGCCAAGTGGCCGCGGGCTGCACGCCCAAGGTGACGATTCCCTCGCCCACCATGCTGCACTTTCGCGGTGGCCGCGCGGGCATCAGCCGCACGGCTTACCCTGAGCTGGACCCCGCGTTTTACGACGACGTGGCCAAAGCCTATGGCGACGAGCTGCGCAGCTTGGCCGCCGCCGGTTGCACTTATGTGCAAATGGACGACACCAACTTGGCTTACCTGTGCGACGAAAAAATGCGCGAAGCGGCCCGCCAGCGCGGGGACGACCCCAACGAACTGCCGCACCGCTACGCCCAGTTCGTCAACAAGGTGGTGGCGCAAAAGCCCGAAGGCATGCTCTTGGCCATGCACCTGTGCCGCGGCAACTTCAAGAGCACGCACGCAGCCGCAGGCAACTACGAGCCGGTGGCCGAGGCCTTGCTCTCGGAGATGGACATTGACGCCTATTTCCTGGAGTACGACGACGACCGCAGCGGCGACTTCCGCCCCCTGCGCTTTTTGCCCAAGGGCAAAACCGTGGTGCTTGGCCTGGTGACCACCAAGTTTGGCGAGATGGAAAGCAAAGACGCGCTCAAGCGCCGCATTGAAGAGGCCGCCAAGTACGCGCCTTTGGATCAGCTGGCGCTGTCGCCCCAGTGCGGTTTTTCAAGCACCGTGCACGGCAACAACATTGCCGTGCAGGCCCAGCGCGACAAGCTGCGCTTGGTCATTGAGACCACCCAGGAAGTCTGGGGCGAGGCCTGAGTTTGAACGCCGGGCTCTGAAAGAGTCCGGCCAAGCGAACGCTAAAAACGCCCAGCCGGGTTCACTGGCTGGGCGTTTTTGCCTTCATTGCTGGGGAATTTTGGCCCGGGTGATCACTTCGCCCCAGCGGCGGATGTCGCTGGCCAGCAAGGCGGCGGTTTGCTCTGGGCTGCTGGCCTGGGCATCCACGTTCAGGTCGGCAAGTTTTTTCTTCACGTCTGGGGCGTTCAAGGCGGCGGTGATTTCCTTGTTCAAGCGGGCGATCACGGCCGCTGGTGTCTTGGCCGGTGCGGCCAAGCCGTTCCAGCTGGAGGCGCTCAAATTGGCCACGCCCGCTTCTTTGGCGGTGGGCACCTCTGGCAGCACGGCGGCGCGTTTGTCGCCCGTCACAGCCAAGGCGCGCAGGGCCTGGGCGCTGATTTGCGACATCACCGGTCCCAAAATTTCCACCGCCACCTCCACCTGGCCGCCGCGCAGTGCGGTGACCACGGCCGGCGTGCCGTTGAAAGGCACGATCTGCGCGTCAATGCCCGCCGCGGTTTTGAACAACTCGGCCGCCAGGTTCTGGGTGCTGCCCACGTTGATGCTGCCCACGTTGAGCTTGCCTGGGTTGGTCCGTGCAAAGGCCAGCACCTCGCCCAGCGTTTTAAAGCGCGAATTGGCCGGCACGATGATGGCAATGTCAAAAGTGCCCAAGGTCGAGATGGGCGCAAAGTCTTTGAGCGTGTCAAAGGGCAGGGACTTGAACAGGCCCGCGCTCACCGCCGTGCCGTTGGACATGAGCAGCAAGGTGTGGCCGTCGGGATCGGCCTTGGCCACGGCATCGCCAGCCACCACGCCGCCCGCACCGGGCTTGTTCTCAATCACCACCGACTGGCCCAGGCCCTCGGCCATTTTGGCGGCCACGGTGCGCACCGTGAGGTCGGCCACGCCGCCTGCGCCAAAGGGCACGACGATGCGTACGGCCTTGCTCGGAAAGGTCTGGGCCAGGACCGGGGTGGCCAACGAGGTGGACAGGGCCAGGCCCAGGGCCAGGTGAGAAAGTTGTCTGCGTTTCATGTGAAAAGGTCCTCAAAAAAGCGGCTGGGCTCAGCTTGCAAAGGCTTTGGGCCGTGCCCATGCTGCGCCTGTCAAACTGTTCATCAATTCAAAGCTTGCGAATTTGAACAGACTTGGCGCTCAGTCGTCCGCCTCGATCACCACAGGCACACGGGGCGCCAGCGCACACATGAGCTCGTAGCCCACGGTGCCCGCCGCCGCCGCCACCTCGTCGATGGACAGCAGCTCACCCTGCGCAGACTGGCCCCACAGCGTGATGGGGCTGCCGATCTGCGCCTGGGGCACGGGCGTGAGGTCCACCGCCAGCATGTCCATGCTCACCCGCCCCAGCAGCCGGGTGCGTTGGCCGTCCACCAGCACCGGCGTGCCCGTGCTGCAGTGGCGGGGGTAGCCGTCGGCATAGCCGCAAGCCACCACGCCCATGCGCAGCGGCTGCTCGGCCGTGAATTGGGAGCCATAGCCCACCGTGTCGCCGCGTTGGAGGTCTTGCACGGCAATCAGGCGCGAGCTCAAGCTCATGGTCGGCTTGAGTTGCCAGTGGCCGGTGCCATGCTCGGGAAAGTCAGGCGCGCTGCCATACAGCGCAATGCCTGGTCGCACCCAGTCTGAGCGCTGGCCCAAGGCGGGGCCGTGGCGCAGCACGGCCGCGCTGTTGGCCAGCGAGCGCTCGCCCGGCAGGTCGGCCGTGACAGCCTCAAAAGCGGCCATTTGAGCCGCAATGCCTTTGGGGCCATCGGCGTCGCCAAAATGCGTCATCAGTGAAATCTCGTCCACTTGAGGCAAAGCGTTCAGGCGGGTCCAGGCTGCGCGCAAGCGCTCGGGTGCAAAGCCCAGCCGGTTCATGCCCGAGTTCATTTTGAGGAACACGCGCTGCGGCAGCTGGGTCTTGTGGGCGGACAGCATGTCGATTTGTTCTTGGCAGTGCACCACATGCCACAGGCCCAAGCGCGAGCACAGCTCCAGGTCGCGCGCTTCAAAGCAACCCTCGAGCAACAAAATGGGGCCGCGCCAGTCGAGCGCGCGCAGGCGCTGGGCCTCTTTCAAGTCCAGCAGGGCAAAGCCATCTGCGGCGCGCAAGCTGTCAAACACCCGTTCTATGCCGTGGCCATAGGCGTCGGCCTTGACCGTGGCCCATATCTTGGCGTCGCCAGCAGCCGCTCGCACACGGGCCAAGTTGTGGCGCAGGGCCGGGGCGTGGATGGTGGCCAAAATGGGGCGGGGCATGGCTGGGGTGGGGTCAATTCAGGCGTTTGTTGGCAGGCGGTCGGCGCCCAGGCAAGGTCGAAAAGCTTTGAAGGGCCTGTTACCAGCATGGGTTTGCTGGTCATTTTGGCATCCCCCTTGCGTGCTATAAACCGTGACCCTTAGAAGTCACACCGAGTGAAACCGATTGTCAGTATCTGTGACAGTCTTAAAACCGTGAGCAAAATACAACTATGAAGCGCGGTTTTTACACCATCATGGCGGCTCAGTTTTTCAGCTCCTTGGCTGACAACGCGCTGTTTGTGGTTGCCGTGGAATTGCTCCGAGCGGGCGGTGCTCCCAAATGGCAGCCTGCGGCACTGGTGCCCATGTTTGCCTTGTTCTACGTGGTGCTGGCCCCTTTTGTGGGGGCGTTTGCAGATTCTCGGCCCAAGGGCAGCGTCATGCTGGTGAGCAACACCATCAAGGTGGTGGGTTGTCTGGCCATGCTGTTTTCTGCCCACCCTTTGCTGGCCTACGCGGTGGTCGGTCTGGGCGCGGCGGCCTACTCGCCGGCCAAGTACGGCATCCTCACCGAGCTTTTACCCGCTTCGCAGTTGGTCAAAGCCAATGGCTGGATTGAGGGCCTGACCATTGCGTCCATCATTTTGGGTGTGTTGCTTGGCGGGCAACTGGTGGGGCAAAACGTGTCTTCCGTGTTGCTGTCATTCAACCTCCCGGCTTTCGACACCGGCATTGACACCGCGGCCGAGGCCGCCATCACGGTGTTGATCTTGATCTACGGTTTGGCCGCCTGGTTCAATACCCGCATCCCCACCACTGGGGTGGAGATGCGCGCCATGCCCGCTAACAAGCTGGAGCTGTTGCCCGATTTTTGGCGCTGCAACACTGCCTTGTGGCGCGACAAGCTGGGCCAAATCTCGCTGGCCACCACCACCTTGTTTTGGGGCGTCTCTGGCAACTTGCGCTACATCGTGCTGGCCTGGAGCGCCGCCGCCTTGGGCTACAACACCACTCAAGCATCTTCGCTGGTGGGCGTGGTGGCCATTGGCACTGCCGTGGGCGCGGTGATGGCGTCTATGCGCATGCGGCTTGACCAGGCCACCAGCCTCATGCCCCTGGGCATGGGCATGGGCTTGTTGGTGATTTTGATGAACTTCATTGACAACGTCTGGGTGGCCGCGCCCTTTTTGATTTTGCTGGGCGGCCTGGGCGGCTTCTTGGTGGTGCCCATGAATGCGCTTTTGCAGCACCGTGGCCACAACCTCATGGGTGCGGGCCGCTCCATTGCGGTGCAAAACTTCAACGAGCAAGCCTGCATCTTGGGCTTGGGCGGCTTGTATACCTTGTCCACCGGCATGGGCATGTCGGCCTTTGGCGCCATCACCGCCTTTGGCGTGGTGGTGGCGGGCTTTATGTGGGTGATTCAGCGTTGGCATCAAAGCAACTTGGTCAACCACAAAGAACAAGTCGAAGCGCTGCTGCAGATGGCACGCAGCGACCGTTCTCACTGAGCCTTTACTGCCCAGCGGCCCCAGGCGCTGCGGGCGCAGGGCTTTTGCATGACCCCTTCTTCATCTTCTCTCCCCACTGGCTCCACCGGTCTGGCCGTGGCCGGGCTGTTGCTCAACGCCTTCGTTTGGGGCGTGTCCTGGTGGCCTTTTCGCCAGCTTGAAAGCCAGGGCCTGCACCCGCTGTGGAGCACCGCGCTGATTTACGCCGTGGCCGTGGTCTGCGTGTTGTGCTGGCGGCCTCGCGCCTGGCAAGGCCTGTGGCAATTCCCGGCTTTGTGGCTGCTGATGCTGGCCTCTGGCTTGACCAATGTGGGCTTTAACTGGGCCGTGACCACGGGCGACGTGGTGCGCGTGGTGCTGCTGTTTTACCTCATGCCTGCGTGGTCGGTGCTCATGGCCTGGCCGGTGTTGGGTGAGCGGCCCAGCCGGGGCTCGCTGCTGCGCTTGCTGCTGGCGCTGGCGGGCGTGGTCATCGTGCTCAAGTCGCCAGACTCGCCTTGGCCCTTGCCGCAAAGCCTGTCCGACTGGCTGGCGCTGGCGGGCGGGGTGTTTTTTGCGGCCACCAATGTGCTGCTGCGCAAGCTGGGGGGCACCCCCAGCGAGGCTCGCATGATGGCCATGTTCGGTGGCGGCGCACTCATGGGCTCGCTGGCCGGGCTCTTGGGCATGGGGGCTGGGCTGGTGCCCGCGCCTGCGCTGGCCGCAGCTGGCTGGCCGGTGGCGCTGGCGCTGTGCGCGGCTTTTTTGCTGAGCAATTGGGGCTTGCAGTACGGCGCCGCCCGACTGGCGGCGCACACCACGGCGCTGGTTATGCTCACTGAACTGCTGTTTGCCAGCGTTTCTTCGGCCTGGTTGGATGCGGCCGAATTCAGCACCCGCACACTGGTGGGCGGCTCGCTCATTGTGTTTGCTGCGCTGTTGGCGGCCTTGGCGCCAGACTCGGACAAGCCCGCTGACCAATAGCGCTGAGAATGCGCCTTGATATTTGCCTATGTGCGCCCATTACCAAGGCCTGAGCCAGCCCCAAAGCTACACCGAGTCCTTCGCGGTGACGGCGCCCACCGATGTGACGCGCACCGACATTTGGCCTGGCTATGAAAGTGCTTTTATCCGGCGCCCGCTAGATGCCGATTTGGCTGATGCGGGCGACGAAGCAGTGCCCCCGCGCCAAGCGCTCAAGGGCCTGTTTGGCCTGGTGCCGCACTGGAGCCGCGACCTGAGCTTGGCCAAGCGAACCTACAACGCCCGCAGCGAGACTGTGGCCGACAAGCCCAGCTTTCGAGACGCTTGGCGGCTGGCGCGGCACTGCATTGTTCCGCTAGAGGCTTTTTTCGAGCCCGACTGGCGCTCCGGCCGGGCCGTGGCCACACGCATCAGCCACGCTGACGGCCAGCCGCTGGGCCTGGCGGGTTTGTGGACGGCCTGGAAGCCGCCGCAAGGCGCGCTGGTGCACAGCTTCACCCTGCTCACCATCAACGCAGATGACCATCCGATGATGAAAAACTTCCACAGGCCCGGCGATGAAAAGCGCTCGGTGGTGGTGGTGCCGCCCGAGCGTTACGATGACTGGCTGGCGGCCAGTACGGAAGACAGCATGGATTTTTTGCGCCCCATCCCTGCCGAGCTTTTGCGTGCCGAGGCACCGCCCATCCCTAGCTTGTTTGACCCACAAAGCACATTTTTTTGAAGGAAACCACCCCATGAGCACTTTGCACGACTTCAGCGCCCAAGACATTCAAGGGCACGAGCAAGCCCTCTCCACTTACCAGGGCCAGGTGCTGCTGGTGGTCAACACCGCCAGTGCCTGCGGCTTCACCCCACAGTTTTCAGGCCTGCAAAAACTGCAAGACCAGTGGGCCGGGCGAGGTTTCACGGTGCTGGGTTTTCCATGCAACCAGTTCGGCAGCCAAGACCCTGGTTCAGACGGCGAGATTTTGGGCTTTTGCCAAAAAAACTATGGCGTCACCTTCCCCATGATGAGCAAGGTCGAGGTCAACGGCACCAAAGCCCACCCCCTGTTTAAGTGGCTCACCCAAGCCGCCCCCGGCGTGCTCGGCACCCAGGCCATCAAGTGGAACTTCACCAAGTTTTTGGTGGGCCGAAACGGCGAGGTCATCAAGCGCTACGGCTCTATGGACAAGCCCGAGGCGCTGGCCAAAGACATAGAGGCTGCGTTGGCGGCTTGAAACTCGGGCGCTGCCCCGTCCTTTTGAGACCACCGCTACTGCAAAAGGGTTCATGAACCCCTTGGCCATCACAAGCTTTGGCTGGAATGGGTGGAACCGCGAAAAATCAGGCTGTTCTCTCGCCAAGCCCGCCCGGCCTTCAGCCCAGCCAGCCCACCCTGTCCAGCGTCCAGTACAGCCCCAAAATCACAATGGTCAGGGAGCCGCCCATGACCACCACCCACTTGTAAAAGGGCGTGCGGCGCAGCCACCAAGCCACGGGTAAGAACGCGCACACGATGGCCAGCTGGCCCAGCTCTACGCCCAAGTTAAAGCCGCCCAGGGCCGCCAGCAAGCCGGTGACTGGCAGGCCCAAATCGAGCAACACGCTGGCAAAGCCAAAGCCGTGCACCAGGCCGAACACAAATGCCAAGCGCCAGCGTTTGAGCGCGCTGAATCCAAGCAGGTTGTTCAGGGCAGCCAAGACCACCGACAGCGCAATGGCGGGCTCAATCAGATCGGCGGGTGGCGTGAGCCAGCCCGTGATGGTCAAGCCCAGCGTTATGGAGTGCGCCACGGTAAAGGCCGTGACCACGGCCAGCACATCAAGCACCACGGGCCGGGGCTTCGCGGCCGCTTGCCAGCGCGTGACGCGCAGGCGCGAGGGCACCAGCGGCGCCAACACCAGCAAGCTGAGCAAAAAGACGATGTGGTCTATGCCAATCCAGATGTGCCACACCCCTTCAACGACATAGCGGCCAAACACCCGCCAAGCGCCGCTTTCGGCCTGGCTCACTTGGGCTTGCGGCCGCTCTGGGCTGAGCAAGGCGGTGCTTTGGTAATTGGGGAAATCCACCTTCAGCAAGCCACGGTGCAAACTGTCTTGCGCAAAAATCAAGCCGTAGCGCACGGTCAAACTGGCGCGGCTGGCATCGGTCACGCCCGGGCACATCGGCGTCCATTGGGCGCTGAGGTAGATGCCGTCGGCATGCGTGCTGGCTTGCAAGTCGGCCACACCCAGCTTGCAGTCTTGGCCTGCAGCCTGCAGCCCAATGCCTTGCAACAGCCACGTTTGCAACTCAGCATCTCGGGCTTGGACTTCACCCCAGCTGACTTGGCCGTCGCGGTTGTTGTCCAAGTCCAGTGCCAGGTCCAGGTCGCGCAGGTTCACATCGGCCCGCAGCGCCAAGGCGCCCGCAGGCTGGCTGAGCGTGAGGTAGCTGTTGCTGCTCGAATGCGCCCAAGCCTGGCCTGCCCCCATGCCACTGGCCAGCAGGCACAGCAAACTCGCGGCGCCCAAGCGCAGGCTTTTAAAAAATGTGCAGGCCATCATGGTCGGGCCGAGGTCCAGCTGGGGTGTTTTTTAAGCTGCTCAATCAGTGGCGCCAATTGCGCATCGGTGTACCCCGTTTGCTCGGCCCACTTCACCACAGGCTCGGCCACCCGAGCACGGCCCAGGGCCAGCGCGGCTTGGGCAAACAGCACCGCATCGGGCGGCTCTTTTTGCAGTTGCCAGTTTTCTTGCGACAGCGCCAAGCCGGCGGCCATGTCTTGGCCGTAGGTGATTTGGTAAATCAGTTTGGGCCGCTCGATCAAGGCCTCTTGCCTGAGCGCCTGCGACTTCAGCCGCGCGTCCATCAGGCTGGCCAGGCGCTTTTCATCGGCCTCTTTCAAGCCCCGGCTGGCCAGCAAGGCCTGCATCAAGAGGGCGTCGGTCAGGGCGCTGGTGCTTTGCTTGGCGATGGCCACGGTTTTGGCCCTGGCGTGACGGCCCTGCTGGTTGAGCACATCGGCCAGCGAAAGCCTGAGCAAATGCGCCTCTGGGTTGGCCTTCAAGCGCGCAGACCACACGGCCACGGCGGCCTCGCTCTGGCCTGACACCCGGTGGGCCTCACCCAAATGAAAGCCCAGCCAGTCTTGGGAGGAGGCGTCTTGAAAACGCGGCAATCGCAAAGAGGCCTTTAGCAAGCCCACGGCGGGCAGGGCTTGGCCGCTGCGGTACATCCACACCGCGCGGTAGACCTGGGCCTCTTCAGGGCCAAAAAGCTTGTCTATTTCGCTGGCGTCTTGGCGCGCCGCAGCCATGTCGGCCAGCAGCAGGTGCAGCGCAAAACGCCAAGACCAAAATTCTGCGCGCTGGGGCTCCAGCGCAATGGCTTGGTTGATGTCTTGCAAGCCCGCCTTGAAGTCATGAAAGCCTTGCTTGATCAAGCCTCGCACAAAAAAGCCCTGTGCAGGCAAATCGGTGCTGGTCCACCATGGCTCCATGGCGGCCTTGGCAGAGCCGTACCAACGCAAATCGCCTTCTTTCAAGCCCAAAATGAACACGGCCCGTGCATAAGCCGTGGCGGCGGTCAAGTCTCGGGGCTGGGCTCGCCAGGCTTTGTCGAGTTCACGCAGAGACGCCGCGCTGCTCCCGCCAGCGTGCACAGACACAGGCAGAACCACTGCACTGGCGGCGGGCTGAAACCTGTCTTGGGCCGACAAGGGCGATGCCCCGCACGCCATGAATACCAGGCACGCCCTGCTTGCCCACAGCGCCAGCCCCTGGCTGCGGCCAGGCCGCTGCCAGGGCCCGACCACAAAAGAATTTGGCTTATCCATGTTGGACATAATGCTGTGTTGCTTGCTAATATAGAGGCGTCATATCATGACACTGGTTATAAGATATTTCTCTTTCACTTCCAGTCACCAAGGTGTTTCTATGAAAATCGCAATGGCTTTCCTCGCATCCGCATTCATGATGGTTTCTATGCCTGCTTTTGCTGGCGCCCACGGCGGCGGCAAGATGGACGACAAAAAAGTCGACTGCAGCAAGAAAGAAAACGAGAAAAACGCAGCTTGCGTGAAGAAGAAGTAATTCTTCTCGCTTGCAGCATCAACCCCTTTCGAGGGGTTTTTTTACGCCTTTTGCGGCTCGCGGCCTGAATGATTCAGGCGGTCCCAAGCGCCTCATCAATCACCTCTATCCAATGCCGCACCGGCGTGGCCGTGCCGCTTTGCAGGTGGGTGATGCAGCCGATGTTGGCCGACACAATGGCTTGGGGCTGCAGCTCTGACAGGTTTTTGAGCTTGCGGTCGCGCAGCACGTAGGCGATCTCGGGCTGCAGCACCGAATAGGTGCCCGCCGATCCGCAGCACAAATGCGGCTCGGCCCGGGCCACGCCAATGACAAAGCCCAAGGCCGTCAAGCTCGCCTCCACGCCGCCGCGCAATTGCTGGCCGTGCTGCAAGGTGCAAGGCGGGTGGTAAGCCAAGGTGCCCGGGCGCTGGCTGGAGAGTTGGGCTTGAAGGGCCGGCACCAGCTCGGGCAGCAGCTCGCTCAAGTCCCGCGTGAGGGCGCTGATGCGCTCGGCCTTGGCAGCGTAGGCTGGGTCATCCCGCAGCACATGGCTGTAGTCCTTGACCATGACGCCGCAGCCCGAGGCGTTCATCACCAGGGCCTCCACTTCGCCGCGCTCCACCAACGGCCACCACGCGTCGATGTTGGCGCGCATGTGGTATTTGCCGCCTTCTTGGTCGTTCAAGTGGAACTTGACCGCGCCGCAGCAACCGGCCTCGGGTGCGACCACGGCCTGAATGCCGCAGGCATCCAGCACCCGGGCGGTGGCCGTGTTGATGTTGGGCTGCATGGACGGCTGCACGCAACCCGTGAGCATGAGCACCTTTCGGGCGTGCGTGCGGGTGGGCCAGGCGCCTGCATCTTGGGGCGCGGGCACCTTGGCCTTGAGCGATGCCGGCAGCAGGCCGCGCACGCTTTGGCCCAGCTTCATGGCCGGGGCAAACAGCGGCGAAGGCAGGCCCTCTTTGAGCAGCCAGCGCACGGTTTTTTCTGCCGCAGGGCGCGGTACTTGCTCGTCCACGATTTGGCGGCCAATGTCCACCAAGTGGCCGTACTGCACGCCGCTGGGGCATGTGGTCTCGCAATTGCGGCAGGTCAGGCAGCGGTCCAGGTGCAGCTGGGTTTTGCGCGTGGGCGTGGCCCCTTCGAGCACCTGCTTGATGAGGTAAATGCGCCCGCGCGGGCTGTCGAGCTCGTCGCCGAGCAGCTGGTAGGTGGGGCAGGTGGCGCTGCAAAAACCGCAGTGCACACACTTGCGCAAAATGGCTTCGGCCTCGCGGCCTTCGGCCGTGCCCTGGTACTGGGAGGCGAGATTGGTTTGCATCAAAGGCCCCCACGGCCGGTGGCAAACACCCCCGCCGGATCAAATTGTTGTTGCAGCGCACGCTGTATGCGCTCTTGCACGGGCGCCAGCGGCGTGAACACGCCTGCCAGCAGTTTGTCGGCATCTCCTGCGGCCAGGCTGGCACGCTGCAGCGTGGCGTGGCCGCCCAGCTGCTGGGCCAGCGCGCGCAGCTGCGCGCCTGCCGAGGCGGGCGCCCACAACCAGCGCAAAGCGCCGTGCCACTCCACCAAGGCCGCCCAGGGCAGGTCCAGCGCCGGCGCGGTCTGCGGCAGCGACAAGCGCCACAGGCACAACTCGGGCGAAGGCGGTGTGAAAAACGGCAGGGTTTGATCACGGCAGGCCTGCCAGTCAGCGCCGGCCTGCGCGTTGTCCATGAGCGTCACGCGCCCGCCCACCGCCTGCACGTCGGCCTGCAGGCGCGGGATGGCCGCCTCCACCGCCGCCACCGCACCGCGCAGGCGAATGAACAGATAGTCTTGCACCGGGCTGGCGCTGTCGTCGCGCACCCAGCAGCTCGCATTCAAGGGCAGGGGCTGGCCGCCCCACCGGTTGAGCAGGTCCAGCGCCGCCTGCTGCGCCACCCCCGCGCACATCAGCGTGGCCTCACACACGGCCAGTGGCAGCACCTTGAGCGAGACATCCACCAGCACGCCCAGCGTGCCCAGCGATCCGGCCATCAGGCGCGAGACGTCATAGCCGGCCACGTTCTTCATGACCTGGCCGCCAAAAGTGAGCAACTCGCCCCGGCCGTTGATGAGCCGCACGCCCAGCACAAAGTCGCGCACCCCACCCACACTGGCGCGGGCCGGGCCCGCCAAGCCACTGGCCACCGCGCCGCCCACCGTCGCGCCACTGCCAAAGTGCGGCGGCTCAAAGGCCAGCGCCTGGCCTTCTCTCGCCAGAGCCGCCTCCAGCTCAGCCAGCGGCGTGCCGGCCAAAGCCGTGACCACCAGCTCGCTGGGCTCGTAGCTCAAGATGCCTTGTAGCGGCCGGGTGTCCAAAACCTCAGTCCCAGCTTCGCCTTCATCCTTGGAGGGTTCGCCATAAAAATCCTTGGTGCCGCCGCCACGCACGCGCAGGTGCTGGCCTTGCGTGGCGCAGGACTGTATTCGCGTGGACCAATACGCGGTGAGTTCTTCAGGTGTTGCCATGGCCACGATGGTAATTGGGGCCACCTGGTCGACAGGCTGAATTTTTTGAACAAAAGGCATGCCGTTTTTGAGGCAGTGCACAGCCGGGCCAGGCGAAAACCCCTGCCACAAGGGCAGCCGGTTTTTGTCGGGCCAAAGACGGGCTGGTGAACTAGCGCACCATGCATTGGCAAAAGTGATGAGGGCCAGCCGCGCCAGCACGATGACGGTGAGCCAGTCTTCAATCTACCGGGGGGCGCGGGCGGGCTCGTCCTGATCGTCAAAGGTCAAGGGCAGGGTTGGCACCTGGAGCTTTTAATGAGCCACGGGCATTGGCAAGTCAGGGCTGGAAAACCATCAGACCATGTCATGCAGCTTTTGTTAGTCCCCAGGCTTGTGCCGATGGCGGGCAGCCTGGTTTGTGGAGAAGAAGCGGTTTACAAGACGCATTATTTTCTATGCCACTAAGTGACACAGTATTAAAATGCGCCGAGTTTTCAAAACCCGTCATTTCAATCGATGGATGCGTAAAACCACGCTGACGGACGCAGCCTTGTGTCTGGCCGTGGATGAAATGGCGCAGGGACTGCTTGATGCCGACTTGGGTGGCCATGTTGTGAAAAAGCGTGTTGCACTGCCTGGGCGCGGAAAGAGCGGCGGCGTGCGCACATTGGTCGCCACCCGGAAGGCAAAGCTCTGGTTTTTTGTCTTCGGGTTTGAAAAGAACGAAAGAGCGACCATCTCGACCACTGAACTGGAAGCCCTTCAATCGCTGGCAGCAGACTTGCTGGCGCTGTCGGCCCCTCAATTGCATGTCGCCGTGGACAACGGCATTTTAGAAGAGATATGCCATGACTGTTAAGACCGCGCCCAAGAGCCGCATCTTGGAGGTCGTGCACGAGACCGCCCAAGACTTGCAAAGTTTGGGCTTCATCGACAAGCGCAAGCAGCGCAAGATCGACCCCTTGTGCCTGGACCCCATCCCGCCCTATGCGGCTGACCAAATTCGTGCCTTGCGCGAGCGGGTCAATGTGAGCCAGGCCGTGCTCGCTTCGGTGCTCAACACCAGCGCATCGACGGTGCGCAAATGGGAAATTGGAGAAAAACACCCCAGCGGCCCCTCCCTCAAACTGCTGAACCTGCTCGATCGCAAGGGGCTTGAAGCGGTCTTGTGACCTGGGTCAGTCAAGCCACCAAACCAAGACTTCGGCAGCTTCGCTGCGGCCCAGCGCGCATCAGCCTGGGGTGGCCTCGGCCCGCAACATCCGCTGAAGCTCGCCCGAGGCCATCAAGGCCTGCAACTCGCTTGCGCCACCCACCAGCGTGCCTTTGACAAACACCATGGGAAACGTCGGCCAGCCCGACCACATCTTGAGCGCGGTCCGCGGCTTCCACATTGAAAAGTAGTTGCCGTACTCCAGGTACACAAAGGGCTGGCCCACCGCCTCCAAAGCCTTGCAAGCCTTGGCCGGGTACGGGTTCTGCTTCATGCCCACCACCACCACATCGTTGGCGGCCACGGCTTTTTGCACTTCGCTCACCGTGGGTTCATTCCAGCTGGCCACTTGGCGGCGTATGACGCTGTGGACAAAAGACTCATCTAGAACATGGCGCGGCATTTTGGGCTCCTGGGGGGTAGGGGGCAACCGTAACATGGGCTTGCCGATGAGGCCGACCCTTGGGGCTACTTTAGGGCTTGTGTGCTCCGGCATGCGTTAACCGCAAGCTTTAAAGGCGATTTTTTGCAAACTCCTGAGCAATCACGGGGAAGAATCGGGTGTCCAAGAAAAGTCTTCAGAAGCCCCCGGTTAAAACTCCCTTTGACGATTTACTGCACTAAAAATATACATTTACGGATAAAATTCTTTCAATAGAAATCCGAAATTCGGACTGATGAAGGACTCCTATGCAAGCCAGTGCAGTGCGGGCGGTTGACAAGGACATGGTCCTGGGCAAGGCCACGGTGAGAGCGGCTGAGGGGCTGGGCCTGAGCGGTAAAGCCTTGGCCGAGGTCATCGGCTTGAGTGAGCCGACGGTGTCTCGCATCAAGAAAGCCGAGACGGGCATAGACCCAGAGGGCAAGCCAGGAGAACTCGCTTTGCTGCTGGTGCGGACCTTTCGTTCCCTGGATGCCCTGGTGGGGGGCGATGACGACAAGCGCAAGTTGTGGATGAGCACCAGCAACCGCGAACTCAACGGCGTGCCCTTGCAGCTGGTCAAGAAAGTTGATGGTCTGCTGCGGGTGCTGGCCTACTTGGACGTGATGAGGGCTCCCAGTTAAGAAAGGCGCCAATGAGTTTGTCGATCAGCCCAGCTGAGCCCTCTGCTTGGCAAGACGCCTGGTTCGCTGCTGCAGCGCCCATGGCCATGACGGTGTGGCGAGGCGTGGAGTCCCAAACCGACATTGCCACCGCCCGTCTGGTGGACAGCCCCGAGGAACTCGACGCTTTGGAGGAAATGCTGGAAGCCTCCAAGCCCGCCAAGGCGGCGCAGAGTGAGGGCCTGCACTACTTGTTGTTCACGCCGTTTCGTTACACCTCTGGACGCGCAAGCCGATTCAGGGCCGCCAACGCTCCCGGCGTCTGGTACGGCGCAGACTCCATCCAAACGGCGTGCGCGGAGCTGGCCTACTGGCGCTATCGCTTCATCCTGGATTCAGCGGGCTTGGCCAAGAGCGAGGGGGAGCTGGTGTCTAGGCACACCCTTTTTCGCGCAGGCTTGAAGGGCGTAGCAATCGACTTGCCATCACCCCCATGGAGCACCAGTGCCTCACGCTGGACCGACCCGCAAGACTATTTGGCAACGCAGGCTCTGGCACGGGAGGCCCGCCAACGTGAGGTGCAGTGGATTCGCTACAGCTCTGTGCGTCAGCCCGGCGCTGTGTGCGCCGCCGTGCTCGAACCCGTGGCTTTGAGCCACATCAAGCCAAGCCATCTGCAAGACTGGATCTGCCGCGCGACCCGCAGCCGAGTGTGGTTCACCTGTCGGCCGTCGGCGGAGAGTTACAGCTGGGATTTTTGAGAGGGTGGTCGGTTCGCCGATATAGTTGGTGAGTTACTCAATGCATGGTTAAGGCTTAGAGCAAACCATTCAATTCAGGATCACAGCGGCCCAAAACGCAAGGAATCGGCGGCAAATTCGGCTACGGTTTCATCATGTGAACACTCACGCATCAGCAGCCGTTACAACGGCTCGCTGCGCGCGCCTCCAGCTGCCGCTCACCTCAAACGTCAGACGGCACAAGGGGCCGTCAAGCGCTCGCCCACCTAAAATGCGGCACTTATCTAGGAGAACCCTCATGTCTGCTCTGCTAGACGAACTTTCCAAGAAGGCCAAGCAACTGGCCATTGAGGAACGCACACAACTGGCCCAGGAGCTTCTCGAATCCGTCGAGCAAGACGCGGATCCCGAAATCCAGGCTTCATGGGAATCTGAGATGGCCTCCCGCATCGCCAAGTACGAACGCGGCGAAGCTCGGCTGATACCTGCCGCTGAAGTCTTTGAGGCTGCGAGGCGTCTGACTCAGTGAAGGAAGTGAGGTTCCTCGAGGAAGCTCTTAAAGAGTTTCTTGAGCAGCTGGCCTACTACTAGGAGCGGGAGAAGGGGCTTGGCGAGCGTTTCCGTCTTGCCGTCCAGGCAGCTACAGCGCTTGCTGCAACCCATCCAAAACTCGGTTCAACCTGGAAACTCGGCACACGCCGGGTGTTTCCGAAAGGCTTCAAGTTCTCGGTGGTCTACCGTATCGAACCTGAGGAGCTGGTTATCTTTGCGATTGCGCACATGCGTCGCAGGCCAACTTATTGGCGCCGTCGCAGGTGATGCCAAACAAGCTGAGTTAGTCCTTCCAAGCCCTTGGCCCACGTGCTGGTCAAGCCGATGCTCCACGGTAAGCGGTCAACGGACCCTGGCCTTGTTCCGGCTGCGCAGGCGGCAGACGGATCAATGCGGCACGGCAGGAGTGCGTCGCAGTATGCGGCCTTCTGGTCCTAGGGGAAGGCCTGAGGCGCTTTGTGAAAGAACCGCCTGCAGTGCGCCCAGCATCTCAAGTGAACGAACTGCTGCGTCTGGGCGAGCGTGAGTGGTGCGTTTGGTTTTAACCGTCACTTATCGTTGCATTCTGGTGCTTCTCCAAACTGCAGGAGCGTTGACCTGAGCTCTACAGCGTCCGCACCCTGCCGCGCCGCCACCCCTTCCACAAATCTCTCAAACGCATCAAGCAACGGCACACCATTGAAGTCCGTCCTCTCCACCATCGCCAACGCCTGCACTGTTGCCTCCAGCGTAGACACCTGATCCGCCCGGCGCGCTGCGCGAATCGCCCGGTAATGCGTCGGCGCCGGCGCATCCAGTGACAGCCGTGGCAGATCCGCCAATTCCGGGTGCTCCAGCAACATGCGCAGGCTTTTTCGCCAGGTGGCGTCGATCACCACCAACCGCAGGGGCATACCCGTGGCTGTCTCGGGAGTCAAGGGCGAGGGCGCAGCCGGCACGTCGGGATAGAGCAGCCGGGTGTCCTGGCCCGGGCGATGCAACAAGGCTTGCAGCACCTCGGGCTCAAAGCGCTCGCCAACCACCACCTCGCAGTGCGCCAGCGACAGGCGCAGCAGAGCCACGCTGTTCTTGGCGTGGCGCTGCTCCTGCGGATGCTGAAGCACCAAGACCTCGGTGCGGTGGGCTGTGGGCTGCGCCAGGGCGCACAGGCAGGTGGCTTGCGGCCGCAGGCAGTGCTTGCAGATGGCGCGTCGCGGCACAGGTTGAGAAGGCATGGCGGAATAATCGCACGCTAGACCTGCGAGCAACCATAAAAAAAGCCCGTCAGCTTGCGGCTGACGGGCAGAACATCCAAAGGAAACATTCTCAATGGGCCGGGGTTTCACGGCCCTCCCGGTGGGGGGTCAGGGGATCAGCGGTTGTAGGCTGTCTCGCCGTGAGAGCTGATGTCCAAGCCTTCGCGCTCTTCTTCTTCCGTCACGCGCAGGCCCACGGTGAGGTCGGCGATTTTGTAAGCAATGACGGAGACCACGCCGGACCAGACCACCGTGATCAGCACGGCTTTGGCTTGCACCAGCACCTGGTCGGCAATCGAGTAGTCGGCCGCGGTCACCATGGTGGCTGTGACCCAGTCGGCCACGTAGCCGGGGCCACCCAGGGCGGGGCTGTTGAACACGCCCGTCAAGATGGCGCCCAAGATGCCGCACACGCCGTGCACGCCAAACACGTCGAGCGAATCGTCAGCGCCCAGCAGTTTCTTCAAAGCGGTCACGCCCCACAGACCTGCAAAGCCGGCCAACAGACCAATGATCAGGCCGCCACCCACGCCGACGTTGCCAGCCGCTGGGGTGATGGCCACCAAACCGGCCACCGCGCCAGAGGCGGCGCCCAACATGGAGGCCTTGCCCTTCATCAGCGCCTCGCCAATGCACCAGGTCAGCACCGCACCGGCGGTAGCAATCAGGGTGTTCATGAAGGCCAGGGCTGCAAAGCCGTTGGCTTCCAGGGCGGAACCGGCGTTAAAGCCAAACCAGCCCACCCACAGCAGCGAGGCGCCCACCATGGTCAGCGTCAGGCTGTGCGGGGCCATGGCTTCGCGGCCATAGCCAATGCGCTTGCCAATCATGAAGGCACCCACCAGGCCGGCCACAGCGGCGTTGATGTGCACCACGGTGCCGCCTGCAAAGTCCAGCGCGCCCATTTGCCAAATGAAACCGGCTTTGGAGGTCATCTCTTCGACCACCTCTTTGGCGGCGTAGGCGTCAGGGCCCATCCAGAACCACACCATGTGGGCCATGGGGACGTAGCTGAAGGTGAACCACAGCACCATGAACAGCAGCACACCAGAGAACTTGGCGCGCTCTGCAAAAGCGCCCACGATCAGCGCGCAGGTGATGCCTGCAAAAGTGGCCTGGAAGGCGGCAAACGCGATCTCAGGGATCACCACGCCCTTGCTGAAAGTGGCGGCGTTGGCAAAGGTGCCGGCCGCGTTGTCCCAAATGCCATTGAGCATCAGCCGGTCAAAGCCGCCAAAGAAGGCGTTGCCCTCGGTAAATGCCAGGCTGTAGCCGTAGACCACCCACAGCACGGAGACCAGGGAGAAGGTCACCATCACCTGCATGAGCACGGACAGCAGGTTTTTGCTGCGCACCAGGCCGCCGTAAAAGAGGGCCAGGCCGGGAATGGCCATCATGATGACCAGCAGAGTGGCCACCATCATCCAGCCGGTGTCGCCCTTGTTGGGCACCAGCACGGGCGCGGCTTCGGCAGGGGCGGCTGCGGTTGCAGCAGCAGGGGCAGCGGTTGCCGGCGCTGCATCGGCCGGTTTGGCTTCAGCGGCAGCCGCGGCGGGGGCAGCAGCCGCGGGCGCTGGCGCTTGCGCCAGTGCAGCGGCGCCGCCGGTCAACAGACTCAGGCCCAAGGCCAGGGAGGCAAGTAGTTTTTTCATGGCAATGTGTTCTTTCTTCGGGAGAAATGGCCGAGGCCTCAGAGCGCTTCTTTACCGGTTTCGCCGGTGCGAATGCGCACAACCTGCTCGAGGTCGTACACAAAAATCTTGCCGTCACCTATCTTGCCGGTGCGGGCTGCGCCCTCCACGGCCTCAATGACGCGCTCGACCAGCTCTTCAGAGACGGCCGCTTCAATCTTGACCTTGGGCAAAAAGTCGACCACGTATTCCGCGCCACGGTAGAGCTCGGTGTGGCCTTTTTGGCGGCCAAAACCCTTGACTTCAGTGACGGTAATGCCTTGCACCCCCATGGCCGAGAGGGCTTCGCGCACCTCGTCGAGCTTGAAGGGTTTGATGATCGCGGTGACGAGTTTCATGTTCGGTGTTCCTTTCACAAGCACGCTGCACAGATAAGTACAGGCGTTGTTACGCAAAGACCGTGCCATTGGGCTTGAAGTGGGTCCGCCAGCGACTTGTAAAAGATGGTGACCACTGTGGCGCTGTCGCTCCCCGACCACCCAGAGGCGCACATTCGCCTCTACAGTGCAAGGCATCGCAACGCGCTTCAATGCACCAAATCAGTGCAATCGCGTGCACCTCTTTGGACTCTTTCACCGCCCTTACCCCATGAGCTTGTCTGTTGTGCACAGCCGCGCGTTGGTGGGCCTGGCGGCCATGCCCGTGATGGTCGAGGTCCACCTGGCCAACGGCCTGCCCAGCTTCACGCTGGTGGGGCTGGCCGAAACTGAGGTCAAAGAGGCCCGCGAGCGCGTGCGCTCGGCCATCCACCACAGCGGGCTGGAATTCCCCACCAACAAGCGCATCACCGTCAACTTGGCGCCTGCCGATTTGCCCAAAGACTCTGGCCGCTTTGACCTGCCCATTGCCCTGGGCATTTTGGCGGCCAGTGGGCAAATTGACGCCCGCAAACTGGCAGGCCACGAGTTTGCGGGCGAGCTCTCGCTGGGCGGTGAGTTGCGGCCCGTGCGCGGCGCGCTGGCCATGGGGCTGGCCGTGTACGCCAGCGCTCAGGACGCGCCCCACCTGGTGCTGCCGCCCCAGAGCGCCGAAGAGGCCGCCCTGGTGCCCGGCTCCTGCGTTTACCGCGCTGCCCACCTGATGGACGTGGCCCTGCACTTTCGCCCCGGCGACGAGGCGCCCGAGCACGGCGAGGGCTGGCAGCGCGTGGTGCCGGTGTTTCAGGCCAGCCGCGCCATGTATCCGGACATGGCCGACGTCAAGGGCCAGGCCAGTGCCAGGCGGGCGCTTGAAATTGCCGCCGCCGGTGGCCACAGCCTGCTGCTGATGGGCCCGCCCGGCTCGGGCAAGTCCATGCTGGCCCAGCGCTTTGCCGGCCTGCTGCCCGAGATGAGCGTGCAAGAGGCGCTTCAAAGCGCGGCCATTGCTTCCCTGGTCGGCCGCTTTGAGCTGGCGCGTTGGGGCCAACGCCCCACATGCGCGCCGCACCACACGGCCAGCGCCGTGGCCTTGGTGGGCGGCGGCTCGCCTCCGCGGCCGGGCGAGATTTCACTGGCCCATGGCGGCGTGTTGTTTCTAGACGAGTTGCCCGAATTTCCACGCGCAGCGCTGGAAGCCCTGCGCGAGCCGCTGGAGACCGGCCACATCACCATTGCCCGGGCCGCCCGCCGGGCCGAATTTCCGGCGCGCTTTCAATTGGTGGCCGCCATGAACCCTTGCCCCTGCGGCTACCTGGGCTCGACCCTCAAGGCCTGCCGCTGCTCGCCCGACCAGGTGGCCCGCTACCAAGGCAAGATCAGCGGCCCCTTGCTCGACCGCATAGACCTGCAGGTCGAAGTGGGCGCCATGGCCCCACAAGAGCTGCTGGCTGCCACCCCCGGGGAGGCCAGCGCGCCTGTGCGCGAGCGCGTGCTGGCCGCGCGCGCCCTGGCCCAGGCCAGGCAAGGCACAGACAACCAAGCCCTGCAAGGCCGGCAGATTGACGACTGCTGCGCCCTGGACGCCGCCGCCGCGCAGTTTTTGAACACTGCCGCCACCCGCCTGGGCTGGTCGGGCCGCAGCATCCACCGCTGCCTCAAGGTGGCGCGCACCATTGCCGATTTGGCCGGGGCCGAGCGTTTGTCGGCGCTTCACTTGGCCGAGGCGGTGCAGTACCGCCGGGGTTTGCAGCGGCAAGGCTGAGTAGAGGAGCTTTTGGTCAAATTTGATATCTTCAAACCTGACCTTTATTTAGCCTTTGCAAGTTGTTTCCCTCAATTGAATTAGCGTTCGCGACAAAGCTATCCATTTCAGCAATCAGAGCACTGATCAATGCCGGATCAGGAGCACGCAAATGTGCAATTTCATCGCGGGCCTTTTTTGCCAACTTACTCACTTCAACCGCTTGTCTTTGCAATTGGCTAAGTGCACTAGGAATAAAACTTGGAGCGTTGTTGCAAAAAAAGGCGATGTCATTGAATTCCAAACCATCGACCTTAACCAATAGCTCTTTGCGTCCAATCATCTTTTTGATTTGACCATGTGAGTTGGCCAGTTTCATTAGCGGTCCATGCAGTGTGGAAATCACGCGCGAGCGTCTTTCTTCCAGCCATGGAATCAGAGCTTTGACACAGGCCCTCCAGTACCGTTCGAGTGATTTTTTATTAAAGTAAGTAGCGTCCGGCCCCGAATGCCTGGCCACGTACCACTCATACATCGGGTGTATTTCCGAAGAAACGGTGGTCAGTGTGCCCAGGACCCACTCTTTTTTGCTCCAGCGCAGCAACTCTTCCGAGAGCATGGCATCCAGGCTTTGGGGTAACGAAAGAAGCAGGTTTGAGTCCATCTCGCACAGTCGCTCGGCCAGCTTGGCATCGAAAGATGCGTATTCCATCACCAAGTGGCGGTACAGAGTTGTGCTTCCAGGCCCTTCATACGAGACCATGCGCTGCATCACATAGGCCTGCATTTCAGAAGCTGTGAGCCCTCCGTCAAATGCAATCACACGCAGCTGAGCCTCTTCCATGTCGTGCTGAAAGTCTGCACTCTGCAGCGCCACCACAAGCCGCACATCCCCCTCAGAGTCCTTGAGCGCATCCATGAACTCTTTGGCATACTTTTCACAGTGAGACTGCGAGCGAAGACCCGCAGCAAAAAGTACCACCGCGTGTGCAGCGCCATAGCGGTGATGCACCAGGCTTTGTGCGGGCATGTTGGTGCCACCAAAATGCACACCCACTTCACGAGAGATATTCATGCCCTCCTGCATGGTGAGCAACACCGGGTCATACACATTGGCATCCCTTAGGGACTGCTCCACCGCAGCCCTGGGATTCACTGGCATATGCTGCGGGAAATTTAGAAACAATGCGCGTGCATTGCGCGCCGCATCGCTCAGGCGGTTTCTAAAGCCCGCAGGCCCTGGCAAAGACCAATATAGGGAAGATGAGACTTCATTCACCACCAAGCATCTCCCAGTACATCTCGGGCACCAGCCAAGTGTTAGCCGGCCCCTCCTGCAGCAGCCCCATCCAGTTCAAGAACAGCATTTCAAATCTCGAAAGATCAAACTGCGCTAGCAAATCATCTTCCTCCGCACTGCCGCGCTCTTTGCCGTTCACCTCAAACAGAAACGACTCCATTTTTGTGCGCAGCTCCAGCGTGACATCCTTGGGCCAGCCGATCTTGCTGTAAAAATTCTCACGGCTGGCAAACAGGTTCTTCTTCGCATGGGCTGGAAGTCCCAGGGCCTTCTCCACCGTCAGGCGACCCGCGCAGATGTTCTGGATTTCCCGCCCGTAACCACAGGAGGCTCTCAAAATAGCCGCGCAAGCTTCCGGGTTTTCCGTTACCGCCAGGTTGTCAGGCAAGTAAAAGCGCAGTGCATCCACGCTCCAGGCTGGAATCGAGGCCATGCTCCAATCCACTTTGCGTTCTGCACCACCGGGCATGGGAATAGCGCCTGCGGCCAGCGCCTTGGAGACTTCAAAGAGCTTGTCCGGTGTAGCCAAGAGCCCCAGACGAACCTGCGAAGTTGCGGCCTTGCTGGCCAGCGTCGAGAACTGAACGATTTCCTGGGCGCGCCAGTAGGTAGGTGTACTCACCAACAGCAGCTTGCTGCCCTTGGTCTGCTTGCGAATTCGTGACACCTGCATGGATACAGACGAGGCCGGCAGGTTCAGGGCCTTGTAGACATCGTTTTGGCCGATTTGCCAGTCTTGATTCAGTGTCGAAATCTCCACCAAACCGCTCAAATTGTTACCGCCAATCACGACAAGACTGCCGTCAATGGTTTCCATTTGCGCATAGGTCCATGCCACAGGCATAGGAAAAATGGGCGCCTTGCCCGCAATTTCCTTGCCAATGGAGATCAGTTCATTGCGCCTGTCTCCGTGGTTGCGCGCCACCTCGGGCGGCATTTTGGATAGAACATCGAGCAAGAAGGCAATTTTCTTCCTGTCTCCGATGAGCATTGCAATGCTTGGGTTGCGCAGGCGGTAGCGCGATCCGTTTTTCTCAAGCACATTAAGCTTGCGCATTTCATCGAGCAGTCCCTCGTAGGCCCCGCCACTCAAACCCTGGAAGTGGTTGGGTGCAGCCACTTCGCAATACTCGCGGATGTCGCCCACTGTGAGTCCGTCGTTCTTACCGTTCTCAATTTCTGCGTAATAGCAGTCCGCCAGAATCAGGCCGATACACTTGTATTTCTTAGTCAGGTCTAGCGTCCAGGAGTATTTCTCCTGCAACTCATGCAGCAAGTCGTGGTCCTTCTCTACCGCTTCCAAGTCGGCCTCAGTCACGTACTCAAAGGCTTCGCGGCTGGCGCGCTTGTTGTACATATGATCCAGCAATTTACGGCAGTAAATCTGAATGAATGCCGGATAAAAATTGCAGATCGATAAAATGCGTAGTGGTAGGTCTTCGCAACCATCGCCAAAGAAAAACCCAAGGGCTGCCATGGGCTTGGTTACCAGCTGCACCCCGCGCATGATATCGTCATTAGTGTTGTAAGGCTCCAGCGCAATCACTTGCGCCTTGCCAAAGGCTGAGTTGCTCTCGGTGGTCATGCGCGCCAGATTGTGCAAGCCGGCAATTACGTAGCGCAACTTGAACTTCTGGTTCACGTTTTCGCTGAGCTGCTGCAAACTGCGAACAAAACTGATCTTGTCGCTCGGCAAATCAATTTCATGGGCCATGAGGTTATCCGCCTCGTCAAAGAGCAAATAGCAAGAACGCATGGCCTGCTCGTTGCTCATTAGTTGCGCCTCCACCCAGTCCTTGATCTTGCGCCAGTCCGTCTCACTCTGCGCCATCTCCGGTATGACACTACGGGAAGCTAATGCTCCGCAGAGCTTGCGCCAGGCAAAGAGCAAGTGGTCATCGCCCGCATAGTCGCGGTCCATGGGAATGTAGATGGCTGTGCTGCCCGCCACATTGCCTTCTTCACGCTCAATTTGTGCCAAGAGCGAGGACTTTCCAAGCCGGCGACCGCCATACAGTATGGCTAGGCTTTTGACATCGCGCAGGTTCTGGATTTCGCGCTGTCGTCCAAAGAACATCTCGCGCGGAACAAACATGCCCTCTGCACTGTAGGGATGCGTGAAGAAAGTGAGTGTGCCGATTTCCATCATTCGCTTGGCGCGCTCATCTGGGTGCAGCGCCATGTAGCACACCAGATTGTCATCCACCAGAATCACTGGTGCTTGCGCGCTCAGGCGCGCGCGGCGTGTGAGCGTCAGGGCCGCACGCGATAGGATGAAGGTGGGGACGCCGGAGACGTCCTGGATCAGCGCGCTGATTTCACCCTCGGGCTGGTTGCCTGGCACTACGTACCCGCACACAAGGCGGGACTGAGAACCAAGTGCTGGCGGAATGAAGCAGTCCGTATTTACATAGCCTGAGAACGCGCTGTCAGGAAACTGGAATTTACTTATCGCATTGCGGCGTGTGGACTCCGGCATGTAGCTTGGCGCGCCAATACCCATGGAGCCAAAGAAGGCACCAGCCTGGTCAGCCGCGTCTGTGCCACGGCTCATGCACAGGTCTTTCCACGCTTGCAGGAACGCGCTCGCCTCCTTGCGCTGCTCTTCATCGAGTGAGCGGATGATGGGTAACGTCTTCTCATCCACGATCCCCAGAAGTGCTTGCTGCAAAGCATCCACCAAAACCAGGCGCCCGCGCAGCGGGTGCATGCTGGTGAGGAAGCTATTGAAATCCTTAGGCGCAATTTCCTTAGCATCGAATATATGCGATGGCAGTGCCCCGCCGCTTCGAAGCAAGGCGCACGCATCGTAAGCGGTGCGTATGGCCGAAGGGCTGTCGCTCTCGAGCATGTTGCGAATGCGCTGAACATCGCTCTCTATGGCATCCCCATAGGTCTCCTGATAACCGTTGACCTCGCGTAGCAGGTTATCCCTAGCTTCATTGAGCTTGGCGTCCAGTACCTTCAGAACCTGGTTTTGCAATGCAGCCTTGGCATGTGCAAAATCGGGATAGGCAACGGACGCACCTTCGGGCTGTCCAATAGACTTTTCAGCCATGTTGGATGTGTGAATGCCTGCAATTATGTTCAAAAGTCGGTTGGCATCCTTCTGATCCAGCGCAGACAGTGCCATGGCGTGTGTCACACGCTGGCGCGCGTCCTGCAGGCGCTGCGTGAGCTCGGCCTTGGCTTTCTGGAACTGCACCATGATGGGCGGATCCAGACGCGACTGCGTGCGCAGAAGGGCATCAATGCTAAAGGCCGGGATGAAACGCCCCTCTTCGATGTGCGCCCTTTGCGCACTCAACAGCAGCGCCTCAATCTGGGCTTCAGTGAGCACTTCATTGAAGTCCTGGAACTCTTCGTGCACCAGCTCGTCAATAGCTTGCATGACATCCTCACCCGAGCAGACGGCTTTTTCGCCGGTTTGCTCATCGGTCAACATGGAAGGCATGAGCGCCCTGTCCATGGGCAAAGGCAGAAGCAGCTTTTGCTTGGCTACCGGAATGCAAGCGGCTGGCTCCGAATCCGAGAACAGACGCAACACGGCCTGCATTACAGTGACCGTTGCCTTTATGTAGATGGCGTCCACCAGATGCCCGGTATCAAAGGAGGACACCTCCGCGATGGCATCAATCAGCCGGGCGTGCAGTTCATTCAGGTGACTGACATCGTGCGGCAAAGTAGCTGGCGACGTGGCCGCAGCGGTACTCTGCAGCGCAATAAAGTCACGGATAAACTTTTCTGAGGCTGTGATGTTCTCGCAGGCCAGAACGGCGTACTTGCCATCGGGCTTGCCGCGCTCACCGACGTTCCTGTAGGCCTCGATGATGGTGGCCTGAGGCTTCTTGAATTTTGTGAGTGCAGAATCAAAGGCAGTCTTTAAAGACTTGATGTCACCCTTTGCAATGTAGCCCAAGCACTGCCCAATGGGGTGGCGCAAGCTGTAGATATGTTCGTGCATGCGGTCATAGCCGCGATGGTTGAAGGTGGTATGCAGGGCGTGGTCACGCCTCCAGTTCTCAGCGCGCTTTCTCTCGCGTTCCTGTTGAGACTTCACGGCCACAATGCCACCAATGTTGGATGAGGCCATTTTTTCCCGGCTGATCAAAATGCCCTTCGTATCCATGGATACCAATTGCTCCAAAAGCGCCGATAAAGCGGTAAGGCCTGTGAGGGGCTGACGCACAGCCTCCAGCACCAGCCATAGAGTTGCATCCACCGTTGAACCTGAGGCGGAGTTGGAAAATAAGGCGCTTACAAAGCCCGCGCCCATAACGCCAATGTGGCGACCAACGTTGGTGGCGTAGCGCCCGCAAGGACCGGGCGACTCCTGTAGCTTTTCGCGAAAGGAGCTCGGCAGTTTGGAGTCAATGCTGAAGTCACAATCGATGGCGACCAGCGTTTGCACCAAAGCCCCCAGAATGACAGCATGTTCTTTGACGCTTTCGTCATCAAAAACTTGTGCCACGGCCTGGTTGTACAAACTGCCCAAGCCGTAGTTGCGCACATCAACCAGCGCCTTGAGCTGGCGGTACGCGTTTTGAAGGCGCTCCTCGCGTTTAGGTGAAAACCCCGATGTGTCTGAGTCTTGAGCGACGCTTGGGGGTGCCATCTCAGCAGTCAATATGAGCGGCTCGGGCGTGAGTGCGGAGGTGAGGCCCGCCTCCTTTGAAGCCATCGGCACCGCCTTTACTGCCTTCAGCATTTCTTGAAGAGCCGGCGTAATAGTTGCCTTCTTGGAAGCTGCTGCCACACCAGGCTCCAGTGTCTGTGCATCCTGTGTGCCGGGCGGTTGTGCAGACACGGAATGAGCCGTCTTGGCCGCTGTATCGACTTTTTTCGCAGGAGCCTCGCTCTTGTGCCAAGAGAGGGATGAAGTGCGTGTCGGGTTTTGAATCGGGCGAAAAGACTGTCCAGGTGCAAAAACGTGCGGCGCATTGCGCAAGGACTCATCCTGCATGGAGGGCTCTACCTTCGCAGCCCCCGTTCCTGCGACTACAGTGTGCGCGGCCAGCGCAACAGCGCGATGCACAGGCTCTGCATAAGGGGTAGACGGGGCAGCATTTGCCTCGCAATCCGCCATCTCAGCTTCCGGTTCTGAACCGGAGCTTGCCTTCACCACGGGCTGCGTGGGTGTTAAAGCTTGGCCTTGGTCGCCAAGCGACAAAGCTTCACTTAATTTACCTTTTACCACCTGCGAAAGCGCCGCCATCTCATTTTGTCCCCCTGGTCCACCTGGTCCGCCTGGTCCGCCTGGGAACGGGGAGGGTGCTTCTGCGCTCTCCAAATAAAAGCACTGCGCCAGCATCTTGGCCACCACATCAAGTGCGTCACCCAATGCACCCGACATAGCGGTCACTTCCTGCGCGTGTTTGACCTGCTCGGAGCGGGTCATCTTGATTATTTCAGCCGCATCCATGAAATCGTGCATTTTCTGCGCCGCTTTGGAGGCATTCTGAATAAAGAGCTCAACTTCACGCAAGGAGGTGGTTGCACGCGTGAGCTCATCCCTCTGGATCGCTTTGTAGCGGAAAATCGCAATGGTTGCGTCTTCATCGAGACGGTATACATCTGACAACATGCGCAACACTTCGGCTTCGAAGGTCTGCATGGCCGCTTGTGAATTTTTTAACATTCGCTCATCGGCATCCAGCGCCTCCATTTGCCCCAGCAAATCACGGATGCTTTGCAGCATGGGTGTAAACGCATCGGTTCCAGGTGCTATCGCATCCAAAACCCTGGAAATCTTGTTTTTGATTGTCATAAAGCTATCTCCTCCCGAATTAATATTAATTACCGCTTCAGCTTTATTGTTGCTGACATGATTTATCATCGGTTGAGTTATCTCCACTGCCACCACCGCGTCCACAAGGTACATATCCGCGGGCTTTGGCGCTTCCTGATATTGGGCATCCTGTGCTACTGGATCTGGAGGTGCAGGCAATGCCAAGCCGTGATAAATCGGTGCCACAATTTTCTTTTTACTGAAATCGCGAATCAATTGGGTCACTGCAGAATGGCACTGCATGTAATACAGCAAAGATGCCAAGGTTTTGGGTCCTGGAATTCTTTCGATAGCGCCCACCACGGTTTTTGCAAAGTCAAATGCCGGCGCTTGCGCCGCAGAAAAGACGATCCAGGCAAGGGAGTCGTCGTCATTGTTGGCTTGCAGGGTTTTCACCACATCACTTAAATCGATACTGATTTTCCC
>CAMCUN010000008.1 GCA_945878995.1 Polaromonas sp. YR568 | reverse complement strand
GCAGGTTGATGACGCCCTTGATGAAAGAGGGCATGCGCGGCACCGGCGTGACCGGGCACAAGCGCATGATTTCCCTGACCTTGAGCACCGGCACGCTGTAGCGCTCTTGGGCCACGGCAAAAGTCAAGTACTTGCCTGCAGTAGGCAGGGTTTGGGTGAGCGTCATGGGGGAGCCTTTGACTGAAAGTGAAGGGGTGCGCTCATGACACCATCTCGGCGGCGCTGCCCAACTGGCTGACCGCCTCGGGGTCGATGATCAGGGCCACCCGGCCGTCGCCCAAGATGGCCGCACCCGACATGCCCTGCTGGTGCTTGAAAGTTGGGCCCAGCGACTTGATGACCACCTCTTGCTTGCCAATGAGGCTGTCGACCAGCAAGGCGCGGCTGCGCACGCCCGAGTCCACCACCATCACGATGCCTTCGCAGGGGTCGCGCACCTGGCTGACCAAGCCGAGCTTGTCGGACAGCCGAACCAAGGGAATGAGCTTGTCGCGCACCCGGATCAGCTCACCCTTGCCTTGCACGGTAGAGACCATGTGGGGCTGGGGCCGCAAAGATTCCCGAATGGTCAGCGTGGGCACAATAAAACGCTCTTGGCCCACGCCCACCAACATGCCGTCGATGATGGCCAGCGTCAGGGGCAAGAAAATCTCAAAAGTGGTACCCGCGCCCAGCACCGAGGTGATGTCAATGCGCCCGCGCAGCCGGGCAATGTTGCCGCGCACCACGTCCATGCCCACGCCGCGCCCAGAAATGTCGGTGACTGCCTCGGCCGTAGAAAAACCGGGCAAAAAAATCAGGTTGAAGATGCTCCTGTCGGTGGGCGCGTCTTCGGCAGTGATCAGGCCTTTTTGCAAGGCTTTGCTCAAAATACGCTGGGTGTCCAAGCCGCGCCCGTCGTCGCGCAAGCGGATCAAGATGCCGCCGCCTTGGTGGGTGGCATGCAGCTCAATCGTGCCTTGCGCGCTTTTGCCCGCCGCCAGCCGGTCGGCGGGCGACTCAATGCCGTGGTCCACAGCGTTGCGCATCATGTGCAGCAGCGGGTCGGCCAGCTCTTCGACGATGTTGCGGTCCAGTTCGGTGTCTTCGCCGCTCAAAATCAATTGCACCTGCTTGTGCTGAGTGGCTGCCAAATCGCGCACCAGGCGGTTCATTTTTTGGAAGGTCGAGCGAATCGGCACCATGCGCAAAGACATGGCGTTGCGCTGCAAGTCGGTGGTGATGCGCGAGAGCTGGCGCAAATGGCGGTCCAGTTCCCGGTCGCGCAACTCTTGCACCAAGCTGTGTTGCACCACCATGGACTGCGCAATCACCAACTCGCCCATGAGGTCCACCAGCGCGTCGAGCTTGTGGGTGTCGAGCTTGACGAAATTGGCCAGCGCCTCCGCGCGCGCCGCCACCTTGCCGGCCTGACCCGCAGCAGCAGCGGGTGCAGCCTTGACCGCGTCGGCTGGCTTGTCAGGCGGGGGGCGAGGCGCAGCTGCAGGGGGCGCAGAGCTCGTCATCACCAAGGCCGGCTTGTCGTCTCGCTGCAGTACAGCCGCGGGCTGTGGCTCGGGCTCCATGGCTGGCAAGGCCACCGGTTCAGCCGGGGCCGTAGCAGGCGGTAAGTCAGTCGCAGGTGGCGGTGTGGCCGCTGAAAACACCGGTGCGGGCTCGCCCCGCAAACAAGCCTCAATGCGCAGCAGCAGCTCGGCAGTGTCTACAAAAATAGCCTGCCCCTGGTCTTCGCCCGCCAACTGTCGGGCCATGGCACTTACATACTTTTGCAAGGCGTCGCCGCCGGCCAAAATCACGTCGATCACCGTGGGGTCTATGGGCAGTTGGTCCTTGCGGGCCAAGTCCAGCATGGACTCCAAGTGGTGGGCCAGCAGCTGAATGGGCGCAATGCCCAAAAACCCCGCCCCGCCCTTGAAGGTGTGAAACGCCCTGAAGACTTGGTTGAGCGTGTCTTTGTGACGAGGGTTTTCCTCCAGCACCAACACCCCTTGCTCCACTTGGCTGAGGAGGTCGCGGCCTTCGTTGCAAAACTCGTTGAGCAGTTCCAGATCGTCGTCAGGGCCTATGAAAAAGCGGCCCGCATCGCCTTCGCTGTCGCCTTCAGCCGGGGCGACTGGCCCAACTTGGGCCGGCTGGGTCTGCGCGCTGGGCTGCGCTGTGGCACTGGCCTCTGGCGCAGGCTGGACCACATACAACGCATTGGCCATGCGCTCGAAGGCTGTTTGCAGTTTCTCCAGCTGCGGCGCAGTCATGCCCGCGCCGACTGCAGGCTGACACAGCGCCAGGCACAGCGCCAACTCTTGCATGGCATCGGCCGACGCCGTGACCGACGGAAGTTGCTGGAGTTGGCCCAATGCAGCCGCCATCACCGTCAAGCCTTGGGCGCTGTCGGGCAATAAAAAGGCCATTTCTGTGGCCAATTCCTGCAGCAATTCGTTGACTTGTGTATCTGCCATAAGCAACCAATGAAGGTCGCAGATGATAGCAACAAATAGTTAATTTATGAATTAATCGTTAAGAATTTAAATATTTTATAACTGATATTTTCCCGCAGGCCCGACTCTTTTCAGGGAGAAAACGGCCGGCCGAAAGACATAAAAAAGCCCGCCGGGCTTAAAGCTCGGCGGGCTGAACCTTGGAAAAGATGGCCCTTAAAGCTCAAGGGATGATGCCCGCAATGGGCGGCTTAAAAACGCTGTGGGCTCAAGTCAGAAGGTGTACTTGACGCCAGCCACCAAGCGGGCCGGGCCCATGTCTTTGCTGCTGGTCAGGGACGAGACCAGGTTTTTGCTCACATTCACGTAAGACACAGTGCCGCTGAGGCCCTTGCCAAAGTCCTTGGTGAGCGACAAGGCGTAGTCGTTGTAGCTGAAATCGCTGCTGTTCTTGACCATTTGGCGGCCCACATGCGGCACCAGCGAGAGGCCGTTGCCCAGGTCTATGGTGGCTGAGAGGTCCAGGTAGCCGCTGCCCTTGGAGTTGACCGTGCCAAACAAGTTGGTGGTCGATTGCGAGTACTTGGCGGTCAACATGCCGTAGGTGAGTGCACCATACAGCTCGGTGGTGTTGGCGGCAGATGTGCCTGGGTACTGGTAACGCAGCACGCCCAGGTCGTAGCCCAAGCCTTTGGTGATCTCGCCCTTGTAACCGCCATAAATATCGAGCTCCACCGAGCTGTCTTTGAGCCACTTGATGCCCGAAGCCCAGGTGCCCACATAGAGGCCGCTGCTGTGTGCGTAGTCGAGGCCGGCTTGCGCTGTTGGCTTGAGGTTGGTCTGCGACAGGCCGCGGTAGCGGTAGTCAGAGACTGCGCCAATGTTGTAGGACAGTGTGTTTTCTGCCAGAGCGGCGCCTGTTGAAAAGGCTGAGGCCGCGAGGGCAAACAGGGCGAGGTATTTGGTCAATGTGGCAGACATGAGATCGCTCCTTGATGCGAGTAAAAAGACCCTCGTGTTTTAGCATGGAGCGTGCCAGGCCACAAAGGGGGCCAAAGCAGCCGCACGCACCATTGTGTAACATTGTACCGGCCGCGCGCACCGAGCAGACCCTGAATGCACCAACAAGGTGCAATCAGGGCAGGCGCCCGCTCAATTGAGCATCATGCTCAGCTTGCGCCTGTAGGCAGACACCATGGCGGCCTGTGGGTCTTCTTGCACGGCCAGCGCGCCCACCAGCTCAATGCCTGCTGCCGTTTTGCCTGGCGTTCCCACAGCCGCTTTGGCTTTGGGCGGGGTGAGCAGTTCCAAAATGGCAATAAAGGTTTTGCGCGGCAGCTCGTCTGACCATTTTTTATCGCGCATGATGATCTCCAGCAGCTCGTCCATGGCGGCGGTCCAGTCGCCGTCGGCCATCAGCACGCGGGCCTTGGCCAGGCGGGCGTCAAAGTCGCGCTTGTTTTGGGCAATGAGCGCGTCAAACTGCTCCAGCGGCCACTGGCCGCGCGGGTCTGCGGCCACAAACTGCAGGGCTTGCAGCCACTGCCGCAAGGCCTCAAAGCGCAGTTGCAGCGGAATTTGCACGAGTGCTGGGGCCAGGGCTGCCTCGGCTTCTTCGAGCTGGCCGGTGCTGATGAGCAACTTGACGTAGTCAAAGCGGGCCTCGTCGTTGGCCGGGTCAGCCGCCAGGGCCTGGCCCAATTTGTCGAGCGCGCTTTGCAAATCGCCGCTGTCCATGAGCTCCTGGGTTTCCTCGGCCGCCGCCTGGGCCATGAGCTCACCCTCGCTGGGCAGGTGCTTGTCCAAAAATTCTTTGATGCGGCCCTCGGGCAGCGCGCCGGTAAAGCCGTCCACCGGCCGTCCGCCCACGAGCAACACGCAGGTGGGAAGGCTGCGAATGCCAAAGGCGGTGGCCAACTGCTGCTCGTTGTCAGAGTTGACCTTGGCCAGGGTGAAGCGGCCCGCGTACTCGGCCTCTACTTTTTCAAGCAAAGGGCCCAGCGATTTGCAAGGCCCACACCAAGGGGCCCAGAAATCCACCAGCACGGGGGTGGTCATGGAAGCGGCGATGACTTCCTGCTCAAAGTTCGCCATGGTGACGTCAATCATGGGCAGGATGGTACATGGTGGTGCGGAACCTGAGCGCCGCTTAAAATCATGGGCTTTTGGCGGGCACCCCCGCTCCACCCTGGGCCGCCGCAGCACTTGCGGCCAGCCGCCACCCGGCCAGCGCATGACCTCCAGCACATCTTCCCCCGCCCTGCACATTGGTGTGGTCATGGGTTCCAGCAGCGACTGGGACACCATGCAGCATGCTGTCCAAATTCTTGAGCAATTTGGCGTGGCCCACGAGGCCCGCGTGGTCTCGGCCCACCGCATGCCCGACCAGCTGTTTGCCTACGCCGAAGCCGCGCAAGGCGGGGGCTTGCAAGCCATCATTGCAGGCGCCGGCGGCGCTGCCCACCTGCCGGGCATGCTGGCGGCCAAAACCTGTGTGCCCGTGCTGGGCGTGCCGGTGGCCAGCCGCCACCTGCAAGGGGTGGACTCGCTGCACAGCATCGTGCAAATGCCCAAGGGCATCCCCGTGGCCACCTTTGCGATTGGGAACGCGGGCGCGGCCAACGCGGCCTTGTTTGCCGTGGCCATGCTGGCGCTGCACAACCCAGCCCTGGCCCAGCAACTCCAGGCCTTCAGAGCCGAGCAAACCCGCGCAGCCCAGGCCATGACGCTGCCGCCCGCCGCCGCATGAAGCCGGTGTTGCCTGGCGCCACCTTGGGCGTGATGGGGGGCGGCCAGCTCGGCCGCATGTTTGTGCACGCGGCCCAAAGGCTGGGCTACTTCACCGCCGTGCTCGACCCGGACCCCCACAGCCCGGCGGGCCTGGTCAGCCACCACCATATTCACACCGCGTACACCGATGCAGCAGGGCTAGAACGCCTAGTCAGCTTGTGCGCGGCCATCACCACGGAGTTTGAAAACGTGCCCGCCCAGGCCCTGCAGGCCCTGGCCGCCAGCCGGCCGGTGGCCCCGGGTGCGGCCTGCGTGGCCATTGCGCAAGACCGCATCGAGGAAAAAGCCCATTTTTCAGCCTGCGCCGCCAGCTCTGGCGTGGCCTGCGCGCCGCATGCCGTGATCCGCAGCGACGCCAACCTGCAGGCTGTGCCCGCAGACCTGCTGCCCGGCATTCTTAAAACCGCGCGCATGGGCTACGACGGCAAAGGCCAAGTGCGCGTGAGCACTCGCCAAGAACTGGTCGACGCTTGGGCCCAGCTGCAGCGCGTGCCCTGCGTGCTTGAAAAAATGCTGCCCCTGCACGCCGAATGCTCGGTGCTGGTGGCGCGCGGCTTTGACGGAGCCATGGTCAGCTACCCCCCTCAGCGCAATGTGCATGTGGACGGCATTTTGGCCGTGACCCACGCCTATGAAGGCTGCCTGCCCACCGAGCTGGCCGCCCGCGCCCAAGCCGCGGGCCTGGCCATTGCCGCGCAAATCGGCTATGTGGGCCTGATGTGCGTGGAATTTTTTGTGGTGCAAAGCGACCAAGGCCAAGTCTTTGATTTGGTGGTCAACGAAATGGCGCCACGCCCGCACAACAGCGGCCACTACACCCTGGACGCCTGCGACCATTCGCAGTTCGATTTGCAGGTCTGCGCCATGGCGGGCCTGCCCCTGTCGCAGCCGCGCCAGCATTCGCCCGCCCTCATGCTCAACCTGCTGGGCGACATTTGGTTTGACGCGCAAGGCCAAGAGCGCACGCCCGACTGGGCGCAGGTGCTCAGCCTGCCCGGCACCCACCTGCACCTCTACGGCAAAACCCAAGCGCGCAAGGGCCGCAAAATGGGCCACCTCACGCTCACCGGCCCCACGCTGGCTGGCGTGCAGGCCAGCGCCCGCCGCTGCGCCGAACTGCTGGGCTTGCCTGGCCTGGACAATGGCCTAAATACATGATCCTGCCCGCCAGCCCCGCCGCCATTGAGCAAGCCGCGCAAGCCCTGCGCGCAGGAGAGCTGGTGGCCCTACCCACCGAGACGGTGTATGGCCTGGGGGCCGACGCCTGCCAAGACGCGGCCGTGGCCCGCATTTTTGCGGCCAAAGGCCGGCCCGCCGACCACCCACTCATCGTGCATGTGGCCAGCAGCTCGCAAGTGCCTGACTACGCCGACCAGGTGCCAGACTTTGCCCAGCGCCTGATGGCCGCCTTTTGGCCCGGCCCGCTCACGCTCATCTTGCCGCGCCGCCAAGGCGTGGCCGCCGCCGCCGCTGGCGGGCAAAACTCCATTGGCCTGCGCTGCCCCTCGCACCCGGTGGCCCAGGCGCTGCTGCGGGCTGCAGGCGTGGGCCTGGCCGCCCCCAGCGCCAACCAGTTTGGCCGCGTCAGCCCCACCACCGCCGCGCATGTGGAGGCCGAGTTTGGCAAAGACCTGCTCATTTTGGACGGCGGCCCCTGCGCGGTGGGGATTGAATCGACCATCGTGGACTGCACGCGCGGCGCACCCGTGCTGCTCAGGCCCGGCAGCATCACACGCGCGCGCATTGAGCAAGCCTGCGGCCAGCTGCTGCGTTCGCCCGAGTCCATGACCCAGGTGGCCCAGGCTGCGCCCCGCGCCTCCGGCACGCTCGCGTCGCACTACGCGCCCCGAGCCAAACTCAGGCTGATGGACGCTGGCGAGATAGAGCAACGCTTGGCCTCCCTGGGCGTGCACGCCAGCAACCTGGGCCTGTGGTGCCGACATCGACCGACCGACCTGGGCGCAGGCGTGTACTGGCTGGCCCAACCCAGCGCAAGCGAGGCGGCCGCGCAATCGCTCTTTGCCGCGCTGCGAGAGTTGGACGCGCGCGGCGTGCAGCAAATATGGGTAGAACTGCCACCCGACACCCCCGATTGGGAAGGGGTGCGCGACCGTTTGAAGCGCGCCGCTGCGTGAAGGGATGAGGCAGAGGTCAGAGCGTCATGGGGCACAAGGCGCTGCAGCGCACGGCACGCTTGTCTTTTCCCTGTAGGAGCTGGCCTGCCGGCGATTCTTCGCCTATGGTAACGACCGGAGACAGGCACGAATCGCCAGCAGGCTGGCTCCTACAAGGGGAGCAAGCCATTCACCGCCAGCGGGCGTTTGTCTTTGCAGGGGCTGGCCTGCCGGCGAGTCTTGGCCTGCGGTGATGTCCGATGACCGGCACGCATCGCCAGCAGGCTGGCTCCTATAAAAAGCGGGGACGAGGCAGGCGTTGTGGAGAGATGGCCTCACGCGTGCCCCCACCCCGGCCCTCCCCCAGGGGGGGAGGGAGGAAATCGGGGGCCTGCTCGGCCGCCGGACCCTCTCGGTAGGAAAACGGGTGACCGTGTTACTCCCTCCGCCTCTGAGGAAGAAATCGGGGTCCCGCCTTACTCCCTCCCCCTCTGGGGAAGGGTTGGGGTGGGGGCACGCGTGGCACGGCCTATGGGCTTGGCGGCCATGGGTGGCGTGTGGCCATGGCGGTGATCCGGCACGCATCGCCAGCAGGCTGGCTCCTATAAAGACAAGAATGCAGCGCGCGGACCTCAGGCGGGCACGGCCTCCAGGGAGCGGCCGGCTTCGGCCGCGATGGAGTAGGAGTCCAGGCGGGCCTGGTGGTCGTAAATTTGACCGGCCACCATCAATTCGTCTGCGCCCGTGGCCTCAATAAAGGCCTGCATTTGCTCGCGCACCTGCTCCAAGGTGCCAATGGCCGAGCACGACAGCAGCTGGCGCAGCATGGCCTGCTCTTGCAGTCCCACCTGCTGCAAGTAACCCTCGCGCGGCGGCGGCAGGCGGCCGGGGCGGCCGCTGCGCAGGTTCACAAAAGCCTGCTGGGCCGAGGTGGCCACCCGGTGAGCTTGGGCCTCGGTGTCGGCCGCGAACACGTTGAAACCCAGCGTCACATACGGGCGCACCAGCCGGTCCGAGGGCTGAAAACGCTCGCGGTAAATGGCGATGGCGTCCATCATTTGCCCAGGCGCGAAATGCGAGGCAAACGCGAAGGGCAGCCCGAGCGCCGCGGCCAGCTGCGCGCCATAGAGGCTGGAGCCCAAAATCCACACCGGAATGTTCAGCCCCCGGCCGGGCACAGCGCGCACGGGCTGGCGCGGCTGGTCTGAAAAATAGTCTATGAGCTCGAGCACGTCTTGCGGAAACTCGTCTGTGTCAGACTGCATGTGGCGGCGCAGGGCGCGGGCGGTTTGCATGTCTGAGCCGGGCGCGCGGCCCAGCCCCAGGTCCACACGCCCGGGGAACAGCGACTCCAGCGTGCCAAATTGCTCGGCAATCACCAGCGGCGAATGGTTGGGCAGCATGATGCCGCCCGCGCCAATGCGAATGCGCTGCGTGCCGCTGCCCACGTGCGAGAGCAGCACGGCTGTGGCGGCGCTGGCAATGCCCGGCATGCCGTGGTGTTCGGCCAGCCAATAGCGGTGAAAGCCGCAGCGCTCGGCATGCTGGGCCAGGCTCAGTGAATTTTTGAACGACTGCGCGGCATCGCTGCCTTCGGTGATGGGCGAGAGGTCCAACACAGATAAACGGGTCATGGGGTGTGCTCCTTAAGATGCCAATGCTAACCACACTTGAGGCAAAGGTGTGGGTGTCACGGCGCAACGCGCTTTTCATCCGAGTGGAGCAAGCGCGCCGCCTCATCTGCGGCTGCCGGCGACCGACCGCCAAAGCGCAGCTTCATGAACAAAATAGACAGCGCCAGCACCAGCGTGACGGCGTTGGCCACCACCAAGGGCCAAGCCCGCATGACCAGGCCGTAGCCCAGCCACAGCGCCACGCCCAGGGTAAAGCTGCTGTACATCACCAGAGAGATGCCCTGCACATTGCGCGTGCGAAAGGTCAGCCAGGCCTGGGGCACAAAGCTCACGGTGGTGAGCACGGCGGCGCAGTAGCCGATGAGGTCGGACCCATTCATGGCTTTTTGCTTTGAAGAGCGGCCGAGGGCTGGGCCGAGTCCAGCTGCACCGCCCACTGCACCAAGGCGTCGAGGGCGGCGCGGCCTGGCCCCGCATTCGGGTGGTTGATGAGGCCGACGACCGCGTAGCGCTGGCCGGCCTCCCCCTGGGCGTAGCCAGCAATGGCGCTGACGTCGCGCAGCGAGCCAGTCTTGAGCCAAGCCCGGCCGGCCACCGCAGTAGCGCGCCTGCGCATGGTGGCGTCCACACCGGCCACCGGCAGCGAGGCCAGCAAATCTGCCGCGTGCGGGCCGGCCGCCATGCGCTGCAGCAAAGCCCCCAAGGACTGGGCCGTGAGCCGCTCCCCACGGTTCAAACCCGAGCCATTGCCCAAAACAGGTAAGGCACTGGTGGGCAAGGCCTGGCGCCACCAGTCCAGCACCACGGCGCGGCCCGCTTCCAGCGTGCCGGGCGGCGCATCGGCCGCAGTGCTGCGCAAACCCAGGGTGTAGAACACCTGCTGGGCCATGACGTTGTTGGAGAACTTGTTGATGTCGTGCACCACCTCCACCAGCGGCAAAGACGGGGCTTCCAGTTTCAAGCGCGGCTTGGCGCCGCTGAGCGATCCCTGCGTGTTCAAAGCCGCCGACTCGGGCGCCGTGGCCCAGCGCACGCGGCCTGTGAGCTGGCCGCCCTGGGCTCGCCAGGCCGCTTCAATGGCACGCTCGGCAAAGCGGGCGGGCTCGGGGTAGGCCGTGGGCCACACCCGCTCGCCGCAGGCCAGCGGGTAAGTGCCTGCAAATTGAATGCGCAGGGGCTGGTCCAAGCTGGCCTTGAGCTCGCCGCGCCAATCACCGCAGGCCGCACCCGTCAGCGGCACGCTGGCATCGACCTGCACGCCCGCCAATGCAGGCTCGGTGCTGATGCGCGCACGCTGCAAGGCGGCATCGGGCGTGATGGTCATCACCAGGCTTTGAAAGTTAAGGAGCAGCGCATCGGCCTGCACGTTGTAGGGCTTGAGCGGCTCGCCATCAAAGTCGCCCGGGTGCACCGCAGGCGGGCGAAACAAGCTGCGGTCGAGCACGATGTCGCCACGCACGGCCTGTATGCCGCTGGCCTGCACCTGCGCCAGCAGCGCCTGCAGCCGCTCGACCACCAGCTTGGGGTCGCCCCCGCCGCGCAGCACCAAGGCGCCGGTGAGCAGCTGACCGTCCAGCGTGCCGTCGGCCAGCACGGTGGTGGTCCAGGTGTGCTTGGGGCCCAGCAGCTCCAGGGCGGCGGCCGTGGTCACCAGCTTGGTGACCGAGGCCGGGTTCATGAACTCGGCCGCCCGGTGGCTGAGCCGGCTGCGGCCTTGGTCCAGGTCCAGCACCAGCAGCGCCGCCGCGCTGGCCGGCACCTGCGCCCTTGCCAGGGCCTGGGCCACAGCGCGGGGCAGGCTGGGGTTCGGGTTGGCGGTTTGGGCCTGGACCTGCGCTGCGGCCAGTGCCAGCGCCCACACACCCACCCACATTGACAGAAAACCGCGCTTGGCGCGCCATGACTCTTGCATGCGGCAATTATCCCCAGTGATCCCCAGCTAAACCGTTCGCGCTTGCCCAGATAATCGGCCTCCCAGCGCCATGCCAGCCCCCTTTCGCGCGCCTCAAGCCTTTTTAGCCGACTCAATCCTTTGCAAGCCCCCGGCCGCTTTCTTGCCTTTGACACCAGCACCGACCGCCTGTCGGTGGGCCTGGCTGTGGGCCCGCGCCAGTGGCTGCACGAGGGACGAGGCGGGGCGCAGGCGTCGGCCAGCTTGATTCCTGCCGTGCTGGAGCTGCTGGCCCAGGCCGGGCTGACCTTGAAAGAGTTGGACGCCATCGTCTTTGGCCGGGGTCCGGGCTCTTTCACCGGCCTGCGCACCGCCTGCGCCGTGGCCCAGGGCCTGGCCGCAGGCGCCGGTCTGCCCGTGTTGCCGGTGGACACCTTGCTGGCGGTGGCCGAAGACGCCGCCCACCGCCACGCAGCGGCAGGCCACGCCCTGCCCACGGCCTTGAGCGCCCTGCTCGACGCCCGCATGAACGAGGTGTACACCCAGGACTTTGGGCAGAGCCCCAGCGGCTGGCAAGCCCTGAGCCCCTGCCGGCTGCTCGCGCCCGAGCAGTTGGTGTGGCCTGAGAGCGCACCGCGCCTGTTGGCCGGCAATGTGTTTGAGGTCTATGGCGCTCGCCTGCCCGCCCTGCCGACCACGGCCCTGGTGCTGCCCGCCTGGCCCACGGCGGCCGCCTTGCTGCGCCTGGCCCCCGGCCTCATGGCCCAGGGCCTGGCCGTGCCCGCTGCGCAAGCCCTGCCGCTTTACGTGCGCGACAAAGTGGCCCAAACCACCGACGAGCGCCTGGCCGCCAAAGCCGCGGCCCAAGCGGCCTTGCCAAGCTTGAGCCCATGAACGCCGTGCCCCGCCCCGCCTATCGCCCAGAAGCTCTGAGCTTGGCGCCCATGACGGCGGCCTGGTTGAACGAGGTGGCCCACATTGAAAAGCTGGCCTACGCCCACCCGTGGTCCAGCGGTAATTTTGCAGACTCGCTGCGTGCCGGCTACCACGCCTGCGTGCTGCTGCAGCGCGAGCAGCTGCTGGGCTATTTTGTGCTCATGAAAGGGCTGGATGAAACCCACCTGCTCAACATCACAGTCACGCCCGACGCACAAGGCCAAGGCCATGCCCGGCACATGCTCAACGAGGTGGCCATCTGGTCTGCAGGCCAGGGCGCACAATGGCTGTGGCTGGAAGTGCGCGTGAGCAACACCCGCGCCCGCCGTATTTATGAACGCTACGGATTCAAAGAAATGGGCGTGCGCCGCAACTACTACCCCCTGGCCGCGTTCAAGCGCGAAGACGCTGTGGTCATGAACCTGCCCCTGGGCACAACCACCAGCCCCCCACCATGAGCCTGGACCTGGACAAACGCCAACGGGCCATGCTCAAAGAAATGGGTGTGCAGGTGTGGTCGCCGCTGCCTGAAGCGGACCAGCCTGCGTCATCGAAGGCGACACCTGTGACTGCCGCCGCTGCTGCACCTTCGCCAGCTCCTTCGCCAACAACTTTGTCGCCTGCGCAGACCGCCCGCCCAAACCCAGCGCAGACTGCAAGCGCCAGGTCAGCGCCTCCAGATGCGGCCATGCCAGCGCCGCCTTCGGCCCCTGCTGCCCGCCCCCCCGCCGCCTCACCGATGCCCGCTGCCTCACCGCTGCCCACAGCCCCAGCCGCTGAAGCAGCATCCACAGGCGCCAGCTGGCGCGTCGATGCCGCCCAACTCGTGGCCGGCAAAGACGATGCCAGCGCCGCCGCCGGGCAGCGCTGGTTGCTGCTTGCCGAAGGCCGGCCCGATGAATTGAACGACAGCGCAGGCCAGCTGCTACAACACATGCTGCGCGCTGCCCGCCTGCACCAAGGCGCCATGGTCTGGCTGGCCCCGCTGCAGCGCAGCGCCGGCCCTGCCGAGGTGCACGGCCTGGACGAGGTGCTGGAGCGCACTGAGCCCGATGTGGTCTTCATCATGAGCCGCCTGGGCGCGCAAGCCCTGCTGGAAACCGACGAGCCCCTGGGTCGGCTGCGTGGCCAGGTGCACGACCTCTGGGGCATGCCCGCCGTGGTCAGCTACGACCTGGGCGCCCTCATGCGCACACCCCTGGACAAAGCCAAGGCCTGGGACGACCTCTGCCTGGCCCTGCAGGTGGCGCAGGCCCAGCACGCCGAGCGGCTGGCCGCCGAGTAGCCAGGCGCATTACCTCTGCGCCACGATCCGACGCATCAACCCGACGTATCAATCGGCTCGTCAATCCGGCTTGGGCGGCGTGCGCTGCGGCATCAGCACCGAACCCATGGCCCCCACCATCAGCACCACCGCGGCCCAGTCCTGCCAGTGCAGCACCTCGCCCAGCAAAGTGGCGCCCGAGAACACGCCCAAAATAGGGATCAGCATCACGCTCAGTGAGGCGGCCAAGGGCGGCAGCGTGCGCGCCAGGTACATCTGTGTGGTGGCCGCAAAGCCAAACGCCAGCACCGCGTTGTAGCCCACCGAGCCCCACACCGTGGGCGTGGGCCAAACCCAGTCATCGCGCTCAAACAGCCAGCTCAGCAGGGTCAGCGCCAGCACCGTCATGCACGCCATCCAAAACGACAGCGTGAGCGTGGTGGCCGGAATGCGCGTGGCCCGCATCTGGCGCATACCCAGCGCCCAGGTGGCTGCGGCCAGCAGCGCGCACAGCACCCCCCAGGGCGTGCCCGAGAGCACCGCCACCTCGTGCCAGAGCAGCAGAACCATGCCACCCGTGGCCGCCAGCACCCCCAGCAAGGACCGCAGGCCCAGCCGCTCGCCATAAAACATCACGCTCAGCAGCGCCGAAAAAATAGGCATGCTGTAAGCCAAGATGGCCGCCCGCCCGCTGCTCAAGTTGGCCAGCGCCACCATGATCAGCACCTGCCACACCAGCGAATTGGTCACGCCCAGCCAAAACAGCTCGCGCCAATGCGCACGCGGCACCACAAACGAATGCCGCAGCACCACGATGGACAGCGCCATCACCGGCAGCCCCAGCCACATGCACAGCGCGCGAAACGCCAGCGGCGGAAAGTCCGTCACCCCCAGTTTCATCACCGGCCAATTGAAGCCCCACACCAGCGTGAGCAGAACCAGCAGGATGAGTTGGCGGCGGTTGAGTTGCATGGGGAAGGTCGGACGGGAAAGCTTTGGATGCTAAACGGGAAAGGCCGATTGTCCTGTCGCCAAGGCTGGAGCGTTGCCAGCCTCAGCTTTGGGGCCATTGGATCTTTTGAAGGCTCGCCAGGTCCTCCATCACCAGCCATGGCCTTGGGTCGCTAACTGCACATGAACACACACCCTTGGCCCCAGCCGCCTGACAACCATTGCAAGTAATCAACTGCGGGCCAGACCGTGTCACGGTCTGGACTGATGCCAGCCCAGACCCGGCCCTTGAACTGATCTAATCATTGCCATGATGCTCAATACACCCACCGACGACTCCATTCTTTTTGAAGTGCGCGGCCATGTGGCCCTGCTCACCCTGAACCGGCCCGAGACGCGCAACGCGCTGAGTGGCGAGGCCATGTTTGCGGCCTTCGAAAGCTTGTTTGAAAAGCTCAATCAGGACCAAAACATACGCGCCGCCATTCTGACTGGGGCCGGCTCTGCGTTTTGCTCGGGCGGCAATGTGGCCGAGATGCGTGATCGAGCTGGCATGTTTGAAGGCTCACCCGAGGAAATTGCTCAAAATTACCGCAATGGCATACAGCGCATCCCTCGGGCATTCCAAAAGCTGCAGGTGCCCATCATTGCGGCCATCAATGGACCGGCCATAGGCGCTGGCAATGACTTGGCCTGCATGTGTGACATCCGCATCGCATCCCGCACGGCTCGGTTTGCAGAAAGCTTTGTCAAAGTGGGCATCGTGCCGGGCGATGGGGGCTGCTGGTTCCTGCCGCGCTTGGTGGGATTCTCCCGGGCAGCCGAAATGGCCTTGACGGGCGAGACCATAGACGCCGATGAAGCGCTGCGGATAGGGCTGGTGTCCAAGCTGGTGGAGCCCGACCAGTTGCTTGCCGAGGCCATGTCCCTGGCTCAGCGGATTGCCGCCAACCCGCCGCAAGTGCTGCGCTGGACCAAGCAGTTGCTGCTGCAAGCACGCACTGCCACGCTCGACGAGGCACTCGACAGCGCCGGACTGTGGCAAGGCCAGGCCCACCACACGGCTGACCATGCTGAAGCAGTGGCGGCATTTTTCGATAAGCGTCCACCCGTTTTCAAGGGCAACTGATCCGGGCAGCCGCGCACTGAACCCATGAGCCTGGCGCGCACCTGAAAAAATACGGCGCTTGGCGGTCTGCCTTCAACGCCACTCGGACACAGTGGTGCCCAACCCGCAGGCAGCCGGCCCGGCGATTTTGAGCGTCTGCTCGGTCTGGTGGAGGCAGCTTGCGGGCCCATCACAGGCACCGCTGACGGCCGCCTCCCCTCAGCCTCGGCCTGCCACCAGCCCCCCGTCCAAGCACAGTGTGCTGCCGGTGGTGAAGCTGGCATCGTCGCTGCTGATGAAGGCGATCATGGCGGCCACTTCGGCAGGCGTGCCGTAGCGGCGCATGGGCACGGCTTGGGCGCTGCGGGTTTGCACCTCTCTGAGCTCGCCTCGGCCTGCATCGATGGCGTCCATCATGCGGGTGGACACCGGCCCGGGGTTGACGGCGTTGACCCGTATGCCCTCTGGGGCGCCTTCGATGGCGGCCGATTTCACCAGGCCCAAGACGGCGTGTTTGCTGGCCGAGTAGGGGGCCAGCATGCGTGCGCCTTGCAGCCCTGCCGTCGATGAGGTGACGGTGATGGCGCCGCTGCCTTGTGCCCGCATGAGCCGCATCAGGCCAGCCATCCAGATGAACACACCGCGCACATTGACGGCCATGACGCGGTCAAAGTCGGCGAGGGCTTGCTCTTCAATGAGGGCGATCTTGCCTTCGGTGCCGGCGTTGAGCACGCCCACGTCGATGCGCATTTGGCGCCTGGCCAGCTCGCTGAAGACGCTGTGGGCGGCGGCTTCATCGGCCACGTCGGCCAGGAACACGCTGACACCGGGGCCCAGCGCTTGGGCCTGGGCCTGCAGCAGTGAGGCGTCCAGATCCACCAGCACGAGTTGGGCGCCCTCCGCATGGAAGCGGCGGGCGGTCTCCAGGCCAATGCCGCCTGTCGATCCGGTGATCAAGACGGTTTTGCCGGCAAAGCGCTGCATGGGCGTCAAACCAACACAATGCGGCCCACCGCCCGGCCTTCGTTCAAGGTCATCAGCGCGGTGTTGGCCTGGTCTTTGGGCATGCGGGTGATGGGCAGGGATTTGAGTTTGCCGGCCTTGGCCAGGGCGGTGACATCGCGCAGGTCTTGCGGGTTGCCGGTCATGCTGCCCATGACCGATCGGGGCCTGAAAATCATGCCGGCCAGCGACAAGACCAACTCGCCGCCGCCCACCCCCACCAGCACCAAGCGGCCGTCTTTGGCCAGAATTTCCAGCCCGGTGGCCGAGGTGGAAGAAATGTTGACAAAGTCCATGGCGGCCTTGACGGGGCCGCCGGTGACGGCGTGAATGGCTTGCACCAGTTCAGGGGCGCTGCCGTCCACCACATCGGTGGCACCCATCTCCAGGGCCGCCTGGCGTTTGTCGGCGCTGATGTCGACCGAGACAATGCGTTTGTGGCCCAAGGCCAGCAGCATGCCTATGGCGGCCAGCCCCAGACCCCCCGCGCCTATCAAGACCACGGGCGTGTCGGGCGACATGGGCAAGAGCTTGCGAATGGCCGAGTACACGGTGATGCCCGAGCAGGCCAAGGTGGCGGCAAAGGCCGGGTCCACGTCGCCGTAATCCACCAAAAAGCGCGGGTGCGGCACCTTGACCTCGTTGCCGTAGCCGCCATCTTGGCGCACGCCCAAGGCGCAGATCGCGTTGCACAGGTTGTCTTGACCGGCCAGGCACACCTCGCACTGGCCGCAGCCCAGCCAGGGGAAAACGATGCGCTCGTCGCCCACCTTGACGCCCTGGGCGTCGGGGCCCACGCGAACGACGCGGCCCACAATTTCATGGCCAGGCGCCCGGGGCAGGGTGACGCCGCGGTCGGCCAGCATCATTTTTTGGCCGCTGCCCATGTTGTAGTAGCCGTGCCAGAGGTGCAGGTCGGAGTGGCACACGCCCGCATGCGTGACCTGCAGCACCACCTCTGTGCCCTGCGGGTGCAGGGGCGCTTGCTCAATGGCTTGCAGGGGTTCGTTGTTGGCGACGATGGCCCAGGCACTCATGTTCTGTCTCCTTGGTGGTCGGTAGGGCCGTATGAGCCCATTGAAAATAGTCCATATGATATGCTAGCGAACAAATAAAACAATACCCCAAATTTCCCGGAGATGCGATGAACGCCACCCCTTTGGCAGGGCTGAAAGTGCTGGACATGTCCAAGGTGCTGGCCGGCCCTTTGTGCGCCCAGTACCTGGGTGACATGGGCGCCGATGTGATCAAGCTCGAGCCCATCAAGGGCGGCGACGACACCCGCCAATGGCCACCGCTGCGCAAGCACGAGGAAGCTGCGCCCACCGGGGCGATTTTCCTGAGCGCCAACCGCAACAAGCGCAGCATTGCGGTGGACCTGCGCAGCCCTGAGGGGCTGGAGGTGGTCGAGCGCCTGGTGCGCGAGGTGGACGTGGTGATTGAAAGCTATGGCCCTGGCGTGGCCGACCGACTGGGCGTGGGCCCGCAGCGCCTGGCCGAACTGAATCCGCGCGCCGTGTGCTGCAGCATCAGCGGCTTTGGCACCGTGGGCCCCATGAAAGACGGCAAAGGCTACGACGTGATCTTGCAGGCCTTTTGCGGCATGCTGTCGATCACCGGCGAGCGGGGTGGACCGGCGGTGCGCAGCCCATTTTCGCCCGTGGACCAGGCCACCGGCTTGCATGCGCTCATTGGCATTCAGGCCGCTCTTTTGGAGCGCGCTCGCACGGGTCTGGGTGGGCGCGTGGAAGTGTCGCTGTTTGACACGGCCACCGGCTTTTTGGGCTACTTCTTGCAAAACTTTTGGGAACGCGGCACCGAGCCTGAGCGCCCAGGCTCTGGCCATGAATCGCTGTGCCCTTACGAGGCCTTTCAAACGCTGGACGCGCCTTTGATTTTGGGCGTCGCCAATGAAGTCTTGTGGCGGGCCTTTTGCGATGTGGCAAATCTGCAAGACATGGTCGATGACCCGCGCTTTCGCACCAACCCCGACCGGGTGGCGCACCGGGAAGAAACCGTGGCACGGGTCAGGGCGGTCATGCTCACGCGCTCCCGGGACGAGTGGATCGCACTGCTGGCAGAGCGCGGCATTCCTTGTTCACCGCTGCACACCTTGGGCGAGTTGTCGGCGCACCCGCACACCCAGGCCAGCGGCATGATTTATGAGTATGAGCATCCCCGACTGGGGGCGTTTCGCTCGGTGGCTCAACCGGTGCGCTTCAATGGCGAGCGCACGGCCTTGCGCCAGCCGCCGCCCATGCTGGGCCAGCACACCGCCGAGGTGCTGGGCCAGTTGGGCTTTGACGCGGCACAGATTGAGGCCATGGCCCAGGCGGGCGCGGTCAAGTTGGGCTGAAGATGGGAGGGAGCCGGGCAGGCTCCTTCAAGCGCTCAGTAGGACTTGGGCAGGCCCAGCGCCTTTTCAGCGATGTTGCACAAAATGAGCTGCGGCGAGATGGGCGCAATGCGCGGCAGCATGGACTCGCGAAAGTAGCGCTCGACGTGGTATTCCTTGGCGTAGCCAAAGCCGCCATGCGTGAGCACAGCGGTTTCGCAGGCGCTAAAGCCAGCTTCAGCACACAAGAACTTGGCCGCATTAGACTCGGGACCGCAAGGCAGGCCCTGGTCATACAGCCAAGCGGCGCGCTGGTACATCAGGCGCCCGGCCTGCAACTCCACCCAGCGCTGGGCCAGTGGATGCTGCACGCCTTGGTTCATGCCTATGGGGCGGTCGAACACCACGCGCTCGCCGGCGTAGCGGGTTGCACGCCGCAGGGCGACCTCGCCCAGGCCCACGGCTTCGGCGGCCAGCAGCACGCGCTCGGGGTTGAGGCCGTCCAAGATGTATTCAAAGCCACGGCCTTCTTCTCCAATGCGGTCTTCCACCGGGATTTCCAGACCGTCGATGAACAGCTCGTTGGAGTCCACCGCCTTGCGGCCCATTTTTTCGATCTCGCGCACCTGCACTTTGCTGCGGTCCAAGTCGGTGTAAAACAGGCTCAGGCCGTGCTTGGGGTTCTTGACATCTTCCAAGCGCGTGGTGCGGGCCAGCAGCAAGATTTTGTGCGCCACCTGGGCGGTAGAAATCCAGATTTTTTGGCCCTTGACCACATAGTGGTCGCCCCGGCGCTCGGCAAAGGTCTTGAGCTTGAGGGTGTTCAAGCCGGTGTTGGGCTCGGTCACGCCAAAGCAGGCCTGCACCTCGCCCCGAATGATGGGAGGCAGCCAGCGCTGCTTTTGCTCTTCAGAGCCGTACACCACCACCGGGTGCAGGCCAAACACATTCATGTGAATGGCCGAGGCCCCAGACAGGCCCGCGCCCGATCCGGAGACCGCCTCCATCATGATGCAGGCCTCCAAAATGCCCAGGCCCGCACCGCCGTAGGCTTGCGGCATGGCAATGCCCAGCCAGCCCGCGCTGGCCATGGCACGGTAAAAGTCCATGGGAAAGCCGCCTTCGCGGTCTTTTTCAAGCCAGTAATCGTCGGGGAAAGACTTGCACACATCTGCAACCGCCGTGCGGATGGCGGTTTGGTCTTCGGTCTCGGCAAAATTCATGAGTGGGGGTCCAGTAAGGAAATAAAAGTCAAGCCGCCTCGGGCACGGTGGTCAATTCAAAGCCGGTGTAGCCTTGGCGCGCAATCTCGTCGCAGGTGCGGCGAAACACGCCCACGCCGCCCATGTAGGGCATGAACACGCGGGGCTTGCCGGGGATGTTGGCGCCCACATACCAAGAGGCCGTGTGCGGCAGCAAGGAGGCGTTGGCCAAGGCGTCGACTTGGCGGCCCCAGTCCTGCTGCGCGTGGGCGCTGGCTTCAATGCGGTTGATGCCTTGGGCCCGCATGTGGGCCATGCAATCGGCGATCCATTCAACGTGCTGCTCAACGGACACCACCACGTTGCTCAGCACCGAGGGGCTGCCCGGGCCGGTGATCATGAACAAGTTGGCAATGCCCGCGGTCATCAGGCCCAGGTAGGCGCGCGGACCGTCGGCCCAGGCGGTTTTAAGGTCGCTGCCGCCCTTGACGCGCATGTTCACCGACAGCAGCGCGCCGGTGATGGCGTCAAAGCCGGTGGCAAAAATAAGGATGTCCAGATCGTGGTGGGCCTGCTGGGTGCGCAGGCCAGTGGCTGTGATGGACTCGATCGGGTCGGCCTTGATGTCCACCAAGCTCACGTTGCTGCGGTTGTAGATCTCAAAGTAGCCGGTGTCGGCGCACAAGCGCTTGGTGCCTATGGGGTAAGTGGGGGTGAGCTTGGCCCGCAGCGCCGGGTCATTGACGGGCGCCAACATGCGCTTAACCACAAACTCGCGCGCGATGGTGTTGGCCTCGGTTTTGAGCAGCACATCGTTGAAGGAGCGGGTAAAGCCGATGCCGCCAAAATCCCAGCGGCTCTGAAAGGCTTGCTCCACCTCCTGCGGGTCGGTTTGCAGCACGCCACGGGTGGGTACATTAAAGCCGGCCACGCCAGAAGGGCTGTGGCGTGCTTGCTCGCGCAGGGCAGCGTAGCGTTGCTTGACCGCTTGCTCGGCCTCGGCAGTCAGCGGGCCATTGCGCAGGGGAATGCTGTAGTTCGCGGTGCGCTGAAACACGCTCAGGTGGGCCGCCTGTTTGGCCACGAGGGGAATGGCCTGAATACCGGTGGAGCCGGTGCCTATGATGCCCACCCGCTTGCCGGTGAAGTCCACGCCTTCCTTGGGCCAAAACCCGGTGTGAAACCAGCGCCCTTTGAAGTCGGCCAACCCCGGGATTTGGGGCACCTGGGCGTTGGACAGGCAGCCGGTGGCCATGATGCAAAAGCGCGCTTGCAGGCTCTGACCGCTCTGGGTGAGCACCGTCCAGCGGTTGGTCTGGGGGTCGAACTCGGCGTCGGTGGCGCGGGTGTTCATGCGGATGTCGCGGCGCAGGTCCAAGCGGTCGGCCACATGGTTGATGTAGCGCAAGATCTCGGGCTGACCGGCGTAGCGCTCGCTCCAGCGCCAGGCCTGCTGCAAATCCTCGTCGAAGGAAAAGGAGTACTCCATGCTTTCGACATCGCAACGCGCGCCGGGGTAGCGGTTCCAGTACCAGGTGCCACCCACGTCGTCGCCGGCTTCCAGCACCACCACCTTCAGGCCTTGCTGGCGCAGGCGGTGCAACATGTACATGCCGGCAAAGCCGGCGCCCACGACCACGGCGTCAAAGTGTTCGCGCTGGGGTGTCGTCAAAGCAGTCTCTCCTGAATTCGGGTGGGTGAGGTGTTCACTGTGGCGCAGGCTGGCTGCAGGCTAGGCGGATGTGGGCAGCCGCGTCGCTCACCGCGGCATCGGCCTCGGGAATCAAATTGATCATGCGGGCAAAGCCATGGGGCAAGCCCAAGATGCGCTGCACGGTGACCGGCACACCTGCCTCGCGCAGGCGGGCCGCGTAGTCCAGCGCTTCATCGTGCAGCACGTCGTATTCGGCCGCCGCCATCCAGACCGGCGGACTGCCGGCCAGGTCCGTCCTGTGCACAGGTGAAATGTCGGCCTCCCGCCACAGCGCTGGGGGGGCGTACAGGCCAAAAAACCATTCCATGTCGGCTTGCGTGAGCGGCAAGCCCTGGCCATGGGCATGGTAGCTGGGCCGGCTGAAGTCGGCGTCGGTGACGGGGTAGAACAGACACTGCAAAGCCAAGCTGATGCGCTGGCGCAGCAGCGTGGCCGCCACGGTGGCCAAGTTGGCGCCAGCGCTGTCGCCAGCGACCACCAAGCGCGCGCCATGGCCCAGCAATTGGGCCATGTGACCATGGGCCCAGACCAGGGCATCTTGCGCGTCTTCCAAGCCCGCCGGAAACGGGAATTCGGGCGCCAAGCGGTAATCCACAGACAAGACCGCGCAGCCCGATTTGTGCACCAGCGCGCGCGCGAGCACGTCAAAGTCATCGACCGAGCCGCACACCCAGCCGCCGCCGTGCAGGTACACCACGAGGCCTGGCTCTTGACCGCCTGAGGCGCGGTACAGCCTGGCAGCCAGATGGCCTGCGCGCGTGGGAACCTGCAAGTCACTGACTTGGCCCACTTGCGGCCCTGGGCCCAGGGCGCTGCGGCTGGCGCTGACGACTTCGCGGGCCTGCGCGGGGCTGCCCGCCGACAGCGCGGGTCGACCGGCCGCGCGCATGGCGATGAGCATTTTTTGAATGACAGGATGAAGCGCCATGGGAATGTCCGGGAGGAAGGTCGGGAACCCAGCGGCCCGACGCGTCAATTTGAGAAGTCATCCTACAAATAAATCGTATGCTTGTCAACGGTATGCAAGTGTTCAAATTAAGGGAAACACCCGATAAGCCGTACTGATGCGTTCGATATGCTCCGCTGACCAATTTAAACAGAGGAGCTTTCATGAACGCGTCAGACGCCAGTGCCTATCCCACCGTCAGGCAGTACATTGCCGGCCAGTGGCGCGCTGGCGGCCAGGGCGTGGCCGCTGAAGTGCGCAACCCGGCCACCGGTCAGGTGCTGGCCGAGGTGCCGCGCGCCAGCACGCAAGACCTGGACGACGCCTTGGCGGCCGCCGCATCGGCCTTTGACGTGTGGCGCCTGAAGTCGCCGCAAGAGCGCGCCGCCGTGCTCATGCGCACCGCTGTGCTGGTGCGCGAGCGGGTCGAGGACATGGCCAGGCTGATGACGCTGGAGCAGGGCAAAACCTTGGCCGAATCGCGCATGGAGTTCATGCTCAGTGCCGAGACCTTTGAGTGGTATGCGCAGGAAGCGCTGCGCTCTTATGGCCGGGTGATTCCACCGCGTGTGCGTGGCACGCGCCAGCTGGTGGTGCCGCAGCCGCTGGGCCCGGTGGCAGCCTTCACGCCCTGGAACTTTCCTGCCATTTTGCCGGCGCGCAAGATCGCGCCCGCCCTGGCTGCGGGCTGCACCATGGTGCTCAAGCCCTCCGAGGAAACACCCATGTCCTCGCTGGTGCTGGCGCAGGCCTTGGCCGATGCGGGCCTGCCCGCAGGCGTGCTCAATGTGGTGTTTGGCGTGCCCTCGGAGGTGTCCACCCACTTGATCAGCTCGCCCCTGATTCGCAAGGTAACCTTCACCGGCTCCACCGGCGTGGGCCGAGAGTTGGCCCGGCTGGCCAGCATTGGCCCCAAGCCGTGCACGCTGGAGTTGGGCGGCCATGCCCCTGTGCTTATTTTTGATGACGCCGACCTGGAGCGCACGGTAGCCACCTGCGTGCAGGGCAAAAGCCGCAACGCGGGCCAGGTGTGCACCTCGCCCACCCGCTTCATGGTGCAAGAGGGCATACACGACGCTTTTGTGAGCCGCTACGGCCAGGCGCTGGACGCGCTCAAAGTCGGCCCCGGTCTCGATGCATCCCATCAAATGGGCGCGCTGGCCAATGTCCGCCGTGTCGATGCCATCGAGGCCCTGGTGGCCGACGCCGTGGCCGGTGGAGGCAGGGTGGTGGCCGGTGGCCAGCGCATGGGCGGGCAGGGCTATTTTTTCCGCCCCACGCTGGTGGTCGACACGCCCGAGACCGCACAGGCCCTGAAGATAGAACCCTTTGGCCCCTTGGCCCTGGTGCGCCGCTTTTCCAGCCTGGATCAAGGCTTGGCCATGGCCAACGACACGCCCTACGGCCTGGCCGCTTACGCCTTCACGCAGTCTGCGGCCACCGCCGTGACGGTCAGCGACGAGCTGCAGGCCGGCGGCATAGGCATCAACACCTTTGCCGTCTCTGCCATTGAGGCGCCCTTTGGCGGCCTCAAAGACAGCGGCTACGGTCAAGAAGGCGGCCCCGAGGGCCTGCACAGTTACTTGCACATGAAGTATGTGCACCACGCCTGAGCCCAGTCACCAGCTGTTTCGCCTGATATTTTTTGCTTCCCTTTCTCACCCTCACCACGGAGACATGACCATGAAAAAAGCCCCCTCCCTCGCTCTCGGCCGCACGACGCGGCGCTTTACCTTGGCCGCTTGTGCGGCGGCCAGCTTGGCGCTGAGCGCGCCAGGCGTTTGGGCACAAGCGGCCAATCCTTTGAAGATAGGCCTGCTCAGTGACATGTCGGGCTTTGTGGCCGACCTCTCCGGGCCAGGCTCGGTGGTGGCGGCCAAGATGGCGATTGAAGATTTCGGCGGCCGTGTGCTCAACCGCCCGATTGAGTTGCTCGAAGGCGACCACCTGAACAAGCCCGACACCGGCCTGACCATTGCCCGCCAGTGGTACGACTCCGGCGTGCGCACCATTTTTGACATCGGCATCACCACCGTGGCGCTGGGCGTGCAAGACCTGGCCAAGGAAAAAAACCGCATCGCCATCTTCAACAGCTCGGCCAGCTCGGACCTGACGGGCAAGAACTGCTCGCCCAACGGCATCCACTGGACTTACAACTCCTATTCACAGAGCTTGGGCGCCATCAAAGCCAACTTGGAGTCAGGCGCCAAGAACTTTTATTTTGTGACCATCGACTACACCTATGGCAGGAACGTGCAGCGCGACGCCACCGGCATGATCGAGGCGGGTGGCGGCAAGGTGGTGGGCTCGACCACCCACGCGCTCAGCTCGTTTGAGTTTTCCTCGCAGCTGCTGCAGGCCCAGGCTTCCAAGGCCGATGTGGTGGCCATGGCCACCACCACCTCGCACGCCGCCGCCATGATCAAGCAGGCCGAGGAGTTTGGCCTGCGCAAGCGCGGCCAGCGCCTGGCTGCCCTGGCTTTGACGCTGCATGACGTCAAGGCCTTGGGCCTGAACAACGCGCAAGACCTGTTTGTGACCGAGCCCTACTACTGGGACCAAAACGAGCAGACCCGCGCGTTTGCCAACCGCTTCAGGGCGCGCTTTGGCAAGATGCCCAACTTCGTGCAGGCCTCGGTCTATGGCTCGATTCAGCACTACCTCAAAGCGGTGGCCGCGGCCGGTACCGATGACACGGCCGCCGTGTTGGCCAGAATGAAGGCCACCCCCATCAACGACATGATGACCAGAAACGGCACCATCCGCGAAGACGGCCGGGTGATCCGCGAAGGCTATGTCTTCCGCGTGAAAAAGCCATCGGAATCCAAAGGCGAGTGGGACCTGTACGCACCGGTCACCACCATCCCGGCCAACGTGGCTTTTGGACCCGCTGACAAAGCTTGCCCACTGATCAAGTAAGGCGCATGTGACGCAGATGGCCGACAACCCGGAAGTGCTGGTCGAAGTGCGTGGACTGCGCAAGCAGTTCGCGGGCTTCACCGCGGTCAACGACGTGGACTTGAGCGTGCGTCGGGGGCATATTCACGCACTCATTGGCCCCAACGGGGCCGGCAAGACCACGTGTTTCAACCTGCTCACCAAGATGCTAGAGCCCACCTCGGGCCGCATCTTGTTCAAGGGCCGGGACATCACGCGCTTGTCGGCCGCCAAGGTGGCGCAGTTGGGCATGGTGCGCAGCTTCCAGATTTCGGCCATCTTTCCCACCCTCAGCGTGCTGGACAACGTTCGGGTGGCGCTGCAGCGCAAGCAGGGCAGCTCGCTGCATTTTTGGCGCTCAGACCGCACGCTCGCCGAACTCGACGAAGCGGCCATGGCGCTGCTGGCCGATGTGGGCCTGCAAGACGCCGCATCCACTGTGGCTGGTGATTTGTCTTACGGGCGCAAGCGGGCGCTGGAAATTGCCACCACGCTGGCCCTGGACCCTGAAATGCTGCTGCTCGACGAGCCCACCTCCGGCATGGGGCTGGAAGACGTCAAAGCCACGTCTGCCTTGATACGCCGCGTCTCGCTCACGCGCACCATTTTGATGGTCGAGCACAACCTGGGCGTGGTGGCCGACCTGGCCGACCGCATCACGGTGCTGGCCGCCGGTGAGGTGCTGACCGAAGGAAGCTACCAGGAGGTCTCGCGCGATGAGCGCGTGATGGCCGCCTACATTGGACGAAAGGTGGCCGCATGAGCGGACAGGCCAACGCCATCGAGGTGCGGGACCTGCAAGGCCACTACGGCCCCTCGCATGTGCTGCACGGCATGAACTTCAATGTGCCCACGGGGCAGGTGGTCACCTTGCTGGGGCGCAATGGCGCCGGCAAAACCACCACGCTGCGCGCCATCATGGGGCTGCTGCGCAAGCGCACAGGCTCCATTGTGGTCAACGGCACGCAAACAATGGGCCAGCCGCCCGAGCAGATTGCCCCTCTGGGCGTGGCCTATTGCCCGGAAGAGCGGGGGATTTTTCCCTCGCTCAATGTGCGTGAAAACCTGCTGCTGCCGCCGGTGCTGGCGCCTGGGGGCTTCAGCACCGAGGAGGTGGTGGCGCTGTTTCCCCGCCTGGCCGAGCGCTACAACAGCCCTGGCACCAAACTCTCGGGAGGAGAGCAGCAAATGCTGGCGATTGCCCGCATCTTGCGCACCGGCTGCCGAATTTTGTTGCTCGACGAGCCCACCGAGGGCCTGGCGCCTGTGATCGTGCAGCAGATTGGCGATGTGCTGCAGGAGCTCAAACGGCGCGGCTACACCGTGCTGCTGGTCGAGCAAAGCCTGGACTTTGCCATGTCGGTGGCCGACCTGCACTGCGTGGTCGAACACGGTCAGGTGGTGGACCAACTCTCCAACGACGATCTGCGCGCTCAGCCGGATCGGCTGCAGAAATACCTGGGGGTGTAGGGCGTGTTCTCATGACTGATATTTTTGGAATTCCTCTGCCTGCCTTCATGGGCCAGCTCACCCTGGGCCTGATCAATGGCGCGTTTTATGCCGTCTTGAGCTTGGGGCTGACGGTGATTTTTGGCATGCTGCGGGTGATCAACTTCACGCACGGTGCGCAATTCACGCTGGGCGCTTTTGGCGCCTGGATGCTGCTCCATTACCTGAAGGTGCCCTACTGGGCCAGCTTGGTGATCGTGCCACTGGTCATGGCGCTGCTCGGTGGCTTGGTCGAGCGCCTGCTGCTCAAGCGCTTGTATGAGATGAACCACCTGTTCCAGTTGCTGCTGACCTTTGGGCTGGCGCAGATGATCGAGGGCACGCTGGCGGTTCTGTATGGCTCCTCTGGCAAGCCCTTTGACAACCCCATGCCGGGCGGCATGGACCTGGGCTTTATGTTCATGCCCTACTACCGCGCTTGGGTGGTGGTGGCCTCGCTGGTGGTGTGCCTGGGCACGTGGTGGGCCATTGAGCGCACCCGCTTGGGCGCTTACCTGCGGGCATCGACCGACAACCCAGACCTGGTGCGCACCTTTGGCATTCCCGTGCCGCGCCTGATGACGCTGACCTATGCCTTTGGCGTGGGGCTGGCGGCACTCGCTGGCGTGCTGGCCGGCCCGATCGACCAGGTCAAACCGTCCATGGGCTCGGGACTGATCATCACCGTGTTCGCGGTGGTGGTGATAGGCGGCATGGGCTCCATCATGGGCTCCATCGTCACCGGCTTCACCCTGGGTCTGCTCGAAGCCTTGACCAAGGTCTACTACCCGCCTGCGTCCAGCGTGGTGATTTTTCTGGTGATGGCGGCTGTGATTTTGGTCAAGCCCGCTGGGCTGTTTGGCCGACAGCCTTGAGCGTTTAACTGAGAGGCAGACATGCGCCAATATTCCAAACTGATCTTTGCCGCCTTGGCCTTGGTGCTGCTGGTGGCGCCGCTGCTGGTGTACCCGATTTTTGCCACCAAGCTGCTGTGCTTTGCCTTGTTCGCGGCGGCCTTCAACCTGCTGTTCGGCCAGGCTGGGCTGCTGTCTTTCGGGCATGCGCTGTTTTTTGGCGGCGCGGCCTACTGCACCGGCTATGCGCTTAAAACTTGGGGCTGGAACACCGAATGGGCGGTGCTGCTGGGGGTGGTGTTTGCCACCTTGGCGGGCGTGGTGGTCGGTGTGTTGTCGATCCGGCGCCAGGGGATTTACTTTGCCATGATCACCTTGGCCTTGGCTCAGATGTTTTACTATTTCTGCGTCGGTGCGCCCTTCACGGGCGGTGACGATGGCATCTCGGCCATTCCACGCCGGCCGGTGTTTGGCGTGATCGACATCACCGACGACCGCACGCTTTACTACGTGGTGGCAGTGACCTTTTTTGTGGCTTTTGCCCTGATCTACCGCATCATTTATTCGCCCTACGGCCAGGTGCTGCGGGCCATCCGGGACAACGAGGCGCGGGCGGTCTCGCTGGGCTACGCGGTAGACCGCTACAAGCTGATCGCCTTTGTCATTTCGGCCGCGCTGGCAGGGCTGGCCGGCTCGCTCAAGGTGCTGGTGTTTCGCCTGGCCTCCTTGGTGGACGTGGGCTGGAGCACCTCGGGCGAAGTGATTTTGATGACGCTGGTCGGCGGCATAGGCACGGTGTTTGGCCCGCTGGTGGGCGCCGGCTTCATCTTGACCATGCAAAGCTATTTGCAAGGCTATGCGCAGTGGGTGCCGGTGATCCAGGGCCTGGTCTTTGTGGTCATGGTGATGCTGCTGCCCAAGGGCGTGGTGGGCGAGTTCATGGCCCGCGTGTTCAAGGTGCAGCCCGCGCAGGTGAAGTAGTACCCAGGCGCGGGCCTGGCAGGCTCAGCCCGCTTGGGCGGGCGCATCCGCCGCCAGCCTGCGCTGCGCGTACTGCGCGTACCACGCAAAAGCCTCAGGGTTGGCGCAGGCATCCGGATTCACCACCTCGTGCAAAAGGCGCCCGAGCATCAGCTTTTTCACCGGCAACTCCTGCTTTTTGCCCGTCAGGGTGCGCGGGATGTCTTGCACCTGCACGATCTCGTCGGGTAAAAATCGCGGGGACAGGTCTTGGCGAATGCGCTGAACCAGGCGCGTGCGCAGCGCATCGTCCAGCGTGAGCCCAGGGCGCAGCATCACAAACAGCGGCATCCAGGCCGGCCGGCCCAGGTACTCCAGGTCAACCACCAGGCTGTCGACCACCTCGGGCAAGTCTTCGACCACGCGGTACAGCTCGCTGGTGCCCAAGCGGTGGCCATGGCGGTTGAGTGTGGCGTCGCTGCGGCCATACACCACCGTGCCCCCGCTGGGCGTGATGCGCAGCCAGTCGCCCTGGCGCCAGACCCCGGGGTAGGTGTCAAAGTAGCTGTCGCGGTAGCGCCGCTGGTCCTCGTCGCCCCAAAAATAAAGCGGCATCGAGGGCATGGGCTGCACCACCACCAACTCGCCCACCTCGTCATGCAACGCCCGGCCGGCCTCGTCCCAGGCTTGCACATCGGCGCCCAGGCAGCGCGACTGCATTTGCCCCAGCACGGTGGGCAGCTCAGGGGTGCCGCCCAAAAAGGCGCTGGCCAGGTCGGTGCCGCCACAAATCACGCACCACCAGATACCTGGGTCTACCGCCTCTAATCCCCAGGCATAGGCCTGCGGCGACAGGGGCGAGCCGGTGGAGCCCAGCGAGCGCAGGCTGCTCAGTGCCAGCTTACCCGCCGGGTGCACGCCCGCCTTCAGGCAGGCGCTGTAGTAGGCCGCGCCGGCGCCCATGAAGGTCAAGCCCATCTCGTCGGCCAACCGCCACAAGGTATCGGGCTGGGGGTAAGAGGGGTGACCGTCGTAAATGCACACGGTGGTGCCCAAGAGCAAGGCGCTGACCGACAGGTTCCACATCACCCAGCCTGAGCTGCAATACCAGAGCAGGCGCTCTTGTTGCTCCGTGCTGGGGTGCAGGTTCAGGTGCAGGGCGTGCAGCTTGAGCATCTCCAGCATCACGCCGCCATGGCCATGCACGATGGGTTTGGGCAGGCCCGTGGTGCCGCTGGAATACAAAATCCACAAGGGATGGTCAAAAGGCAAGTCTTGGGGCTTGAGCGGCCTGCCGTGGGCCACCGCCTCGGCCCAGGCCACACAGCGGCCAGGCCAGGCCTGAGGCTCCAGGGCAAGGTCATCGGCCTGCCCACCGGCCGCTTGCATCACCTCGACCTGCAACCACAGCGCCACGGTGGGCAAGCTCTGGAGCAACTCGGCCACCACCAGGCGGCGGTCCATGACCTTGCCACCGTAGACCGCGCCGTCGCAGGCGATCAGCACCTTGGGGCCAATTTGTGCAAAGCGGTCGCGCACCGTGCCCACGCCCATGTCGGGGGCGCACAAGCTCCACACGGCGCCCAGGCTGGCGCAGGCCAGCAGGCCCACCACCGCTTGGGGAATGTTGGGCAGGTAAGCGGCCACCCGGTCGCCCCTGCCCACGCCGTGATCACTCAGGGTGGCGGCCAAGGCGCCGGCCTGGCGCAAGAGCTCGGCCCAGGTCCAGCGCTCGGTGTGGCCTTCGCGCTGCATGCGCTCATTGCGAAAGAGCAAGGCCGGCACGCCCGCCGCATCGGCTGCGGCCGCGTGCTGGTGCAGGTGCGCGGTGTAATTGAGCTGGGCCCCCTCGAACCAGCGCGCCCCCGGCATGCCGCTGGCCTGCAAAACACGGGCATGCGCTGTGGGCGAGTGAACGCCAAAGCAGTCCCACACGGCCTGCCAAAAATCCTCAAGATGGTCGACCGACCACTGCCTCAATTGCTCGTAGTTGGACAAAGACAGGCCATGGCGCGAATTGACCCATTCGCGAAAGGCCTGGGTGTTGGCGGGGGTGTGGTTTTTAGACGGTTGCATATCGTAAGGAGGCATACAATAAATGCTTAAACGGTACGCCGTCAAGCCTCAGAGACCCCACCGATGACTCTTCCCCTCACCGCCAGGCGCGTGGTCCTGGCTGCGCGCCCCTCTGGGATTCCGCAGCCCGAGCATTTTCGGCTGGAAGATGCGCCCGTGCCCGTGCCCGAGCCGGGTCAATTCCTGGTGCGCAATGAATTTTTGTCGGTGGAGCCGGCCATGCGCGGCTGGGTCAATGCCACGGCCAACTACGCAGCGGCCGTGGGCCTGGGCGAGGTCATGCGCAGCTTTGCTGCCGGCCGAGTGGTGGCCTCACGCCACCCTTTGTACCAAGCGGGTGACGCCGTCATGGGCATGCTGGGCTGGCAGGAGTACGCGCTGTCGGACGGCCAAGGCATACGCCGAAAGATCCGCGAGCACGATCTGCCGCTGTCGCTCTCCTTGGGGGTGCTCGGCATCAATGGCGTGACGGCCTGGTTTTCCTTCAAGGAATTGGCCCGCGCCATGCCGGGCGACACCGTGGTGGTCTCCACGGCTGCGGGCGGCGTGGGCTCGGCGGTGGGCCAAATTGCCAAGCTGGCGGGCTGCCGCACCGTGGGCATTGCCGGTGGGCCAGCCAAATGCGAACAGTGCCTGAGCGAGTTTGGCTACGACGCCGCACTGGACTACAAGGCGAGCGACTTTGAGCAGCGCCTGGCCCAGGCTTGCCCGGCCGGGGTGGACGTCTACCACGACAACACCAGCGGCGCCATCAGCGACGCGGTGATGCGCTTGCTCAACAAAAACGCCCGCGTGGTGGTGTGTGGCACCGCCTCGGTGGCCAACTGGGACGATTGGCCTCAAGGCCCCCGGGTCGAGCGCCACCTGCTCAACAAATCAGCCTCCATGCATGGCTTTTTGATTTGGGACTATGAGCACCGCTACGAAGAAGCCGTGGCCCGGCTGGCCGGCTGGGTGCGGCAGGGCCAGCTGAAGTACCGCGAGGACATCGTCGAGGGCATCGCGCGTGCGCCCGGCTCGATTGCCGACCTTTACGCAGGCAGCAACATGGGCAAGCGCTTGATCCGTTTGCACGGTGCACCGTGAGGGCGCTGCTGTGCGAATCCTGGGCCGGCTGGCGGGGTCTGCGCCTGACGGACGTGGCGCCCCCGCCGCTGCGGCCAGGTGGTGTGCGCATTGCCGTGGCCTACGCCAGCGTGGGCTACGCGCTGCTTTTGCAAACCAGCGGTCGCTACCAGCGCAAGCCTCCTTTGCCTTTTGTGCCTGGCACCGAGGTCAGCGGCACCGTGCTGGAGGTGGCGCCCGACGTGTCTGGCTTTGAGCCCGGTGACCGGGTGGTGGCTGCCCTGGACTGGGGCGGCTTTGGTGAAGAGGCGGTGGCCACCGCTGAAACTGTGTGGCATGTGCCAGCGGCCATGCCCTTGGATGCCGCCACCCTCATGCCCACCACCTACGGCACGGCCCATGCGTCGCTGCACTGGCGCGCAGGCCTGACCGCTGGACAAACCGTGGTGGTGCTGGGCGCCGCCGGTGGTGTGGGCGTGGCCGCCGTGGAGATTGCCCGGCTGGCGGGTGCCCGCGTGATTGCGGTCACGCGCACGGCCGAGCGCAGCGAACTGGTGCGGGCCCACGGCGCCCACCATGCCTTGGTTTGCGACGCTGACCAGACACACTCCCTGGCCGCGCAGATCAAGGCCCTGACCGATGGCCAAGGCGCCGACTTGGTGTTTGACCCCGTGGGCGGCGCGCAATTCGAGCAGGCCCTGCACGCCGTTCGCCCCGAAGGCAAGATTGTCCTGATCGGTTTTGCCAGTGGCGACGTGCCGCAAATTCCGGCGAACTTGCTGCTGGTGAAAAACGTCGAGGTGATAGGCTTTAATTTTGGCTGGTACTTGGGCTGGAGCCCAGTCGATGCCCGCCGCCGCTACGCGCAGCAGCTGCGCGAGATGATGCAGACCTTGTTCACCCAGGTCGGCGAGGGCCGCTTGCGGCCAGCGCCAGGGGCTTGCCACGCGCTGGCCGACTACGCGCAGGCCTTCGAAGAGGTCGAGGGCCGGCGGTCTACCCGCCGGGTGATTTTGCAGCTGGGCACGGGCGCGCCTGGCGCACGGTCTGTGCCTTGAGGCCTTGCATACCTGCCCGCTTTTGATGGCATCGATTTCATTCACCCCGCTCGAACAGGCTCACACCATCCAAGGAGACAAGACATGAACATCAAACGCATCGCCACCGCACTGGGCTTGACGCTGGCCGCCGTGGCCAGCCAAGCGCAAGCGCCCTCTTCGACGCCCTGGCCCAGCAAGCCGGTGCGCATCGTCACTGCCTTTGGCGCGGGCAGCGCCAGCGACATCGTCGCCCGCATGATTGCCGAAGACCTGCAAACCGCCTTCAAGCAGTCTTTTGTGGTCGACAACAAACCCGGCGCCTCGGGCATGTTGGCGGCCGACATGGTGGCCAAATCGGCCCCCGACGGCTACACCTTGTTCTTGACCACCAACACGGCGCACTCGGTCAACCCGTATTTGTTCAAGACCCTGCCTTACGACCCGATCAAGGACTTCACGCCCATCGCCCGGGTCTGCTACTTTCCATTCATCTTGGCGGTCAATGCGCAACTGCCTGTCAAAACCATTCCTGAGCTGATCGCCTACGGAAAGAACCCCGCCAACAAGACCAGCTACGCTTACGGCAACAGCACGGGCCAAATTGCAGGGGCCGCTTTCAGCAACCTCACCAAGCTCGGAGCGGTGGCTGTGCCCTACAAGAGCACGCCGCAGGCCCTGACCGACCTGATTGGCGGTCAGGTCAGCTTTTTGTTCGTCGACCTGGCGTCGAGCCGGCCGCACTTGCAGTCTGGCCGCATTCGGGCGCTGGGTGTGACGGTCGAGCAAAAAGGACCACTCACGCAGGACCTGCCCTCGGTGGGGGCGGCCGCTCAACTGCCTGGCTTTGACCTGGCCGCCTGGGTGGGTGTGGTGGGGCCAACGGGCATGCCGCCGGCCATCGTGGCCCAGGTCAGCGCCCGCATCAACCAGATGCTGGCTCGCAAAGATGTGGTGGACAAACTCACCGCCATGGGGGCCGACGTCGCCCCTGCAGGCGCGGCCGACTTCGGCGCTTACATGACGGCGCAGCTCAGCGTGTGGGGCCGCAAGGTGCAAGAAGCGGGCATACAGCCCGAGTAAGCGGGTGCGCGGCTGGGCTGGCGCAAAAAGGGAGCTCAGCTGTCTTGGAGCTCACCATCTGCAGGGTCGGCCACGGCCGACTGGCCGCGAATGCTGACCAAGTTGCGCTTGACATGCATCAACATGTCGGCCAAACGGTACCTGTCCTCGGTGGACAAGTCCTTGAACATGCGCTCGCTCATGTCGTGGTTGCGCTTGACCATTTCTTTGATGAGTTGCGTTCCACTGGCCGACAAAAAGATGCGCTTGACGCGGCGGTCCGTCTCGTCGGGCCTGCGCATGATGAAGCCACTGGCTTCAAGCCTGTCGATCAGCCCGCCCAGGGCCGCTTTGCCCAGTTCCAGCATGCCGGCCAGGTCGCTCTGGATCATCCCGTCGTGCCGCGAGAGGTAGGCCAAGACCCACCACTGAGAACGCGTCACGCCCAGCGGCTTCATGAATTCATCAAACACGCTGCGGCGCAGGCGCGAGACGTCGTGCATCAAAAACCCCAATCGCGCATCCCAGTTCTCCTCTTGGAAGACTGGCGACTTGGCCGATCGGCGGGCTTGACTGGCGGCGGTGGATGTCATGAGTCAGAAGGTGGGCAAGATGAGGGCAAAGGGCAACAAAGAGTCTGCATGGAATACATTCTAGTCTCATGAACTGTAATTTAGCGTATAGTATGGAACCATATCAAACACCAGCCGACGTCAACGCCGCGTGTGCGAGATGCAGCGGCCCACAAAAATAGGAAGCGGTCATGGCCGGTCTGTACTTTGAAGAATTTTCGGTAGGCCAAGTGTTCAAGCACCCGGTGCGCCGCACGGTCACTGAAATGGACAATGTGCTTTTTTCCGCCATGACGCACAACCCCGCCGCCCTGCACCTCGACGAGGAGTACTGCCGGGAGCACACCGAGTTTGGCCAGCGCATCGTCAACAGCGCCTTCACCCTGGGCCTGCTGGTGGGGCTGTCGGTGGGCGAGACCACCTTGGGCACCACCGTCGGCAACCTGGGCTGGGACGAGGTGCGTTTTCCCAAGCCGGTGTTCCATGGCGACACCTTGCGCGTCGAGTCTCAGGTGCTTGAGGTCCGCGCCAGCCAATCCCGCCCCCACAACGGCATCGTGATTTTTGAACACCGGGGCTACAACCAGCGCCAGGAATTGGTGGCCAGTTGCAAGCGCTCGGCCTTGATGCTGCGAAAACCCGACCAGCCGGCCTGAGCCTGACTGGGGCCAGCGGCTCACAGACGCTGGCTGAAGGCCTGGACAAAGGCCTTCAGCGTTCGCGATTGGGAAACGTTCTATTTCTTGCGCCTTGAGCTGCAGCTGCAGCGGGGTTTCCATAATCGAGCAATGTTTTTCAGCGCTTCTCCAGACCTGCGCGCTTGCCACAGCATCAACGACCTGCGCAGCTTGGCCAGGCGTCGTCTGCCGCGCAGCATTTTTGATTTTTACGACGGCGGCGCCGAAGACGAGTCCACCTTGGCGCACAACCGCAGCGCCTTCGCGCGGCACCGCCTGGCCCCGCGCGTGCTGGTCAATGTGGCGCAAGCGAGCACCGCCACCGAGCTGTGGGGGCAGCCCCTGGGCATGCCCATGTCGATTGGGCCCACCGGTGCGCTGGGCTTTGGCTGGCGCGACGCCGACCTGCATCTGGCGCGCGCCGCGCAGCAGCACGGCATTGCGTTCACCCTCTCGAGCAGCGGCACAGCCTCCATCGAGGCGGTGGCCAAGGCCTCCTCGGGGCGCCTGTGGTTTCAGGCCTATGTGCTGCGCAACCAGGCTTTTTTCTGGCGCATGATTGAGCGCGCCGAGCACGCCGGCTTTGAAGCCCTGATGATCACCGTGGACCTGCCCGTGGGCGGCAAGCGCGAACGCGATTTCCGCAATGATTTTTCAGTGCCTTTTCGCTTCACGCGCCGCAATGCGCTCGACTTTGCGCTGCACCCGCGCTGGACGCTGGACTTGCTGCGACGAGGCATCCCCGCCTTTGAAAACCTGCGCGGAATGGAACTGGCGGCCAAAAGCTCGACCGACATCGCTTCCTCCGTGGGCCGCAGCTACGACCCCAGCTTTGACTGGGACCGCTTGGCCCAGGTGCGCGAGCGTTGGCCGCGCAAACTCATTGTCAAAGGCATATGCCGGGCCGAAGACGCGCAGCGGGCCGTCGCCCTGGGCTGCGATGCCATTGTGGTCTCCAACCACGGCGGGCGCCAGCTCGATGGGGCCCAGGCCACACTGGACGCGCTGCCCGAGGTGGTGGCGGCGGTGGCTGGCCGCATCCCGGTGCTGCTCGACGGCGGCATTCGCCGTGGGGTGGACGCGGCCAAGGCCTTGGCCTTGGGCGCCAGCGCCGTGCTGCTGGGCCGCGCCACGCTCTTTGGTGTGGCCGCCGGCGGCGCTGCGGGGGCGCTGCGGGCCCTGGACCTTTTGAAAGATGAATTTTTGCGCACCCAACAACTGTGTGGCGCCCCCCATCCTGGCGCGCTGAGCGCCGACCTCATTCGCACCCCCTGATCAATACAACAAGGAGACTCAAGCATGACTTTGACGCTGCGCACCCGCCTGATGGCCGCCCTGCTGGCCCTGCTGCCCTTGGCCGCCACGGCCCAGGACTTTCCGAGCAAGCCCATCAAGTTCATGGTGGGGTACGCCGCAGGCGGGCCGACCGACGTGATCGCCCGCATCGTGGGGCAAGAGGTGTCGGCCACCCTGGGCCAGCCTGTGGTGGTGGAAAACCGCGCAGGCGCCAACGGCAACATTGGCACCGAGGCGGTGGCGCGTTCTGCCCCCGACGGCTACACGCTGATCGTCAACACGCTTTCGCACAACGTCAACCCCCTGCTCAACCCCGGGATGGTCAAGTACGACCCGGCCAAAGACTTTGCGCCTGTGAGCCTGGCCGTGGTACTGCCGCAACTGCTGGTGGTCAGCCACGACTCACCCTTTCAAACATTGGCTGACTTGCTCAAAGCGGCCAAGGCCGACGCGGGCAAAGTGAGCTACGGCTCGGCCGGCAATGGCGGCTCGGCGCACCTGTCGGCCGAGTTGCTGGCTCAGCGCGCCGGCGCCAAGATGACGCACATTCCCTTCAAGGGCAATGGTCCTGCGCTGACGGAAGTCATGGCCGGGCGGGTGAGCTATATGTTTTATCCCATGATTGGCGTGGCCAGCCATGTGGCCGACAAAAAGCTGCGCATCCTGGGCGTGACCACCGAAAAGCGCCACCCCGACTTTCCTGGTGCACCCACCATGGCAGAAGCCGGCTTTCCCGGCTTTGAGTCCTATGTCGGCCCTGTGGGCTTCATGGCCCCAGCAGGCACGCCCGCGCCCGCGCTGCAAAAGCTGAGCACGGCCATACGCGCTGCCCTGACCAAGCCTGAGGTGCGTGACCGGCTGCGCGGCCTGGGGGCGGTGGTGGTGGGCTCCTCCCCCGACGAGTACCGCGAATGGCTCAAGGGCGATGCCCAGCGCTGGGGCCAGCTGATCGCAGCGGCCCAGATCAAGGGGGACTGAGCGCGGCTCAGAGTGATCAAGCGCGCTTGACAGGCGCCTTGCGCCGGCCAGGGGGCGGGCGCACCGCCGCTGGGGCAGCCACTGGCTGCGCCAGCGCCCAGGGCGGGGGCTTGGTGGCCCAGGCTTTGAGGAATTCCAGCAAGGCCCGCACCCGCACCGGCATGTTGCGGCGGGTTGAAAACACCACGTAAATGTCCAACTCTTCAGGGATGTGCTCGGGCAAGACCACTTGCAGGGCGCCGCTTCTCAGCTCGTCGGAAACCATGTAGTAGGGGTGCAGCGCAATACCGGCCCCAAAAAGTGCGCTCATTTTGAGCGCCTCGCCAAGGTTGGAGCGCACCGTGCCTCGCACCCGCACCTCTTGCCGGGGCGAGCCTTCAAAGCGCCAATAGCCCGCCGAGGACTTGAGCGTGTGCACCAGGCAGTTGTGGCGTTTGAGGTCCTGGATGTCCTTGGGCTGGCCGGCCCGCGCCAGGTAGGCAGGGGATGCCACCAGCACTTGCGGGGCTTTCATCAGCGGAATGGCAATGTAGGAGGCATCTTGGAGCTGCGGCGCGATGCGGATGGACAAGTCCAGCCCTTCGGCCAGCAAGTCCATGCGGCCGTCGTCGAGCACCACGGTGGTTTCGATGTCCGGGTAGCGCTCGCCAAAGCCAGCCACCACAGGCATCAGGTGATGGATGCCAAACGCTGGCGGCGTGCCCACCCGGATGCTGCCGCGCGGCAGGTGCACCGAGTCGCGCACATCGGCCTCCAGGCGCTCGTAGCGATCGAGCAGCTCCTGCGCACTCTCGAGCACCCGCAGGCCGGCGTCGGTCAGCGTGACCTGTTTGCTGCTGCGGTTGAGCAATTGCGAGCCCATGCTGTTTTCCAGCCAAGCCACGTTTTTGGTGACCGTCGCCTTGGAGACGGACAACTTCCAGGCGGCGCGCACAAAGCTTTGTGAGCGCGCCACTTCGGCAAACACCTGCAAGCAGCGCAGTCTGTCCATGGGCTCCCCTTTGTTTCTTGCTGCGAAACCTTGGATTATCAAACCTCGGCCTTAAGGGGCGCCGGCGATTCCTACACTGGGGCCATGAGTCATGTCACCGCCTCCCCGCAAGACCTGGGGCATTGGAGCCAATGCCTGTATGCCCTCATCAGCCACCTCGATGCGCGTCGCTACGAGGCCTTGGCCCAGCTGTTCACGCCCCAAGGGCGCTGGCTGCGGCAAGGCCAGTGGCTGCAAGGGCACGAGGCCATCGTTCAGGCGCTGCAGGCGCGGCCCCAGGGCATGCGGGTGTTCCATACGCTGAGCAACATTCTGGTGCTCGAGTGCGGCCCAGAGCAAGCCGTGGTCGAGGCCTACATGACGGCCTACCGCCAGCTAGAGGGCCAGCGCCCTGAACTGTTCAGCCTGAACACGGTGAGTACCACCTTTGTGCGCGAGTCCACACTCTGGCTGATCGCCGAGCAGCAGATGGTGCGCCAAATGGAGTTTTCAGCCCCATGAGCCAATGGCCCTCCTTTGTGCAGCGCACACCGGCGATGAAAACGATTCTTCGCGCGGGCGCGGTTGAGGGGCTGCGCGCCGAATTGGCGCTTTTGGGCGCCCAGCGCGTGCTGCTGGTATGCAGCGCCAGTGTGCGCGCCAGCGCTTTGCATGCGCAGGTGATGCGGCAGCTCGATGGCTTGCAGGTGCTGCAGGCGCCCGACATTCCGGCGCACTCTTCGGTGCCGCTGGTCCAAGCACTGGCCGAGCGCAGCCTTGAGTTTGGCGTGCAGTGCCTGGTTGCAGTGGGCGGCGGCAGCTGCTCCGACACCGCCAAGGCGGTGGCCCTGTTGATGGCCGAAGGCGGCTGCCTGGCCGACCACGCCAGCCGCTTCACGCCGCCGCGCCAGCTGCATGTGCCCACACTGCTGCGGCCCAAGCTGCCCATTGTGTCGGTGCCCTGCACCGCCTCCGGCGCCGAAGTCACACCCGGCCTGGGCGTGCGCGATGCCAACGGCGCCAAACTTTTGTTCACCGACCCGCAACTGGCCAGCCGGGTGGTGCTGCTCGATCCACAGGCCAACCTGCAAGTGCCTGCCAGCCTGATGCTGTCCACCGGCATGAACGGGGTGGCGCATTGCATAGAGGGGCTGTACTCCTTAGAGCGCTCGCCGCTGGCGGAGCTGGTGGCCCTGGATGCGCTGCAGCGCTTCGCGCAGGCCCTGCCCGCGGTGCACGCCAACCCGCTGGACCTGGACGCCCGCGCGCAGCTGCTGTATGCGGCTCACCTGTCAGGGCTGGTGCTGGTCAATGCACGCACCGCGCTGCACCACGCGGTGTGCCACGCCATCGGCTCGGTCACGGGCGCGCCGCACGGCCAGGCCAATGCCGTGCTGCTGCCCCACGCCCTGGCCTTTAACCGGCTCCACGTGGCGCAGGCGCTGCAGCGAGCCTCGGCCGTGCTGCCCGGTGGGCAAGACGTCGTGGCCTGGGTGGCGCACACCAGCGCGGCCCTGGGCGTGCCCACCCGCTTGCGCGACATCGGCGTGGCGCAGGACGCGCTGGCCGTGATCGCGCAAAAAACCATGGGCGAGCGCGGCCTGTATTTCAACCCTCGACCTGTCTCGCACGCCAGCGAAATCCTGGCGCTGCTGCAGCAGGCCTACTGAATTTGTTTTTCACGGAGACCCGACCATGACATTGCGCATCATCCCCACAGGCGCCACGCTGGGCGCCAGGGTGGAAGGCCTGGACCTGGCCCAGCCGCTCAATGAGCCTACCCTGCACACCTTGCTGCAAGCCTTGGGCCGCCATGGGGTGTTGAAGTACCCCAAGCAAGCGCTCACGGCCCAGCAGCTGCGAGACTTTTCGGCGCGCTTTGGTGAGCTGGAGATCAACGTGGCCAATGCCTACCAGGCCCCTGGCCTGCCGGACGTGATGATCCTGTCGAACATGGTCGAGGGCGGCAAGCCGCTGGGCCTGGCCGACGCCGGCCAGGACTGGCACACCGACATGTCCTACAGCCGCCAGATTGCATTCACCAATGTGCTCTACGGCACCCGCATCCCCAGGCGCGATGGCCAATCCTTGGGCAACACCGAGTTTTCCAACATGCATGCGGCCTACGAGGCTTTGCCAGGTGAGCTCAAAGTCAGGCTGCAAGGCATGACGGCGACCCACGACTTCAACAAGTTCTGGGAGAAGATGCGCCGCGAGCGCGGCAGCCAGCGCCCACCGCTGACCGAGGCGCAGCGCCTGGCCAAGCCGCCCGTCTCACACCCGCTGTTCCTGACCCACCCCATCACCGGCAAGACGGTGCTTTACGCCAACCCCGGCTACGCGATGCGCATTGATCAGCTGGCGCAGCAAGACAGCGACGAGGTCTTGGCCTTTTTGTTTGAGCACCAGCTGCGCCCGGAGTTTCGCTTTGCCAACCAATGGGAAGAGCATGATGTGCTGATGTGGGACAACATGGGCACCATCCACAACGCCGTGGCCGACTACCTGCCCACCGAGCACCGCTACATTCAGCGCTGCCAAGTGGCGGCGAGCCGGTTTTTTGACCGCACGGGCCAGCCCCGCAGCGCGGCGCTCGCGGCTTGAGGACGGTATGAAATTCCTGGCTTTTGACCTGGCGGGTCGCCGCCATACCGGTGTGGCGGATGGAGGGTCGGTGGTGGATGTCAGCGACTTGGTCCAGCAACTGCCGGTGGACACCGCCGCTCTGTACGCGCGCGGCATAGAGCCTGCCAGCACAGGCTTGATGCGCTGGGCACAGGCTGGCGCGCCCGCGCGCGAGCGGCTGGCCACGCAGGTGCGCGAGCGGCTGGCCGCGCCGCAGACCGAGCGCCTGCCGCTGGCTGGCTTGCGGCTGCTCGCGCCGATTGCGCGGCCGGGAAAAATTGTGGGCGTCGGCCGCAACTACGCCGACCATGCCAAAGAAACCGGGGTGGCCCCGTTTGAAAAGCCGCGCATCATCTTCAAAATGCCTTCCTCGGTGACCGCACCTGGGGCCACCGTGGCCAAGCCTGAGGCGGTGCACAAGTTTGACTTCGAAGGCGAGTTGGCCGTGGTCGTGGGCAGCTTTGTTCATCAGGTGAGCGCCGAGCAGGCTTTGTCGCATGTGGCCGGCTACACCTTGCTCAACGATTTGAGCGCCCGCGAGTTCCAGTTTGACATCACGCCGCCGCAAACCACTTTTGCCAAAAGCATGGACGGTTTTTGCCCGCTGGGTCCCAGCCTGGTGACCCCGGACGACATTGCCAATCCCCAGGCGCTGCAGTTGACCACCCGGCTCAACGGCCAACTGATGCAGTCGGCGACCACCGCCGACATGCTGTTTCCGGTGGCCACGTTGATGGCCTACCTGAGCCAGTACATGACGCTGGAGCCCGGCGATGTGCTGGCCACCGGCACGCCCGCAGGCATAGGCGCTTTTCGCACGCCGCCGCTGTGGCTGTCGGCCCAGGACCGGATTGAAGTGAGCATTGAGCAAATCGGCACACTGGTGACCACCATCGCCTGAGCGGGAGCAGCGCACAAGGGCCAGGCAGCGCGAAACAGTGGTTCAGAAAATTCAATGAATGGCCCGCAGGTGTTTGCGCTAGGCTAAGAGGCCACCGTTTTTGGAGACTTTGCCCCATGTTCAAGCCCTTTTTGCGCGCTTTGTTGCCTGCCCTCACGCTGCTGTGGGCCCTGCCTGGCGCTGCGCAGGACTTTCCATCGCGGCCCATCACCTTGGTCGCGCCCTTTCCGGCCGGCTCGGTGACCGACAACGTCACGCGCGCCGTGGCCAAGGCCTTGTCGGAGTCCATAGGCCAGCCGGTGCTGGTGGACAACCGGGCGGGCGCGCAAGGCACGATAGGCGCGGCCCATGTGGCCAATGCCAAACCCGACGGCTACACCTTGCTGATGGGCTCGTCGGTGATGTTTGTGGCCAAGGGCTTGTTCAAGACCCTGAGCTATGACCCCATGGACAGCTTTGTGCCGGTGGCGGGGCTGGGGTCCACGGCCATGATGTTTTTGGTCCCGCAAGCGTCCCCACTCAAAAGCATGGCCGAGTTGGCCGCTCAGGCCAAAGCGGCCAAGCAGGCCGTCAGCATGGCCTATGGCTCGCCCAGCGGCCAGGTGGCGGTGGCGCTTTTTGCGTCGGTGACCCAAAGCGAGCCGGTGGCAGTCAGTTACCGGGGCATTCCGCAGGCCATCACCGACCTGCTGGGCGGCCAGGTGCAGGTGGCCGTGGTCGATATTGGCAGCGGCATGGCGCAGGTCAACGCACAAAAGGCTCGCGCCCTGGCCATCTCCGCGAGCAGCCGTTCGCCCAGCGCGCCGCAGGTGCCCACCTTGCAAGAAACCTTCTCCCTGCCCACAGGGGCGCTGGAGACCATCATTGCCGTGCAAGCGCCTGCCGGCACGCCGGCGGCCGTGGTGGACAGGCTAGATGCGGCCTTTCAAAAGGCCATGGCCAGCCCAGAAGTGAGGGCGCAGTTTCAGACCCTCAACACCTCGGTGTTGTCGCTCTCGAGCAAGCAGCTGCAAGAGCGCATGCGCGCTGACAACCCCCGCTGGTTGCAATTGATGGTGCAAGCGGGCATCGCGCCGCAGTAAACGCACGGTGGGCGCAGAGGTCACGGCCTGCGCTGCGCTTTGGGGTGGCGCTGCCAGGCCAGGCTCACTGGCTGACCACGGCGGCCCCATTGGCGAAGGCCACCACCTGCCGGGCCGGCACCGAACAGCGAATCTTCAAGGTGCAACGGCCGCCTTGGGTAGGGCCCTTCCAAATATCGATCTGCAAGGTGTCGCCAGGCACCACGGGCGCGGTGAATTGGCCCGCCAGGCTGTGCATGCGCGCGGCATCACCGCCCAGGCAGGCCTGCACCACCGCCCGGCACACCATGCCGTAGGTGCATAAACCATGCAATATGGGCCTTTCAAAACCTGCTTGGCGGGCCACCTCGGGGTCCACATGCAGGGGGTTGAGGTCTGCATGCAAACGGTAGAGCAAAGCCGCTTGCGGCAAGGTGGGCAGGCTGACGCTCCAATCGGGCGCGGTGCTCTCGTCAGCCGCCCGCTGCCTGGGTGGCCCCAGCGCAGGCGCCACGCCAGAAAAGCCGCCGTCGCCCCGGCACAGCGTGTGCTGAACAATGCGGGCCATCACCTGCTCGGTGGCCAGGTCTGTCAGGAGCCGCTCGGTGATGACCATGGCGCCCTTGCCCACACCCCGGTCTATCACCTCCAGCACAGACGTGGTGCCGCGCAAGCTGGCTGCAGGGGCCAGGGGCTGCAAAAACTCAATGGCGTGCTGCGCGTGCACGATCATGGCCGTTTTGGCGCCCAGGCTGGGCTCGCCCAGCCAAAAGCCCGGTGAGCACAGCACGGCGGCCATGGCGGGCACCACGCGCAGGTTTTTTTCGTAGACAAAGGGCAGCTCCTGCGGGTCCACAGGGTCTGAGCCATAGCCCAGCGACAGCGCGTACAAGATGGCGTCTTTGGAGCTGTAGCTTTGCTCAATGGCCGGAAACTGGCGCGCCAGCAGGGCTTGTGCACTGATCATGGCGAGCGCTTAAACCGGGTCCCAGTCAAACACGTCTTGCGAGCGGTCCAGTTTGTAAAAGGACGGCTTGAATGCCGGCATGGCCCGGTTGGCAATGGACTCGGGCGTCCATCCTTGATCGGTGTGCATGGCGCGTACGGGCCGGCTTTGGCTCATCAAAAACAATTCGTTGGCGCGCACCGCAAACACCTGACCGCTCACGCCTGCTGCGGCGTCGCTGGCCAGGTAGACCGCCAAGGGCGCGATCTTGGCAGTCTCCATCTTCTGCAAACGCTCCACCCGGGCCTGCTGCTCGGGGGTGTCGGTGGGGATGGAGCTGATCATTCGGCTCCAGGCAAAGGGCGAGACGCAGTTGGAGCGGACATTGAATTTGGCCATGTCCATGGCGATCGATTTGGACAGCGCCACCATGCCCAGCTTGGCCGCCGAGTAGTTGGCTTGGGCCAAATTGCCAATCAGGCCGGAGGTGGAGACCATGTGAATGTAAGAGCCCGACTGCTGGGCCTTGAAATGGGTGGCTGCCGCCCGCGAGACGTAAAACGTGCCGTGCAGATGCACGTCTATGACCTGGTGCCAATCGTCCTTGCTCATGTTGAAGAAAAAGCGGTCGCGCAAGATGCCGGCGTTGTTGATCACGCAATCGAGCCTGCCGTAGGTGTCCACGGCCAGCTGCACCATGCGCGCGGCGGCATCCCAGTCGGCCACGCTGTCGCCGTTGGCAATGGCCTGGCCGCCAGTGGCGGTGATTTCATCGACCACCTGCTGGGCCCGCTTGCTGTCGCGGCCCTGGCCGTCCAGCGAGGCGCCCAGGTCGTTGACCACCACCTTGGCGCCCTCGCGCGCCAGCGCCAGCGCAAACTCGCGGCCAATGCCGCCGCCGGCGCCTGTCACCAACACCACTTTATCTTGGACAAATCCGGGCTTCATGCCTTATCTCCTGGGGTTGGAGGGCGCAGGTGTTCGGTGGCGGACTCTTCAATGCGGTACCAGATTTCCTGGGCCATGGGGTCGCGCGACTCCTCCAGGATGTGGCCGACCAAGCCCACGGCGCGGGCCATCACGCCCAGGCCTCGGCAAATTTTCCAGTCAAAACCCATCTCGCAGCACAGCGCGCCGACCGCGCCGGTCGCGTTCATGGGCATGTCTTTGCCGGTGAGCTCGCTGGCCCGTGTGGCCACCGCATCCATGAGCTGAAAGTAGGGGCCGTCAAAGCCGGTTTCGGCGGCAATTTGCTTGAGGCGCGGCGTGCGCGGGTCTATGGGTTTGTGAAACGGATGGCCAATGCCGGGCACGATGGCGCGGCGGCTTCTGAAGTCGTCGACCACCTTGGCGGCCAGGGCCTGCAGGTCGGGCTGGTCTTGCCGCACGGGCATGGCCTCATAGAGCAATTTGGCAGCGCCCTCGACGCTGCCCACAAACACCGTGCCCAAGCCGTTCAAGCCAGCGGCCACAGCCCCTTGCAAGGACTCGGGCGCGCCCAGGTAGGTCAGGCGGGCGACCAAGGCGCTGGGGGTGATGCCGTGCTCGACCAGCGTGACCACCATGGCATTGAACATTCTGGATTCGGCCGGGTTGGGAAAACGGCCGGTGAGCTCCAAAAAGCCCATGTCCCCCAGGTTGAGGTGGCCCAAAATTTCACTGCTAAAGTCTTTGCCGAAGAGGGTGATGCTTTTGGCGTCGCTCCAGCCTATGTCGGTCTTGATCTTTTTTTGCTTGCGGGTTGCCATTGTTGCTCCTGTCGTTGCACTGTCCAAGCCTCAATCCATCCTAGGCGTGGGAGGCCCAGACCACAAGCCAAATAATCTGAGCCATTGTTCAAAGGAACTGCACATGCGGGTGAACCTCAAGGTTTTATCCACCTTTTTGGCGGTCGCTGAAAATGAAAGTTTTCGCAAAGCGGCCGATCAAACCCATATTTCACTTCCTGCCGTCAGCATGCAAATCAAGCAGCTTGAAGAGCGCCTGGGCGTGACCTTGCTGCAGCGGACCACCCGCAAAGTGATTCTGACCCCCGAGGGCCAAAAGCTGATGGTCAGCACGCGCAAGGCCATGGCCGAAATTGACGCGGCGCTGCTGAGCATCGAGCAGGCGGCCAACGCCCAACAAGGCAACTTGATTTTTGCCTGCGTGCCCACCGTGGCCAGCACACGCTTGCCGGCTTTGGTGACCGACTTTGCCCACACCTACCCGGGCATCTCTGTGGGCATCCGAGAAAAGGCGCAGCCCGAGATGCTCGAAGCCATTCGCAAGCGCGAGGTGGACTTTGGCATTGGCCCGCTGCCTGACAAGCCCGGGGAGTTTGAATGCATCTCCTTGTTCGAAGACCCGTATGTGGCGCTGGTGCCCGACAACCATCCCCTGGGCGCGAAAAATGAGGTGTCCTTGCGCGAATTGGTCAAGCTGTCGCCGTCCATCTTGATGCTGGGCTCCTCGCAGCTGCAGCAGCAGTTGGACGCGGTCTTGCAAAAAAACCGGCTGCAGATCGCCAGAAACTACGACTTCACCCATGTCAGCACCATGGCGGCCATGGTGGAGGCGGGCCTGGGGGTGGGCATTCTTCCCAAGGTGGCTGTGCCGAGGCAGACCACGCTCAAAGTCGTCCACCTGGTGCGGCCCATTTTGTCGCGCACGGTGGCGGTCATTTCACTGCGGGGGCACGCCCTGTCCACCGCCTCTCAGCGCTTTGTGGAGATGTGCCGGCAGGTGCTGAGCGCTTAGCGGGCGGGCCTGAGGAAAGCGGGCAACTCGTCGAGGACCAAGGTCTTGCTTTCAAGGTAGGGCAACAAGCCTTCGACGCCACCTTCGCGGCCCAGACCCGATTGCTTGAAGCCGCCGAAAGCGATGCTGAAATCGCTGCGAAAGGCGTTGTGCCCCACCGTGCCGGTGCGCAGTTCACGCGCCACGGCGTAGGCCCGCTCGGCGTCATGGGTGAACACCGAGGCGTTGAGGCCGTAGACCGAGTCGTTGGCGGTGCGCACGGCGTCTTGCTCCGAGTCCACTGGAATCACCGACAGCACGGGCCCGAAAATTTCTTCGCGCGCAATCACGGCGTCGTTGCTCACATCGCCGAAGACCGTGGGCTCCACAAAGTAGCCGCGCGGGGCATGGGCCGGGCGCTTGCCGCCGGTGACCAGCTTGGCACCGCCCTCGCAGCCCCTGGCCATGTAGCCCTCGACCCGCTCGCGGTGCTTGGCGGTGGCCAGCGGGCCCATACCGGTGGCGGCATCGAAGGGGTCGCCCACCTGGATCTGGCCAAAGTGATGCGCCATGGCTTCGAGCAACTGCGCTTGGCGATGGCGAGAGACGATGACCCGCGTCAGTGAGGAGCAGGCCTGCCCGGTCAGGTAGGTGGCGCTTTTGGACAGCGACTGGGCCACCAGGTCCAGGTCGTAGTCGTCCAGCACAATGGCCGCCGACTTGCCACCCAACTCCAGGGTGACGCGTGCGATGCGTTCCGCGCAGGCCGAGGCAATGCGCTTGCCCGCTTGGGTGGAGCCGGTGAAAGACACCTTGTCCACGCCGGGGTGGCGCACCAGGTACTCCGAGACCTGGCGGTCGGCGGTCAGCACATTCAACACGCCCGGTGGCAGGCCGGCCGCATGGCAGACCTCGGCCATGATGTAGGGCGCACTGGGCGCCTCGGGCGAGGCTTTGAGAATCACCGCGCAGCCGGCCATGAGCGCGGGCGCCAGCTTGTAGGTCATCAGCCGCAAAGGCCCGTTCCACGGAATGATGGCCGCCGCCACGCCCACCGGCTCGCGCACCAAGAGGCCAAAATGGCCTCCGCCCTTGGGCACATGCTGCTCAATGAAGGGGAAGGTGTCGGCCAGCCCGGCATAAAAACGGTAGGCATCGCCCAGGGTCTTGGCGGTGACCCGTGCAGCGCTGTGAACCACGCCCGACTCGGTGGTCCAGACCCGGGCCAGGTCGTCGCTGCGGCGGTCGAGTTCATCGGCCAAGGCGCGCATGTAAAACGCACGCTCGTGGGGCGTCATGCGCGGCCAGGGGCCGGTGTCAAAGGCGGCTCTGGCAGCGGCCACGGCCGCGTCCATGTCGGCTTCTTGGGCCTCGGGCACGCTCAAAAAATGCGCCTCGGTGGCCGAATGGGTCACCAAGATCCGGCCAGAGCCTGAGGGAGGGGTCCATTGCCCACCGATGTAAAAGCTGTTGGGGTGGGCCAACTCAAAGGGTTCTGGGTCTGTTCGCATGGTGGCTGGGTCTGAAAAAAAGGGGTCCATCGCAGTGCGCGACACAAGAACTTGGGCTAAGGCATTCTCTGAATTTTGAACACCAGCGTGAATTCACATTAACTGAAGCATCGTTCACGGCCCCACATCAGCCGGCGCCCCAGGGCGGCGGGATGGGAAAGCTGAACAAGGCTTCAGCAAATCCCACTTGTGGCGCAGGGCCCGGCTGGCTAGGATGGGTTTTTGGATTTTTGCAGACACCATGAAGAGCTATCAAATTGTGGATTGGGGCCAGCCCCTGCAAGCGCGCCAGGTGGCGCAGCCGGTGCCCCAGGGCAAGCAGGTGCTGGTCAAGGTGCAGGCGGCCGGGCTGTGCCACAGCGACATCCATTTGCGCGACGGCTATTTCGACCTGGGCGGCAACAAACGCCTGACCGCCGCGCAGTATGGCGCCAAGATTCCCATGACCTTGGGCCATGAAATCGCGGGCAGCGTGGCCCAAGTGGGCGCCGACGTGGACCCCGCCTGGACGGGTCGCCAGGTGCTGGTCTACCCCTGGATAGGCTGCGGCGTCTGCGAGGCCTGCCAGGACCTGCGCGACACCGATTGCGAAGCCCAGCGCAGCCTGGGCGCCAAAGCCGATGGCGGTTTCAGCGAGTACGTGTTGGTGCCCGACGCCCGCTACCTGATCGACATTGGCACGCTCGATGTGCATGCCGCCGCCACGCTGGCTTGCTCGGGGCTGACCGCCTTTGGCGCCTTGAAAAAAATGCCGCCCATGAAGCCCACGGACCGCATTTTGTTGATAGGCGCAGGCGGCCTGGGCCTGTCGGCGCTGGCCGCCGCCCGCCTGGTGACCCGGGCCGGCTTGGTGGTGGCCGACATCGATCCGGTGAAACTGCAGGCCGCCCAGGCGCAAGGGGCCGATGTCATTTTTGACAACCGCAGCCCCGACACCGCGGCGGCCTTGAAGGCGGCGGCGGGCGGTCCCATTCGCGGCGTCATTGATTTTGTGGGCAGCGGTCAAACCGCCTCCTTGGCCATGGCGGTGGCCGTCAAGGGCACGGTGATCGTGATCGTGGGTTTGATGGGCGGCAGCCTGGAGATTGCGCTGCCCCTGCTGTCGCCGCGCAACCTCACGGTGCGCGGCTCCCATGTGGGCACCCTGGACGAGCTCAAGGAGCTGGTCGAGTATTCCCGCCAAGGGCAGTTGCCGGGGATTCCCCTGACGCGCCGGCCCATGAGCGAAGTCAATGAGGCCCTGACTGATCTGGAGCAAGGCAAATCCATAGGCCGGATTGTGCTGACGCCCAATCAGCTGGCCTGACGGGCCCACCCCTCAAGCCCAAATTGGCCCTGGCGCGCAATCACACGCACACGTTCATCACCATATTAATCCCTTGGACATGACCACAGACCCGAACTTCGATCCCCGCAAGCACCGCCTCGTAGAAACCAAGTGGTTCGAGGACTTCAGCATAGGCGAGCGCTTTGTGCTGCCCTCGCGGACCATGACCGATGGTGTGTTCGCTGCCTTTCAAATGGCCAGTGGCGACAACCACCCTGTGCACTATGACGTGGAGTATTGCCGGACCCGTGGCATGCCCCACATGCTGGCCCACGGTTTTCAGCTGCTGGCGCAAACCTGCGGCGGCGCTGGCTTGTTCGCTTATTACGTGGAGGATTCGCTCAAAGGATTTATTGAGCAAAGCAGCCGTTTCCTGGGCATGGTGTTTGTGGGTGACACGGTTTATCCGGCGCTTGAAGTGAGCGAGCTGCTGCCCAACCGATCCACCGGCGTGTTGACCTTGCGATCGACCATGCACAACCAGCGCGGCGAGTTGGTCATGGATGGGCTGCAGAAATACCTGATTCGCAAGCGACCGGTTTGATCTGGCGGTGGTGGGTGTGGCCGTCTGGGGCCCAGCTCAGGGCTGGGCGGACCTCTCACACAGGGCGCGTGCCGGCCAGCGTGATGCGCTGGAGCAAGCGGCGAAAGCCGTGGTAGTCGTTGACGGGGTTGTGCATGGCGCTGCGGTTGTCCCAAAACGCGATGCAGTCCGGCTCCCAGGACCAGCGGCAGGTGAACTCTGGCTTGACCTGGTGAGCAAAAAGAAAGCTCAGCAGCGGTGCACTCTCTGCGTCGGTCAGGCCTTCGATGCCAGCGGTGTGCGCCACATTGACGTACAAGGCTTTTTCACCGGTTTCAGGGTGGGTGCGCACCACCGGGTGGCGCGCATTAAATTCCTTGGGCGCCGTGTCGTTGCCGTCGCTGCGCAGGCGGTCTTCGCGCGTTTTAGACACATCGGCCTTGGCCGAGCTGGACACGCCCACCAAGCCATCAAGCAGCCGCTTCATGGTGTCTGACAGCGCCTCATACGCGACCACCTGGTTGGCAAACAGCGTGTCGCCGCCATAGGGCGGGATGACCTTGGACAGCAGCATGGTGCCCATGGGCGGCTCCTCTAGGTAAGTGGTGTCGGAATGCCAGACGCCGCCAAAGTTGATGCGCTCGTGCTCGAGCTTTTTGACCTCGATGATCTCGGGAAAGCCCTCTATGCCTTTGACAAAGGGGTACTCCACGGGCTGGCCCACCGCTTTGGCAAAGCGCAGGAACTGCGCTGGGCTCAGGGGCTGGCGGGGCAGGAAAATCACTTTGTGTGCCAGCCAGGCTGCGCGCAAGGCGGCGATGCTCTCAGGCGAAGGCGGCTCCAACAGGTCAATGCCGGTGAGGGTGGCGCCTAATGCGCCCGCAATTCGTTTGATCTCCATGGCGGTCTCCAATCTCGCTTTACAAAAAAAGGCAGCGCAATTTAAGCCGTTGGGGCGGCCGGCCAGCCCTGCGCCACGTCGGCGTTGTGCTCGCCCAGCAGCGGAGGGCGCTGCACCGGCCGCAAGGCAGAGCGTGACAGGCGGATGGGACTGGCCAGCACCCGCGCTGAGCTGCCGTCGGGCCGGCTCACCGGCTGCACCATGCCGCGCGCAAGCACCTGGGGGTCGCTGAACACCTGCGCCATGTCGTTGATGGGCGCGGCCGGCACGCCAGCGGCGTCCAGCCTGGCCCTGCAGTCGGCCACCGTGCGGCTGGCAAAGGCCGCACGCAGCAGCGGGTCCAACTCGTCAACATATTGCTGGCGGTCGGCGTTGCGTGCAAACCTGGGTTCTTGCGCCAGGGCCGGCAACTCCATGGCCGAGCAAAAACGCCTGAACTGCTCGTCGTTGCCCACGATGAGCATGAGCTCGCCATCGCTGCAAGCAAAGTTGTCGCTGGGGTACACCGTCGCCAGACGGTTGCCCAGCCGGCGCGGCACCTTGCCCGTGGCCAGGTAGCCCATGCCTATGTTGGTCAGCGAGGCCACCTGCACGTCCAGCAAGCCCATGTCAATGGATTGGCCCAGGCCTGAGGCCTCACGCTCGCGCAGCGCCGCCAATATGGCGATCACCGAGTAGAGCGCGGTCATCTGGTCGACCACGGCCACCCCGGTCTTGCGCGGACCCGCGCCCACTTGCGCCTCGCCGTTGCCGGTGACGCTCATCAGCCCGCCCATGGCCTGCGCGATGGTGTCGTAGCCGGGCAGCTCGCGGTAAGGCCCGGTCTGGCCAAAGCCGGTGATGGAGCAATACACCAGCTTGGGGTTGAGCGCGCGCAGGCTCTGGTCATCGAGCCCGTGGCGCGCCAAAGAGCCGACTTTGTAGTTTTCAATCAGCACGTCGGCTTGGCCGGCCAGGCGCTTGATGAGGGCCTGGCCTTCAGACTGGGCGATGTCGGCGGTCACCGAGCGCTTGCCTCGGTTGCTGGCCCAGAAATAGACCGATTCGTCGTGCGGGGTGGCCGGCGAGTCCACCATGGTGGGCGGCACCCACTGGCGCGAGTCGTCGCCACTGCCGGGCCGCTCGATCTTGATCACATCGGCGCCCAGATCGGCCAGCACCTGCGCGGCCATGGGACCGGCGAGCACCCGGGACAGGTCGAGCACGCGCAGCCCGTGGAGCGCAGGCAGGCCGCTCAAGTGTTGCTCCACTTGGGCTTGCGCTTTTCAGCAAAAGCGGCCAAGCCTTCGATGCTGTCGGGGGTGCCCAGCACCGTGGAGACCAGGTCCACCGCGCTGCCTGCGGCCTGGCGGTAGCCCTGGTCGGTGGCGCGCACAAAAGCGGCTTTGCCCAGGCGCATCAGCTGGGGCGACTTGGCGGCCAGCACCGCAGCCAGTTCATGCGCCTTGGCCAGTACCGCGTCGGCAGGCGCAGTGTGGCTGAGCAGACCCAGCTCGAGCGCGTCTTGCGCGCTGAACACGCGGCCAGTGAACAACAGGTCAAAAGCGCGGTAGCGCCCGACGAGGCGGTGCAAATGATTGAAATGGATGGAGGGCAGCAGGCCGACTTCAAGCTCCGGATAGCCAAAGGTCGAGTCCTGCGCGGCCACCAGCAAGTCGCAGGTGATGGCCACCGACATGCCGCCGCCGCGCACCGCACCGGTGATGGCGCCTATCACGGGCTTGGGCAGGCTGGACTGCACGTCAAAGAGCTCAAAGTACAGCTTGTGGACCACCGCATGCTTGTCGGCCGGTGAGCCGGCGTGGAATTTGGGCAGGTCCAGCCCGCCGCAAAAGCGCCCGGGCACGGCGCTGCCCAGCACGATGGCGCGCACCTGCGGGTCGCTGCCGGCTTGCCGCAAGCGGGCCATCAGCAGGTCCAGCAGCTCGGGCGTCAGGCCGTTGACTGGCGGGTGGTCCAGCAAGATCTGCGCAACCGCATCTTGCACGTCGTATCGAATCATTCCCGAAACTCCTGGTTGGGCGCGTGTCGCTGCAAAGGCGCTGGGGCTCAAAGCTTGGGCCTGGTGCCTGAGCGCGCACAGCGCATGCTAGGACGGCACAGCAGGCGGGCGCAAGTCAAATAATCTGAGCGATTCTTCAGTGCGGCGAGCACAAAGAGAGGGCGCTGACCTCGATGTTCAGTGGGCGTGAACAGTCGTTCCACTCAAGTGAGTTGTTGTACTGCCTGAGATTGCCTCACAATGAATTTTATTTGCTCGATTGTGGGGCCCAGGTCCCACGCACAGGAGGCTGAGATGAGGACAACTGATTTATGCGTCGCATCTTCCCTGCGCATCCTCGCTGGCATGGCCATGTTGTTGGCCAATCTTGCCGCGGCCCAGGATTACCCTGCGCGGGCTGTCAGCATCGTTGTGCCTTACGGGCCTGGCAGTTACACGGATAACGTGATTCGGCCCATTGCAGTGGCCCTGCAAAAAGAGCTGGGCCAGCCGGTGGTGATCGACAACCGGGCAGGCGCCAATGGCGTGATCGGCACCCAGTTTGTCGCCCGCGCCAAGGCCGACGGCTACACCTTGCTGGCAGGCTCGAGCACCACGCTGGCGGCCAACGTGGGTCTGTACAAGTCGCTGCCCTATGACCCGATCAAGGACTTTGCGCCAGTAGCTGGGGTGGCGGCCACCTCCATGATGTTCATGGTGCGGGCTGACTTTGCAGCGCAAGACCTCAAGGGATTTTTGGCCCACGCCGCCAAACAAACACAGCCGCTGGCCGTGGCTTACGGCTCAGCCAGCGCGCAGGTGGCTCTGGCGCAACTGGCCAAAGTCAGTGGGCTGAAGTTTTCAGGCATTCCCTACAAGGGCACCCCTCAAGCCCTCACCGACCTGTTGGGCGGGCAAGTGCCTGCGGCCATCGTGGACGTGAGCAACGGTGTGCCCCACCTCAAGTCAGGCAAGCTGCTCGCGCTCGCCATCTCCGGGGCGCGGCGCGCCACAGCAGCGCCCGAGGTGCCAACCTTGGCCGAAGTGTTCCCTGGCACGCAATTGGTCACCTGGATAGGCCTGGTGGCGCCCATGGGAACATCCCCCCAGGTGGTCGACAAATTGAGCCAAGCTGCAGCCAAAGTGCTGGCCGCCCCCGAGACATTGCGCCAGCTCGCGGCCCTGGCCACCGACCCGGAACCCATGAGCGCCCAAGAGATGGGCAGGCGCATGCAGCGCGACCAAGTGCAGTGGCTCGAACTCATGCGCGAGGCGGGCATACAGCCTGAGTGAGCGCCGCCGCGGCGCGCCAGTTTGATCCCCATGGCGGGACCCGCGTGACACAAGCAGCCTCAGCTGCTCGACCGCTCCCTGCAACTCCCGCATGACTTTTCTTGCCATGCTGGCCGCCGCCGAGCGCCAAAACCAATTGATGTTGTGCGTGGGCCTGGACTCACGCGCTTTCAGGGGCGGCTCAAGGGCGACGCCAACAAGATTTACGACTTTTGCGCCGCCATCGTCGACGCCACGGCCGACCTGTTTCGGCCTTCAAGCCGCAAATTGCCTACTTTGCCGCGCACCGGGCCGAGGGGCAGCTGGAGCGGCTGATTCCGCACCAAAGCCCTTGCGCCTCAGCGCAGCGCCAGCCAAATCTCGTTGCGCCGTAAAAACGGCGGGGTGAAGGGCGCGTTGTAGCGCGACAGCACGGGCTCGCCCTGGGTGGCCACGCCTTCTTTGTCCAGCGTGGCCTTGAGCAGCGCCAACTGTTCTGCGAAGTTGGCCTGCGACCAAGAGCCTGAGTAGCGAATGACGGCCCACTTGCTGGCCGGCACTTGGCGCAATTGAACGCGCGCATCCAGCGGTTCTGGGGCGGTCTCCAGCGTCACGGCCTTGGGCAGCACGAATTGCACGCGCATGGCGCCGCTGCCTGCGGCGGTCTGCGTGACCGGGGCGGTCATGTCCATTTTCATGGGCACGGCGGTTTGGGTCACTGGGGCGGTCATCTCCAGCTTTCGCTCGCCCTTGTTCTTGCCAAAGATGTAGCCCGCCAAGATGGGAAAGGCCTGGTTGCCGGCGTCTTCGGGCGTGGCCTGGAGCACCACCTCGGCCACCACATAGGGCTGGTACTGGCGCAGCTCCACCTTGCCCCATTGGCGCAGCACTTGGTGGTCGGGCTCTTCGGTGGCTTGGGCGGGTGCGGTCATGGCGGCGAGGAGGAGCCACAGCATTGGGCGGAGAAGTTTGAGCATGTGCAGTTTTGCGGTGGTGGGTGACTGGGATGGGCGCAGCTTAACCTTGATGGCGCGGTGGCGGTGGCGAAATCACTCACCGTGCGCAGGGCCAGGGCAGAAGTGACGCGGCGCTCAGTTCAGCCCTGGCGCGCAAGCGTTGGTGCGGGCGCGTGCAGACCTGCACATGGCAAAACTAAAGCAGGGGCTTTTCACGCCTGTGGGTCCTTCTGCCTGGGTCTTTATTTTTCGAGGGTGTTTTCGGCCAGGTCCCAGCCGGTGTCATCTGCGGCGATGCGTTGCAAAGTGCGGGTCAGGGACGATGTGCTGGCGTTTTCGACAAAGACACATTGTTTGCCTGTGCGCTTGCAGTGGTCTTTGACCCGCCAGTAGGCGTTGTGACTGATGCAGCCGGCTTGGCAAATCACCAGATCTGCGGCGGCCAGGACCGCGTCGAGCGAAGCCTGGCTGTCTTCCATTCCACCGTCATGGTGGGCGAACTGCCCGCCCGCCTTCTCGATGACATCGCGGTAGTTGGGCACATTTCCATGGCGGCCGCCCACGCACAAGATCGTCTTCTCTTTGAGGTGGAACGTGATTGGGCTTTCCTTGAGGGCCTGCTTGTGACCGTCGGTGGCAGGTGCGCAGGTCACTTCCCTGTTGGGAAGACTCAGCGAGCGTTGCGCTTGGCTGAGCCGCTGGCGCAGCAGCGCGTTTTGCGCCTCCAGTTCGGCCTGTCGGGCGCGCATGTGTTCGAGCTTTTGGCGCAGTGGGGTGGTGTACTCATAGTCCGGCAGCGAGGCCTTGAGTTGCTCGAGATCCTGACTCAGGAACGCAATCTGTGTGTCCTTGCCTATCGCTGTGGCGCGTTGCCGCATCAACTGCGCATGAAGCTCATTGATCTGCGCTGATTTTTCAGCGATCACACGGGTGCAGCGCTCTTGCGCCTTGCCCAACTCTCGCGCCAAAACCCCGTTTTCCTTGATCAGCTCGTTGACGCGAGCCGCATCGACCCGCACGGCCGCGCCCGCTTGATGTTGCAGCATGTGCATGTCACGCAATACCGCCTCTTGCAGCGCATCGTCGCAGCGCGGATGGGTCAGCGTGGCCCAGAACGCCCCGGCCACATCGGCCTTCCTGAGAGCAGCCGCCCACAAGTCGGCGACCGCTGGAGTGTCTCTTGCGGCGCGAAAGCCCTGAACCGTGCTGGCGTAGCGTGATTCCAGATCCTTTTGCAGCAGTTCGGACAGCCGATTGCGCTGGGTGCATTGCGCCACCGCGCCGACATGCACGTCGTAGTCGTCCGCGACAGCTTTGCCACCCAAGGCCTTGTTGACCAACTGTCGCAGGGCGGGCAGGGGAAAACACACGCCCACCACGGGGCAATGGCATAAGGCGGGAAGGTTCCAAAGCCGTCTGCGGCGAGACCCTGTCGTGCTCGCAGGCGGGCTGGCACATTGATCACTCATGAGACCTCCAGCTTGTGCGGTCTTGTTGCTCGATGGACCGCATGGGTCGGCTCTAGCAAGGTGGGGGCTGCCGGTGTCTGCGTGCAGTTCAAGCGTTTATGCGCTTGCGACAGCATCTCTGTGAGGGCCACAAAAGCGCTCAACTCCAGCCGAACCGTCACGCAGTCCAAGCTCAGATGCACCACCCCACAATCGGAGCAGGCCGACACATGCCCGACCGGGCTTTGGGCCAGCAAGGTGTGCTGGCAGCTTGATGAAGGGGGTGACTGCGCCATATGACTTCCTGAAAAGGGGGTGGACTTTCATTATAAATGAGAATTATTCTCGTTTGAAGGCTTTAAGCCTTTGGATCACAGGGTCTTGCCAGCGCATGGCCGGTCGCGTTCTGTTCGCTGATTCACGCCGCGTCTGAGACGGAGGAGTCGCCTGGGCTCTGCCAACAGCGGTCAGGTCTGGGCGCTTCTTACAATCTGCGCATGATCTTTCTCCAGATGCTGGCCGCCGCCGAGCGCCAGAACCAATCAATGTTGTGCGTGGGCCTGGACCCGGAGCCCACGCGCTTTCCGGGTCGGCTCAAGGGCGACGCCAACAAGATTTACGACTTTTGCGCCGCCATCGTGGACGCCACGGCCGACCTGGTGTCGGCCTTCAAGCCGCAAATTGCCTACTTTGCCGCGCACCGGGCCGAGGGGCAACTGGAGCGGCTGATGGAGCACATGCGGCGCGTGGCCCCGCAGGTTCCCATTATTTTGGATGCCAAGCGCGGCGACATTGGCTCGACCGCCCAGCAGTATGCGCGCGAGGCTTTTGAGCGCTACGGGGCAGACGCGGTGACGCTGTCGCCCTTCATGGGCTGGGACTCTGTAGAGCCTTATTTGCAGTACGAGGGCAAGGGCGCTTTTTTGCTGTGCCGCACCTCCAACCCGGGCGGCGACGATTTGCAAAACCAGCGCCTGGCCTCGGTGGAGGGCCAGCCCCTGCTGTACGAGCATGTGGCACGCCTGGCCCAAGGTCCCTGGAACCTCAACGGCCAGTTGGGTCTGGTGGTGGGTGCGACCTACCCGAACGAGATTGAGCGCGTGCGCCAGGTGGCGCCACACATGCCGCTGTTGATTCCGGGCGTGGGCGCGCAAGGAGGCGATGCGGTGGCCACGGTCAAGGCCGGCTGGCGCGAGGGGGCGAGCATCATCGTGAATTCTTCGAGGGCGATTTTGTATGCCTCGCAGGGCGACGACTATGCGCAGGCCGCACGGGCGGTGGCCTTGCAAACGCGGGACACGCTGGAGGCGGCCAAGGGCTGAACCCGGACCCCGAATTCCTCCCTCCCCCTCTGGGGAGGGCCGGGGTGGGGGCATCGCGTGGCACCACTGTTTCCTCACGCGTGCCCCTCTCCCCAGCCCTCTCCCCAAAGGGGCGAGGGAGCAAGACTAGCCCTCCCCGAATTCCTCCCTCCCACTCTGGGGGAGAGCCGGGGTGGGGGCATCGCGTGGCACCACCGTTTCCTCATGCGTGCCCCTCTCCCCAGCCCTCTCCCCAAAAGGGCGAGGGAGCAAGACAAGCCCTCCCCGAATTCCTCCCTCCCCCTCTGGGGGAGGGCCGGGGTGGGGGCATCGCGTGGCACCACCGTTTCCTCACGCGTGCCCCTCTCCCCAAAGGGGCGAGCGGGCTAAGACAAACAAGCCCCCGCTTTACTTCAAGGCCCCAAACACCTTGGTGAGCAGCGCACTGCCGTAAGCCACTGGGTTTTGACGTATCTTTTTTTCTTCTTCGCCAATCACCAGGTACAGCCCGTCCAGCGTTTTGCCGGTGACGTACTTTTGAATATTGGCGTCCTCAGCTTTGACCAGCCCCATGCCTGAGGCCTTGGCAGCGACCTTGTTGTACTTGTCGGCCAAGCCCACTTTGTCGGTGGCTTGGGTGACGAGGGGCAAAAAGGTTTGGCTCAGGCCGGGACGGGTTTTTTCAGAGAAGAACTTGGTGACCGAGGTGTCGCCGCCGCTCAAAATGGCTTTGGCGTCGGTCACCGTCATTTGCTGCACGCTTTGGGTGAGCAACTGGCGGCCTTGGGGCACGGCCTGCTCGGCGCCTTGGTTCATGGCCGAGACCAACTCATCCACACGCTTGCCCTGGCCCAGGGTGCGCAGCAGCTTGGCGCCGTCGTTAAGGTAGCCGGGCAGGGCAATGCGCACTTTCTCGTTGGCCATGAAGCCACCCGCCTTGCCCAAGCTCTCCACGGCGGCTTGGGTGGCTTTTTCAAGCGCGGTTTTGAGCCCGCCACTGGCGTCGCTGGCGCTTAAATCGCCCAGGCTCAGGGCATGCGCCTGCTGCCAGGTGAGCAGGGTCAGCAGGCCCAGGTGTTGGGCTGTGTGGAGGTGAAAGTGGCGTCGGTTCATGGGGCGTCCTCGGTGGTGGAGCGAGGAGAATGCCATGGGCCAAGGGCTGCAGACCCCGCTGTGTGTCAGGCGCCTGCAAATGCGGGGCTTTAGACAAGATTCTTTGCGTTTCGAGGCGAGGCACTCGCGCTTTCACCATGAAACACTGCGCGGCTGGGGGCAGACGCCCTGACCCAGCCGTTGTGGTGCTCAAACGCCTTCGATGATGCGGATGTCGCGCACGGCACCGTTTTGGCCCAAGGCCGCCAGCGCCAGCTGATAGCCTGGGCTCTCATAAGCGGCCTGGGCTGCGGCCACACTGGGGAACTCGGCCAGCACGGTGCGCATGGATTTGCCCGCTTCTTTCACCAGCTGCGGCATGCCGCGCGCCAGAAAAGTGGCGCCACCGGCCGCCAGGGCCGGACCGGCCAAGGCGGCATAAGCGGCCACGGCGGCCTCGTCGTGAATGGCGTGGTAGGTGCTGATCCAGTAAGCCTTGGGCATGGTGTCTCCGATGGAGGGAAAGGTTGTTGAAGTTGGGATGGTAGCTGTGCGGCTGGGAGATGCGTATTTGTAGGAGCTTGCCTGCAAGCGAATCGTGCCAGGCAACGGACATCAGCGCAGGCGAACATTCGCTGGCAGGCCAGCTCCCACAGGGGAGAAAACCGTCATGCCCGCAGCCGCCCTGTTTTTGCAGAAGCTTGCCTGCAAGCGAATCGTGCCGGGCAACGGACATCAGCGCAGGCGAACATTCGCTGGCAGGCCAGCTCCCACAGGGTAAAAAACCGTCGTGCCCGCAGCCGTCTTGTTTTTGTAGGAGCTTGCCTGCAAGCGATGCGTGTCAGTCAACGGACATCAGCTCAGGCGAACATTCGCTGGCAGGCCAGCTCTCACAGGGTAGAAAACCGTCGTGCCCGCAGCCGCCCTGTTTTTGTAGGCGCTTGTCTGCAAGCGATGCGTGTCAGTCAACGGACATCAGCTCAGGCGAACATTCGCTGGCAGGCCAGCTCCCACAGGGGAGAAAACCGTCATGCCCGCAGCCGTCTTGTTTTTGTAGGAGCTTGCCTGCAAGCGAATCGTGCCGGGCAACGGGCCCCAACCCCACCAAACCATCGCCTACAGCAGCCGCTGCAGGTAGCGCCCGGTGAAGCTGGCCTCGTGGGTGGCCAGGTCTTCCGGCGTGCCCACGCCCACCACGGTGCCGCCGCCTGAGCCGCCTTCGGGGCCCATGTCGATGAGCCAGTCGGCGGTTTTGATGACGTCCAGGTTGTGCTCGATGACCACAATGGTGTTGCCCGCGTCGCGCAGCTGGTGCAGCACCTTGAGCAAGAGCGCGATGTCGGCAAAGTGCAGGCCGGTGGTGGGCTCGTCCAAGATGTAGAGCGTGCGGCCGGTGTCGCGCTTGGACAGTTCCAGCGCGAGCTTGACGCGCTGGGCTTCGCCGCCTGAGAGCGTGGTGGCGCTTTGGCCGAGCTTGACATACGACAGACCCACGTCGAGCAAGGTTTGCAGCTTGCGCGAGATGGCGGGCACGGCGCTGAAAAAGTGGGCAGCGTCTTCGACCGTCATGGCCAAGATTTGCGCGATGTTTTTGCCTTTGTAGAGCACTTCCAGGGTTTCGCGGTTGTAGCGCTGGCCGTGGCAGATGTCGCAGGGCACATAAACGTCGGGCAGAAAGTGCATTTCTACCTTGACCATGCCGTCGCCCTGGCAGGCCTCGCAGCGGCCACCGGCCACGTTAAAGGAAAAGCGACCGGCGCCGTAGCCGCGTTCTTTGGCGCTGTTCATCTCGGCCATCAGCTCGCGAATGGGGGTGAAGAGACCCGTGTAGGTGGCCGGGTTGCTGCGCGGCGTGCGGCCAATGGGCGACTGGTCGACGTTGATGACTTTGTCGAAGTACTCCAGGCCCTCTATGGCCTCGTGCGGGGCGGGCTCTTCGTGGGCGCGGTAAAGGTGGCGGGCCACAGCGGCGTAGAGCGTGTCATTGACCAAGGTGGACTTGCCCGAGCCCGACACGCCGGTGACGCAGGTGAAAAGCCCGACCGGAAAGTCGACGCTCACGTTTTGCAGGTTGTGGCCGCTGGCGCCCACGATGCGCAAGGCCTGCAGTGCGCCGGGCGCACCGTTTTTGACGGGCTGCCAGGGTGTGCGGGTGGAGGGCACCTCAATGCGCAGCGCACCCGACAGGTAGCGGCCGGTGAGCGATTCAGGGTGGGCGGCCACCTCGGCGTAAGTGCCCTGGGCCATGACGCGCCCGCCGTGGATGCCCGCGCCCGGCCCCATGTCGATGACGTGGTCGGCCGCGCGGATCATGTCTTCGTCGTGCTCGACCACCAGCACGCTGTTGCCAATGTCGCGCAGGTGTTGCAAGGTGGCAATGAGGCGGTCGTTGTCGCGCTGGTGCAGGCCAATGCTGGGCTCGTCGAGCACGTACATCACGCCGGTGAGGCCAGAGCCAATTTGCGAGGCCAGGCGAATGCGCTGCGACTCGCCGCCTGAGAGCGTGTCGGCGCTGCGGTCCAGGCTGAGGTAGTTGAGACCCACGTCGTTCAAGAACTTCAGGCGCAGGCCAATCTCTCGCACCACCTTGGCCGCAATGTCGGCCTTGGCGCCGTTCATGTTCAGGCCGCTGAAGTAGGCCAAGCTCTCGCGCAGCGTGGCGCCGCTGATCTCGTAAATGGCTTTGCGGCCGCCGTCTTGACCGTTGACCAAAAACACATGCCGCGCCTCGCGCCTGAGCCGCGTGCCCTGGCAGTCGGGGCAGGGCTGCACGCTGCGGTAGCGGGCCAGCTCTTCGCGCACCACGTTGGAATCGGTGTCGCGCCAGCGGCGCTCAAAGTTGGGGATCACGCCCTCAAAGGCATGCTTTTTGGTGACCTTGCGGCCGGCCGACTGGCCAGACTCGACCACGTAGCTGAACTTGATTTCTTCGCTGCCAGAGCCTTGCAAAACCACCTGCTGCACGGCGGGCGGCCAGGACTCAAAAGGCTCTTCAATGCTCACTTGGTAGTGCTTGGCCAGGCTTTCGAGCAGGGCAAAGTAAGAGGCGTTGCGCCTGTCCCAGCCTTTGATGGCGCCGCTGGCCAGGCTCAGCGTGGGGAAAGCCACCACGCGCTGCGGGTCAAAGTAGTCGCGATGGCCCAGGCCGTCGCAGCAGCTGCACGCGCCCATGGGCGAGTTGAAAGAAAACAGGCGCGGCTCCATCTCGGCCAGCGAGTAGTCGCACACCGGGCAGGCGAATTTGGCGCTGAACAGGCGCTCGCCCTGGCCGGGCGCGGCGTCCATGTCCAGCGCCATGGCCTTGCCCTCGGCCAGCAGCAAAGCCGCTTCAAAGCTTTCGGCCAAGCGCTGCTTGAGCTGGTCAAACTCCTGGCGGTCGCCGTCAGCCGGGGCGTGGCGCACCTTGATGCGGTCTATCACCACGTCGATGTTGTGCTTTTCGGCCTTTTTGAGCTTGGGCAGGTTCTCGGTCTCGTAAGTTTGGCCGTCCACCCGAAAGCGCACATAGCCGCGGGCCTGCATCTGCTCAAACACATCAACAAACTCGCCTTTGCGCTCGCGCGCCACGGGCGCCAGGATCATGAGCTTGGTGCCCTCGGGCAGGGCCAGCACCGCGTCCACCATTTCGCCCACGCTTTGGGCCTGCAGCGGCTGGTCGTGCTCGGGGCAAAAGGGCGTGCCAGCGCGGGCGTACAAAAGCCGCAGGTAGTCGTGAATTTCAGTGACCGTGCCCACGGTGGAGCGCGGGTTGTGCGAGGCGGCCTTTTGTTCTATGGAAATGGCGGGCGACAGGCCCTCGATCAAGTCCACATCGGGCTTGTCCATGAGCTGCAAAAACTGCCGGGCGTAGGTCGACAAGCTCTCCACGTAGCGGCGCTGGCCTTCGGCGTAAAGCGTGTCAAAGGCGAGCGAGGACTTGCCCGAGCCCGACAGCCCTGTGATGACCACCAGCTGGTTGCGCGGAATGTCGAGGTCTATGTTTTTGAGGTTGTGCGTGCGCGCCCCGCGCACGCTGATGCGCTGGGCGCCCAGGGCCTGGGCCAGGTATTTGCTGTCGGTCAGTTGGTTCAAGGCAATGCAATCTCGGAGGGCCGCGCAGCGCGGCGAACCGACCATGATAGACGGGGCGGGCCGTTTTGACACGGCTTGGGCTGCGCGCACGGCCGTGGAGCTCTTTGCAAGAAGGAAGACAAACGGGCTTTGCTTGGGCGGGCAGCTCAGGCGCCTGCGCCTTTGCCGCAGGCGAGGTAGCCAGTTAAACTCGCTTGTAACAGGAGAGCACGCACATGGCATCGATCAACAAGGTCATCATCATTGGCAACCTCGGGCGCGACCCCGAGGTGCGCTACACCCCCAACGGCGCGGCCATCTGCAACGTCAGCCTGGCCACCACGCGCAATTGGAAAGACAAAAACACCGGCGAAAAGGTCGAAGAAACCGAATGGCACCGCGTGGTTTTTTACGACCGCCTGGCTGAAATTGCTGGCGAGTACCTGAAAAAAGGCCGGCCTGTTTACGTGGAAGGCCGCTTGAAGACCCGCAAGTGGGCCGACAAAGACGGCATTGAGAAATACACCACCGAGATCATCGCCAGCGAAATGCAGCTGCTCGGCGGCCGCGAAGGCATGGGCGGCCCAGGCGGTGAAGAAGGCGGCGGCGCCAGTGGTGGCGGTGGCTACAGCCGCCCCGCCCCTGCCGCACGCCCAACCGCAGCACCCGCCGCCCGCCCGGCACCGGCGCCCAGCAAGGCCTCCAGCGGCTTTGACGACATGGACGACGACATTCCGTTTTGAACGCCGCTTTGCAGATTGAAAAAGCCCGCTGAATGCGGGCTTTTTTATTGGCTGGCGCCTCGGGTGAGGGTTGGAACCCTCGAACATTCGCCGGCAGGCCGGCTCCTACAGGGCATGCGGCTTGTTTTTGCAGGCGCTTGCCTGCAAGCGATTCGTGGCGGGCAGCGTGATTCACAGACACAACACCCGCTGCGCCCACTTACAAACCAGGTCCCCGCCGCCCCTGCTCCATCTCCCGAATGAGCTGCCGCGCCTCGTCCCCTTCAGGAATCGGCCGGCCGCTGTCGCGCCATTCCACCGCCGACTTGAAGCCTTCGGTCTGCGCATGGCGGCGAAACCACAGGCCCTCGGGGTTGTGGCGGGTGATGCCATCAAACAGCGTGGCCATGGCCTGGGTTTGCTCCAGCCCCATGTTTTGCAGCACTTGGTTGACCACCATTTTGTGCATGGCCAAGTGGCCCGAGGGCACGCCGGCGATGCGCTCAGCCAACTCGTGGGTGTGCGCCTCCAACTGGTCCAAGGGCACGGCGGCGGTGGCCAGGCCCCACTCGGCCGCGGTTTTGCCTGAGAGCACATTGCCCGTGAACATCACCTGCTTGGCGCGCATGGGCCCTAAGCGAAAGGTCCACATGGCGGTGGTGGGGCAGCCCCAGACGCGGGTGGGCATGTAGCCTATGCGCGCGTCCTCGGCCATCACCAGCAGGTCGCAGCACAGGGCAATGTCGCTGCCGCCGGCGACTGCCGCGCCGTGCACCTTGGCAATGGTCGGCTTGGGGCTGCGCCACAGACTCATGAAGTCCTCGGTGAAGCGCTTCATGTGGCGGTAGTCCAGCATGGGGTCCCAGGGCTGGGACTCTTGCTGACAGGGGTGCTCTTGCTGCTGCTCGGCGTAGTCCGTGAGGTCATAGCCGCCGCAAAAGCCCTTGCCTGCGCCCTCGACCACGATGACGTGCACCTGCGCATCGTCGTTGGCCCAATCGACGGCGGCGCGGATCTCGCCGGGCATGTCCTCGTTGATGGCGTTCAGGCGCTGGGGCCGGTTGAGCAGCAGGCGGGCGATGCGGGGGTTGCGTGCGTCGTGCTCAATAGAGACGGTCTTGAAGGCGGGCATGCGCGGGCTCCTTGAGACTAAAGTGCAAATTTTAGGCATGCAGGACACAGGGGGTAAGCTCGAAGCCCGAGCGGCCAGGTGGGCGGCCGTCGTCGTCGGCGGCCACAAATAGTGAATGGCACACCACGGAACAGATACACAGGGTGCAAACGAAGCAATACCATTGCGTTGATCTTGTTGATTATTTTGATTTCAAGGAACTGTCATGCTGATTCAAATTTCGGCCCTTGCGTTTCAACAAAATTTGGACGAAATGCTCAACCAAGTCCAGCACAGACAGGACCATGTGCTGATCTGTAAAAACGGCAGGCCCCTGGCCGCCTTGGTGGATATGAGGCTGTACGAGCGCATTTGCCGCAAGCGCAGCCGCTTTGATGCTTTGAGTGGGCGTTTGGCGGCGGGTTTTGCGGGCCTGCCCATGGCTGAAGGGGAGGCAGAAATCGAAGCGGCCACTCGCTATCAGCGCGCTTCACCATAAGGGTGCTGCTGAGCGTCTACGTAGTATGAAATGAGCTGAGGCGGGCCTGCCTCGCCTGCAATCAAGGAATAGCACCAGTCAGACCTAAATCGATGATCTGGTGGATGGATTGAACTTTGAGTCTCAATCGTGGCGCAAGAGCCCGCTTGCGACCCGCGGCTGAACTGGCGCGCATCCCTTGCCGGCCGCTAAGCCCGTGAAGGGCTTGGCAGGCCCTCTTCAACCCCGTTTGGTGGCGATCAGCGGCTGAACATCGTGGCTGGGCAGCCGGGGGCGGTCGGCTTCCAGGGCGCTCAAGGGCGTGACCTCGCGCATGGTCTGCAGCGAGCGCACGGCCAGGTCTTGGTACACGCGTGTGCCCTCGGCCTTCCAGGCCACTTCTTGGTCGCTGAGTGGGCGCTTGACCTTGGCCGGCATGCCGGCAATCAGGTGGCGGGCGGGCAGCTTCATGCCGGCGGGCACAAAGGCGCAGGCCGCCACGATGGACTCGGCGCCGACCTCGGCCTCGTCCATCACCACGGCGTTCATGCCGACCAGGGCGTCTCGGCGCACCACGCAGCTGTGCAGTACCGCGCCGTGGCCGATGTGGCCGTTTTCCTCGACCACCGTGTCTTGCTTGGGAAAGCCGTGCAGCACGCAGGTGTCCTGCACATTGGCGCCCTCCTTGAGCACAATGCGGCCAAAGTCGCCGCGCAGGCAGGCGGCTGGGCCGACGTAGCAGCGCGGGCCAATGATGACATCGCCGATCAGCACGGCGGTGGGATGCACATAGGCCGTGGGATCGACCACAGGCACAACGTTGTCAATGGCGTAGCAAGGCATGGCGAGTCCTTCGGTATAGGGTTTACCCTTGACTAAAAGCGCTTGATTCAGGCAAGGGCGGGAGTTTATTATCCAACCGATCGGTCGGATAATTCATTGTCCCGTCGTTTTCCCTCCCACTCATTTTGCGGCCTGGCCGCCCAGGAGCCCCATGTCTGACGCACTGATTCTCAGCCACACGCACCACGCGGTGCTGACCCTCACGCTCAACCGCCCCAAGGCGCTGAACAGCTTCACCACGGCCATGCATGTGGAACTGCTGGCCGCGCTCAACCAAGCCGCCAGCGATGCCAGCGTGCGCTGCGTGGTGCTCACCGGCGCCGGCCGTGGATTTTGCGCCGGCCAAGACCTGGCCGACCCGGCCGCGGCGCCCAACTTGGACGGCGGCCCTGCCACCGACTTGGGCGCATTGATTGACCGCTATTACCGCCCCCTGGTGCAGCGCCTGCGCAACATGCCTGTGCCGGTGGTGGCCGCCGTCAACGGCGTGGCGGCGGGTGCGGGCGCCAATGTGGCGCTCAATTGCGACCTGGTGATAGCGGCACAGTCGGCCAATTTCATTCAAGCTTTTTCCAAGATTGGCCTGATCCCTGACGCGGGCGGCAGCTGGCTGCTGCCCCGCCTGGTGGGCCGCGCCCGCGCCTTGGGCCTGGCCATGTTGGGCGACAAGCTGCCGGCCGAGCAGGCGCAGCAGATGGGCCTGATCTGGCAATGCGTGCCCGACGCCGAGTTGGCCGCGCAAGCCCAGGCCCTGGCCGAGCGCCTTGCCGGACTGCCCACGCGCGCCTTGGCGGCCACCCGCCAGGTGATGGACGCCTGCGGCGAGATGAACATGGACCAGGCGCTGGTGGCCGAGGCCACGCTGCAGGGCCAGCTCGGCAGCGCGCACGACTACCTCGAAGGCGTGGGCGCCTTCATGCAAAAACGCGCACCCGTCTTTACCGACCGCTGAACCGGAGAAGCCCGCATGGACACGCAAGACGCCCAAGCCACCGCCGAGATGGTGCGAGACAGCATGTACCCCCAGGACCACGCCACCAAGGCGCTGGGCATTGCCGTGCAGGCCATAGGCCCAGGCACGGCCGTGCTGACCATGACCGTGCGCCGCGACATGCTCAACGGCCACCAGACCTGCCATGGCGGCATGATCGCCACGCTGGCGGATTCGGCCTTTGCCTTTGCCTGCAACTCCTACAACGAGCTGACCGTGGCTTCGGGCTTTTCCGTGGACCTGCTGGCGCCCGCGCGCGAGGGCGATGTGCTCACCGCCACCGCCAGCGAAATGTCCAAGTCCGGCCGCACCGGCGTCTACGACGTGGAGGTGCGCAACCAGCGCGGCGAGCGCATCGCTATTTTCAGAGGCCGCAGCTACACCCTCAAAGGCAAGCCCGTGGTGGCCGCCTGAATCCGACAGAACAACAACAAGGAGACCCGACCATGCCCGTCAAAAGCCCAGCTCCGGGCGACCTGGAGCCCATAGAGCGCGCCAGCCGCGACGAGATAGAGGCCCTGCAACTGAGCCGCCTGCGCGCCACGCTCAAGCGTGTCTACGAGCACGTGCCGCATTACCGCCAGGCCTTTGACGCCAAAGGCGTGCACCCGGACGACCTCCAGCAGCTCAGCGATCTCTCGCGCTTTCCCTTCACCGTCAAAAAAGACCTGCGCGAGAACTACCCTTTTGGCCTGTTTGCCGTGCCCAGAAGCCAGGTGGCGCGCATCCATGCATCCTCAGGCACCACGGGCAAGCCCACGGTGGTGGGCTACACGGCCAATGACATCAGCCACTGGGCCGACCTGGTGGCGCGCTCCATCCGTGCGGCCGGCGGGCGGGCAGGCGACACCGTGCATGTGGCCTACGGCTACGGGTTGTTCACCGGCGGGCTGGGCGCGCACTACGGCGCCGAGCGCCTGGGCTGCACCGTCATCCCCATGTCGGGCGGGCAGACCGAAAAGCAGGTGCAGCTGATCCAGGACTTCAAGCCCGAGATCATCATGGTCACGCCCAGCTACATGCAGGTCATCATTGAAGAGTTTGTGCGCCAAGGGCTGGACCCAGCGGCCTCCTCACTCAAGGTCGGCATTTTCGGCGCCGAGCCCTGGACCGAAGCCATGCGCCGAGAGATCGAGGGCAAGGCGGACATAGACGCGGTGGACATCTACGGCCTGTCTGAAGTGATGGGCCCAGGCGTGGCCAGCGAATGCATTGAGAGCAAGGACGGCCCGGTGGTTTGGGAGGACCATTTCTACCCCGAGATCATCGACCCGCTGACCGGTGAGGTGTTGCCTGATGGCAGCGAAGGCGAGCTGGTGTTCACCTCGCTCACCAAAGAAGCCCTACCCATCATCCGCTACCGCACGCGAGATCTCACACGCCTGTTGCCGCCGACTTCGCGCAGCTTCAGGCGCATGGGCAAGATCGTGGGCCGCAGCGACGACATGCTCATCATCCGCGGCGTCAATGTGTTCCCCACGCAGATTGAAGAAATCGTGCTGGCGCACCAAGCGCTGTCGGGCCAGTACCAAATCGTGGTGGACCGCGACGGCCACCTCGACCAAGTGCAGGTGCGCTGCGAGCTGCAGCCGGCCGCCAGCCACATGGACGAGGCCGGCGTGCGCGAGGTCGCCGGCTGGGTGACGCACCGCATCAAAACCCTGGTGGGCATCTCCACCGAGGTGCAGGTGCTGCCCTCCGACAGCATAGAACGCACGCTCACGGGCAAGGCCCGCCGCGTGCTGGACAAGCGCCCGCGTCAAAACGCCTGAATTCCCTTCTTCACTAAGGAAACCCTATGTACACCCAAGCCATGGACACCCTGGCCCGCGAGTCTGGCGACGCCCTCAAGCCCGTGCGCAGCACTGAAGAAAAGCTGCTGGAAGAGCGCTTTGACGCCCGCATTGACGCGGGCGACTTCATCGAGGCCAAGGACTGGATGCCCGCGCACTACCGCAAGACCTTGCTGCGCCAAATCAGCCAGCACGCGCATTCTGAAATTGTGGGCATGCTGCCCGAGGGCAACTGGGTCACGCGCGCGCCCACGCTCAAGCGCAAGCTGATTTTGCTGGCCAAAATTCAAGACGAAGCCGGCCACGGCCTGTACCTGTACTCGGCGGCCGAGACCCTGGGGACATCGCGCGACCAGATGCTGAACGCGCTGCACACCGGCAAGGCCAAGTACAGCTCCATCTTTAACTACCCCACGCTGACCTGGGCCGACATGGGCACCGTGGGCTGGCTGGTCGATGGCGCGGCCATCATGAACCAGGTGCCCATTTGCCGCTGCTCTTATGCGCCCTATGCGCGCGCCATGATCCGGATTTGCCGCGAAGAAAGCTTTCACCAGCGCCAGGGCTTTGAAGCGCTGCTGACCATGATGCAGCAGGGCACCGAGGCCCAGCGCGCCATGGTGCAAGACGCCGTCAACCGCTGGTGGTGGCCGTGCCTCATGATGTTTGGCCCGCCCGACGCCGAGTCGCCCAACTCTGCGCAGTCCATGCGCTGGGGCATCAAGCGCGTGAGCAACGACGAGCTGCGCCAAAAGTTCATTGACGCCACCGTCGAGCAGGCCAAGCTGCTGGGCGTGACCTTGCCCGACCCCGAGCTGAAGTGGAACGAAGAGCGCCAGCAACACGACCACGGCCCCATCGACTGGGCCGAGTTTTGGGCGGTGGTGGGTGGCGACGGCCCTTGCAACCAAGAGCGCCTGGGCGCACGCGTCAAAGCCTGGGACGACGGCGCCTGGGTGCGCGAGGCGGCGCTGGCCCATGCCCGCAAGCACACGCCTCAGCAGCAAGCGGCCTGAACATCCAAGGAACACCATGAGCACCCCCGAACCCTCCACCGAATGGCCCCTTTGGGAAGTTTTTGTGCGCAGCAAGGCCGGCCTGGACCACAAGCACTGCGGCAGCTTGCACGCGGCCGACGCCAAGCTGGCCATCCAACTGGCGCGCGACGTGTATGCCCGCCGCCAAGAAGGCATCAGCATTTGGGTGGTGCCCTCCAACCAAATTGTGGCGAGCGATCCCGGCGACAAGAGCAGCTACTTCGACCCCATGGAAGACAAGGTGTACCGCCACCCGACCTTCTACGCCCTGCCCGACGCCCTCAACCACATGTGAGCCCGGCATGACCGCCTCTGTCCACCCCCGCCAAGACGCCAGCGCGCAGTACCTGCTGCGCGTGGCCGACACCTGCCTGATCTTGGGCCAACGCCTCTCTGAATGGTGCGGCCATGCGCCCATCATTGAAGAAGACATCGCCCTGAGCAACACCGCGCTGGACCTCATCGGCCAGGCCCGCGCCCTGCTCACGCACGCTGGCCGCAGCGAGACAGGCCTGAGCCTCGATGAAGACCAACTGGCCTTTTTGCGCGAGGAACGGCACTACCTGAACGTCACCTTGGTGGAGCTGCCGCGCGGGGACTTTGCCTTCACCGTGCTGCGCAACGTGATGGTCGCCACCTTCTTGAAGCTCTTGTGGCAGCGACTGGCCCGCTCCAGCGACGCCGAGCTCGCCGCCATTGCGGGCAAGGCCGTCAAAGAAGCGCGCTACCACCAGCAGCATGCGGGTGACTGGGTGCTGCGCCTGGCCGACGGCACGGCCGAGTCGCGCCAACGCACCGAAGCCGCCCTGGCCCAGCTGTGGCGCTACACGCCCGAGCTGTTTGAGGACGACGCGGTGGACGAGCAAGCCGCCGCCAGCGGGCTGGGGCCACGCTGGTCCGAGCTGCGCGAGGATTGGCTGGCCGACATGGGCCAGTTGCTCACCGAAGCGCAGCTGAGCGCGCCCAAGGACAGCGCCTTTCGCAGCACCGGCAAACGCGGCGTGCACAGCGAGCACCTGGGCCACCTGCTCACCGAGATGCAGCACTTGCAGCGCAGCTTTCCCGGAGGCGTCTGGTGACACTGGCCGCGCCCGTGCACGAGCGGTGCGAGCAAGCCTGGGCCGTGCTGGCCCATGTGCTGGACCCGGAGGTGCCTGCCCTGTCGGTGTGCGACCTGGGGCTGGTGCGGGACATCGAGGTGGATGCCGCAGGCACGCTGGCCGTGGTGCTCACCCCCACTTATTCCGGCTGCCCAGCCACCGAGCTGATAGAGCGCCAGGTGCTCGAGGCCATTGACGCGGCCGGCCTGGGTCCGGCCCGCGTGGAACTCCGGCGCGCGCCTGCCTGGAGCAGCGACTGGATCAGCGAAGAAGGCCGGCGCAAGCTGCGCGAGTACGGCATTGCGCCGCCGCACCTGGCCACCAGCGACACGCAGCCCGTGCGCTTTGTGAACCGGCAGGCCCTGGCCGAGCCGGCGGTCGACTGCCCGCACTGCGGCAGCGCACAGACCACGCGTGTGTCGGCCTTTGGCTCCACCGCCTGCAAGGCGCTCTACAAATGCCTGAGCTGCCTGGAGCCGTTTGAGTATTTCAAGCCCATCTGATTTCTGTAAAGACACCCCCATGAGCACCCTGTTCCACACCCTCACCGTGCGTGACGTGCGGCCCGACACGGCCGACGCCGTGGTCGTGTCCTTTGAGGTGCCGCCCGAGTTGCGCGAGACCTTCAGCTTCACGCAGGGCCAGTACCTCACGCTGCGCCAGCAGATTGCTGGGCAGGACCTGCGCCGCTCTTATTCCATCTGCGCCGGTGTGGACGACGACGAGCTGCGCGTGGGTGTGCGCCGGGTCAAGGGCGGCGTGTTCTCCAACTGGGTGCACGAGCAGGTCAGGCCCGGCCAGCAGCTGGAGGTGATGGCGCCGCAGGGTCGCTTTTTTGTGCCACTGCAGCCCACGGCCCAGCGCCACCACCTGGGCATTGCCGGCGGCAGTGGCATCACACCGGTGCTGTCCATCTTAAAGACTGTGCTGGGCCGCGAGCCGCTCTCGCGCTGCACGCTGATCTATGGCAACCGGCAGCTGCGCTCGACCATGTTCAAGGAAGAGCTGGAAGACCTCAAAAACCGCTACATGACGCGGCTGGTGCTGCACCATGTGTTTTCTGACGAGCCCACCGACTCGCCGCTGAACAGCGGCGTGATGAACCGGGACAAGATTGGCGAGTTCCTCAGCGGCCTGGTGAATCCGCAGCAGATCGCCCACGCCTACATCTGCGGCCCCTTCCAGATGAACGACGAGGCCGAGGCCGCGCTGCTGGCCGCCGGTGTGCCCGAGGACCGCATCCACATTGAGCGCTTTGGCGTAGCGCAGCCCGCAGGCGGCAGCAAGGCAGTGGACGCCGTGGTGCACCAGGCCCAGCCGGGCGACGCCGAGGTGGCGCGTGTGACCATCATCCGCGACGGCCTCCAGCGCGAGATCGAGTTCCGCAAGGACCAACCCAGCATCCTCGACTGCGCCTCGGCCGCTGGCCTGGAAGTGCCGTTTTCCTGCACCTCGGGCGTGTGCGGCACCTGCCGCGCCAAGGTCATGGAAGGCGAGGTCCGCATGGAGCGCAACTTTGCCCTCGACAAAAAAGAGGTGGCCGCCGGCTTTGTGCTGACCTGCCAGGCCCACCCCTTGAGCGAGCGCGTGGTACTGTCCTTTGATGAACGCTGACCTGCAAACACCCTAAGCCATGGCCAGACCCCGCTCCTCCGGTTACGACGAGCAGCGCGAGATGATCCTCGCGCGTGCCGCGCACCTGTTCGCCCGGGGGGGCTACCCCGGCACGTCCATGAACCAGGTGGCCGAGGCCTGCGGCCTGTCGAAAGCCACGCTTTATCACTACTACAAAGACAAATACAGCCTGCTGGTGAGCATTGCCGAGGGCCATGTGTCGGTGCTCGAACAACTGGTCATCGAGGTGCAGGCCCTGGGGCTGGCGCCCGAGCAACAGCTGCGTGAATTGATACGCCGCATCTTGCAGGAATACGCCAGCGCGCAGGACGCGCACCGCGTGCTCACCGAGGACGTGCGCTTTTTGGAAGACGCCGACCGCGAGCGCGTGCTGGGCACCGAGCGCGCCGTGGTGGCTGGCTTCGCCCGCGCCCTGGGCGAGGTGCATCCGCGCCTGCAACAGGCGCTGCTGGCCACGCCGCTGACCATGCTGCTGTTTGGCATGATCAACTGGATGTTCACCTGGATGAAGCCCGACGGCGAGCTCGGCTATGACGAGATGGCCCCCATCGTGGCCGACCTCTTCATGGGCGGGCTGCCGGCCGTGCAAATCCCGGCCTCGCCCAAGGCTTTTCCCGGTCTCGATCGACCCCCAGTGGCACCTGCCACCAACGTCCCCTGAGTCACATGACAAACATTCTTCAAAGCCACATTGCCGGCCGCTGGATCGGCACGCAAGCCGCCCAAACTCTGCGCAGCGCCATCAACGGCCAAGCCATCGCCCAGACCCACCTTGACGCCATCGACTTTGGCGAAGCGGTGCACTACGCGCGCACGGTGGGCCTGTCCAACTTGCTCAAGCTGGACTTTCAAGAACGTGCCCAGCGCCTCAAGGCTTTGGCCAAGTACTTGGGCGAGCACAAAGAGCAGCTGTATGCCGTGTCGGCCCACACCGGCGCCACCCGTGCCGACAGCTGGGTGGACATTGAAGGCGGCGCGGGCACGCTGTTCGCTTATGCCGGGATGGGCAGCAACGAGCTGCCCAGCGGCAACCTGATCCACGAAGGCCCGGCCTTTGCCCTGGGCAAAAAAGGCGGCTTTGCCGGCACGCACATTTTGGTGCCGCGGGGCGGCGTGGCGGTGCACATCAACGCCTTTAACTTTCCCATCTGGGGCTTGCTCGAAAAATTCGCACCCAGCTTTTTGGCCGGCATGCCCTGCATAGGCAAGCCCGCCACAGCCACCAGCTACCTGACCGAGGCCATGGTGCGGCTGGTGGAGCAATCGGGCATCTTGCCGGCGGGCAGCTTGCAGCTGGTGATCGGTTCCACAGGCGATTTGCTGGACCGCCTCAACGGCCAGGACGTGGTCACCTTCACCGGTTCGGCCGACACCGCCGCCAAGCTGCGCGTGCACCCCAACGTGGTGCGCCACAGCATCCCCTTTAACGCCGAGGCCGACTCGCTCAACTGCGCCATCTTGGCGCCCGATGTGACGCCGGACGACGAAGAGTTCGACTTGTTCGTGAAGGAAGTGGCGCGCGAGATGACGGTCAAGGCAGGGCAAAAATGCACGGCCATTCGCCGTGCCATCGTGCCGCGCCAGCACCTGGACGCCGTGGCCGAAAAGCTCAAGGCGCGGCTGGCCAAGGTGGTGGTGGGCGACCCCTCAGCCGAGGGCGTGAAGATGGGCGCGCTGGCGTCGCACGCGCAGCAGGCCGACGTGGCCGAGCGTGTGGCGCTGCTGCGCCAAAGCACCGAGCTGGTGTTTGGGGGCGGTGAGGGCTTTGCGCCTGTGGGTGATGGCGTGGCAGGCGGTGCCTTCTTCCAGCCCACACTGCTGCTGTGCCAAAAGCCTTTGCACACCGACAGCGTGCACGACGTGGAAGCCTTTGGCCCGGTCAGCACGCTCATGCCTTACGACGGCGTGGACGAAGCCCTGCACCTGGCCGCACGCGGCCAGGGCAGCTTGGTGGCCACATTGGTCACCCGCGACCCACAGGTGGCCGCCCGCATCATCCCCGTGGCCGCCGCGCTGCACGGCAGGCTGCACATGCTGGACCGCGAATCTGCCGTCGAGTCCACTGGCCACGGCTCACCGCTGCCGCCGCTCAAGCACGGCGGCCCGGGCCGCGCCGGCGGCGGTGAGGAGCTGGGCGGCATCCGCGCCGTCAAGCACCTGATGCAGCGCAGCGCCTTGCAAGGCAGCCCGCGCATGATCGCAGCCGTCACCGGCGAGTACATGCGCGGCGCGGACCTCATCGAGACCGAGGTCCACCCCTTTCGCCGCCACTTTGAAGACCTGCAGATCGGCGAGAGCCTGCTCACCCACCGCCGCACTGTCGGCGAGGCCGACATCGTGGCCTTTGGCGGCATCTCGGGCGACTACTTCTACATGCACTTTGACGAGATCGCGGCCAAGGACTCGCCCTTCGGCCAGCGCATTGCGCACGGCTACTTTGTGCTGTCGGCCGCTGCAGGCCTGTTTGTCTCACCCGCGCCCGGCCCGGTGCTGGCCAACTACGGCCTGGACACGCTGCGCTTCGTCAAGCCCGTGGCCATCGGCGACACCATTCGCGCGCGCCTGACCGCAAAGCGCAAGATAGACCGGCAGAAGAAGGACGCCAAAGGCGTGGGCCAGGGCGTGGTGGCCTGGGACGTGGAAGTCACCAACCAGCACGATGAGGTGGTGGCGAGTTACGACATCTTGACGCTGGTGCAAAAACGCAGCTGAGTCCTTGCTTTGCTCCCTCCCCCGCTGGGGGAGGGCCGGGGTGGGGGCACCGCGTGGCACCGCCGTTTCCTCACGCGTGCCCCTCTCCCCAGCCCTCTCCCCAAAGGGGCGAGGGAGCAAAAACGAATTCCCCGTTTTCCTCCCTCCCCCTCTGGGGGAGGGCCGGGGTGGGGGC
>CAMCUN010000007.1 GCA_945878995.1 Polaromonas sp. YR568 | reverse complement strand
TGCCTTGTTGGTCAGCAGCTTGACCAGTTCGGGCGCAGTCAATCTGACGACCACAGCCAGCGGCAGTGACCTGAGCGTGGCAAGCATCAGCGCTGCAGGTCAGACCGTGACCCTGGACAGCCAAGGCGCGGTGCTGGACGGCGACACTGGCAGCAACGCCGTGAACATCACCGCCTTGGGCTTGAGCGTCACGGCCACAGCCTTGGGCAGCGCGGCCCAGCCCTTGAGCACCTCTGTGGCCAGCCTGGGTGGCGCGCTGGGCTCGGGCGGCTTGAACTTGGGCAACCAGGGGGCCTTGTTGGTGAAAGATTTGGCCAGCGGTGGTGCGGTGGTCTTGAGCACAGGCGGCGATTTGAGCGTGGCCGCCTTCAATGCGACAGGCCAAACCGTGAGCTTGAACGTGACTGGCGCCGTGCTCGACGGCAACAGCGGCTCAGACGGTGTAGAACTCAATGCGGGCATCTTGACGCTGAAGGCCACCGGCTTGGGCAGCCAGGGCAGCCCCCTGAAAACCAACCTCGACAGCCTGACGGCCGACATGGGTGATGCGGGTCAAGGCATTTACCTCTCGGACTTTGACAAGGTAGAGGTGCTTGGCGTCAAAGGCAAAGGCTCTTTGGACGTGGAGTCGCCCGTGGGCGCCTTTGAGGTCAAGCAAGACCAGGTGTTCAGCAGCCCCTTGGTGCTGAAAAGCCAGGACATTCAAATCAGCGCCGAGATGAGCGGCCCCCGCATTGACGTGGTCACCCCCACTTTGGAGGGTGCTCTTGCGCCCATGCCCCTGGTGCTGGGCTCTTTGGTGGTCAACGTCACTCCCGGCATAGGGGAGGGCGTACACATCAATTCCGAAGAGGCTGCTCGCCTGAGCTTTGACACCATCGTGCTGGGCACCAGCCTGGCTGGGCAAGCCATATGGTTCCAAACCACCCCCGGTGACGCCAGCGACCGGTTGACCTTCAAGAGCCCGGTGGAGGTGGAGACCCTGGGCAACACCCGATTCAGCGGCCTGGTCACGGGCACGGGCCTGCAGGTCAGGGGGCCGGGCAACACCACTTACCTTGACGATGCCGACGTGCTGCAAACAAAGGATGTGGTCATCAACGACCGCGTGGTGGTGACCGAAACCTCTTTGATGGAGGTCATAGGCGGCAAGCTCAGCCTGCATGGCGGCCTCACCGTTGAGCGTGGCCAGACCTTGACTTTGCTGGCCAGAGAAATCGACTTTGGCCCCTTTGTGGCTGGCACGCCCGTGACCATCGTTTTGGAAGAGGGCGCCACCTTGGTGCTGGGCGCCACCAGCATCAGTTGGGACAGCCAGGTGGTGTTTGACAGCAACGGCGGCCATGTGGTGCTGCGCGGCGCGCCCGACATCACCCGGGTGCAGTCGCGAGACATGCTGCCCGATGCGGCAGCTCTGGCCTTTGAGCCCAGCGCCCAAGACCTCGCGCGCTGGATGGACTGGCTGGCCGCCGACAAAGACGGCGACGCTGGCCTGCTCAGCCTGACCCTGGGCGATGCGGGCGCCAACACCCGCATTCCTTCGGCCTACCCCTGGACCGACCTGGGTGCTGGCAGCGTCATCTTGCGCGGCAGTGCGGTGCACCTGGGCAGCACGGGCGAGGCGGCCTGGACCTTGAGCACATCGGCGGTGCTGCGCGCCACGGCAGGGTCTTTGGACCTGCATGTGGACCTCAAGGCCATGGGCGATGTGTCGCTGGTGTCCACCACCGGCCAAGTGCGCATGGACACAGGGGTGGACGTTGCCGCCAATGGCGCCGTGGCCTTGAGCGCAGCCACAGGCATCGTGCTGGGCCAGATTGATTCTGACAAACGCATAGACCTCTACAGCCCAGCCGGCAGCATTGTTTCTGCCGCCAGAGCCACACTCGGCCAGGCCCATGTGACTGCGCCTGCGGTGTCCATGCACGGTTACGGCCAAACCTGGGCCACGGCCGAGCTTGCTCAGATGCTCACTGTGAAAGCCGATGCCCTTCAGGTGTCGGCTCCGTCCGGCGTGTCCTCACGCGGCATGACCACCGGAGGCATGGTCTACCGACTGATGGACCAGGGCGTGGGCTATTTGCAGCTCAGGCTGGTGGGCAATGCGCCTGAGCGCGTGATGGTGCTGGCCAGCCAATTGCAAACCGAGCTGGGCCGAATCAAAAGCGGCAGCATGCCCACACAAGCTTGGTTGTCGGCCGGCCAAAGCAGTGGCTTGTCAGCGTGGGTGCCCACGGCTGCGGCCAGCACCCCCGCAGTCAGCCGCTACCTGCTGAGCCAGCCCGCGCCGCAGGTGTCTGCGCCCACCCGCTTCATGGCTGCTGCCAGCGCTGACCTGCTCAGCGACATGTCCTATGGCCTGGCGCCCAAGGACAACACGGTGGTGTTGTCCTTGGAGCTGGATGCACCTTTGGTGCGCAGCACGGGGCAGTTGCTGACAGAAAGTGATTGGACCTTGTTGCCTCAGTGATACGATGATTCACTTTTGAAATGTATTTTTTAGTTAAACTACGTCTCTTAAGTACCATTAAAGTTTAAGGAGTTTGAAAGTGTTTGAACAAATAGTCCCCGTTGCCCTTGAGCGCCACCGCCACAAGAAAGTTCGCAACACCACGCAGTTTGACTACGCTGCGGGCTTTCACATTGCCTACGTGACCGTGCACGAGTTCGCTCGGGCGGCGGCCACCTACCCCATCGTGTTTCTGGAAGACAAGCCCAACGACGGCTTTCGTCCGGTGGTGCTCTTGGGCTTGCAGCCGGGTGAAAACTTGTTTCTGGGCGCCGACGGCGCATGGAACGCGTCCTACATACCGGCCATGATCCGCCGCTACCCCTTTGCACTGAGCAAAGGCACCGAAGAAAACCGCTTTGTGGTCTGTGTGGACGAGGCCAGCACCTTGCTGAGCGATACCGAAGGCGCGCCCATGTTTGATGAAAAAGGCGAGCCTACGCAGGTCATTGAAAACGTCAAGCGCTACCTGTCCGAGCTGCAGCAAATGGACATGCTGACCCAGCAGTTCAGCCATTTTTTGCTGAGTAACAACTTGCTGACGCCTTTGAACATGCGCGTGAACGCGACCGCGCAGGCGCGCAACATCACGGGCTGCTACGTCATCAACGAAGAGCGCTTGAACGCTTTTTCAGACGCCTTGTTCCTTGAAGTGCGGGCCAAAGGCTTTTTGCCTGCCATGTACGCGCACCTGATGTCGCTGCCGCAAATCGAGCGCTTGGTGCAGCTGAGCAAGGCCAAAACCGGCGCTGCTGCCGCCACAGCCACTGCTGCTGAGGCTGCGCCAGCCGCCGAGCCGGCATCCCCAGAAACCGTGGAGCCCGCTGCGCAGGAAGCCGTGCCCGCCAAGCCCGCCGCTCGCAAGCGCCGCAGCGATGCATCCTCCTGAGTCCAGGCCCCGTGCGGTGCAGCCTTTGGGCAGCGCGCTGGCGGGCCTTTTGTGGGTGGCTGTCGCAGGTTTTTATGTCGGGGCATGTGCGCAAGATGTGGCCGCCGTCACTTCAGCCGCCGCTGCGCAGCCCAACGCAGTTCAGCTCATCGCAGTTCAGCCCGTCACAGTTCAGCCCGTCACAGTTCAGCCCGCTGCAGTTCAGCCCGCTCCCGTTCAGCCCGCTGCAGCCCCACCCGAGACGCTTGCGACCCTGCGTGCGCCCTTGACCCCGCGCACCTTGGCGCAAGCACTCACGGTGCGCAACCTGGAGCTCGCTTACGGCCGTGAATCGGTGTCCATTGGGGCGTCGCTCGCGGCGGCCGAGGCGGCGCTGTACGAGCCTGTTTTGTTTGCGTCGGCCAAGCGAAGCAGCATTGAGCGCCAACGCACCACCGAGGAAAAGAGCAGCAATATCTTTGTCCAGCAAGACAACATGCTTGACGAAGACGGCCGCACGATTGAAGGCGGCGTGCGCCAGCGCATTCCCTTGGGCGGCGAGTTCAGTGTGAGCGCGCGCCAAGCCCAGCGCTCAAGCAATGTGCTGGCCAAAAGCGCCCCGCCAGTGACCCTGGAGATCAACTCCGGCCTTGTGCTGTCTTTCAAGCAGCCCTTGCTGCGGGGGGCCGGTGTGGGCGTGACCGAGACCGACAAGCGCGTCTCTGAAATTGAGTCCCTGGTGACCCAGTGGCAGTACCTGCAGCAGCTGAACAAGGTGCTGGCCGAGGGCTTGTCGCTGTTTTGGCAAACCGAGGTGGCCAGCCAAGCCACACGCTGGCGCGAGCAGTTGCTGGCCGGCACCGAGTCCTTGGTGCAAGACGCGCGCGTGCGTGTGGAGGCCGGCAAACTCGCGCCCCGCGCCAACTTGGAGCTCGCCCGTGTGCTGCTGGCCCGCGAGGCCGATCTGGGCCGCGCCGTGCAAACCCGCGACGAGCTCAAGCTGCGCCTGCTCAGCAGCCTGGACCTCGACGCCGCTTTGCTGCCGGGCTTGCAGCTTGACGGTCAAAGTGTCTCGCCCAACGTCGCAGCAACCACCGTCGATGAAGCGCTGGCGCAGTGGTCGCCTTACCAAGTGGCCATGCTGCGCAAGCGCCAGGGCGAGTTGCGCCTGGCTTTTGCCAGCAACCAGCGCCGCCCGGCGGTGGACCTGGTGATGTCCTACACCCAAGGGGGTCTCGCCAACGCCAAAACCCGAACCGCTTGGAGCACTGTCAAAGACGGCGATTACCCCGAGTGGTTTGTGGGTTTGAACATCGAGCTCGGTGCGCAAGGCAACCGCAAGGCCGCGTCGCAGATGGTGGCCCAGGCCAGGCGGGTGGAGCAGTCGGACACGGAAATTGCTGCCATCCGGCAAGCCTTTCTAAACGACAGGCGGGCCAAGCTCATGGCCCGCGACCAGCTGCTGCGCGAGACAGATCTCACCGGCCGTGAAGTGCAAACCCGCCAGGCCCTGCTGGACGACGAGCGCCAGCGCTTTGACGCCGGACTGGGTTTGCTGGGCAATTTGTTGCAGGCTGAACAAGAACTGCTGGAGTCGCGCATACGCGCGGCCGACGCCCAGGGCCGCCTTGAAACCGCCCGCCTGGCCCTGCTGTTGGCTGACGGCACTTTGCTGTCGGCCTACGGCATAGACACCCCCTTGCCCTTATTGCCATGAACCTTTTGTTTTATCCCCGCACCTGGCTTCAAGCTGCGATGCTTCCTGCTGTGCTCAGTGCGGCCGTGTCTGTGCAAGCTGCTGATTGGGTGGGCCTGGCCTTTCCGGTGAGTGATGTGAAGGTCAGCGCCTCGGTCGCTGGGCTGGTGCAGAACATCAGCGTGCGGCCTGGCCATGCGGTCAAGCCCGGCGATGTGCTGCTCGAGCTCGACAGCGCTTCCCAGCAGGTGGAGCTGCGCCGCCGCGCGGTGCTGCTGGACGACGACAGCGAGCTGCAAACCGCCCGCTCTAGGCTGGCCGCGTTGGCTGATTTGCTGCAAATGACCGAGGTGGTGGCCAACAAAAGCCAGTCGGTGTCCAGGGAGGAGCTGATCAAGGCGCGCATTGAAAAGGTGTCTGCCGAGGGCCGGCTGCAGCAGTTGGTGGCGCAAAAAGCCCGCGAGCGTGTGGAGCACGAGCAGGCCCAACTGGAGTTGCAGCAACGCACCGTGCGTGCCCCCATGGCTGGTGTGGTCGTGGACGTGCCCATGCAAGTGGGCGAGTGGGCCAAACCCGGTGACGTGCTGATGCGGCTGGCCGACATTTCCCAAGTGGAGTTGCGGCTGAACCTGCCGCAAGCCGCCGCGGCTAGTTTTCGGGAGGGCGCACGCGTGGCCGCCCGCTTTGAAGCGGGCTCTGCCCAGGTGCAAGCAACGGGCCTGGTGAACTTTGTCTCGCCCCTGGCCGACAGCGCCAGTGGCCTGGTGGACGTGCGCATTCGCTTTGCCAACCCCAACGGCCGCATTCGGCCTGGGGCCAAGGCCGTGATTCGCGGCGTGGCCGCCTCGTCATGAGTCCAGAGCCCACCACCCATGAATGAGCAAAACAATGGCGCGGCTGTGCGCCCCCGCCAGCCGGCCGAGCTGATTGACTCGCTGCTGGAGCTTTTGGCCTCGCCGCGCGAGCCTGATTTTTACGCCCAGTACGCCGACCTGGTGCAGGCTCTGTGCCGCACCGATGCCGCTATGGTGGTGGACGCCTCGGGACTGGATGAGGGCGCACCGGCTGAGCAGGCCCCGCGCTTGGGCTATGCCGGATCGGCCGAAGACCTGCATGCCTTGGCTGCGCAGTTCACGGCCGCTCGCTGGCAGGCCAGTGGCGCCCAGGGCTACAGCCATGAGCTTTACCGCAAAAACGACGGCCTGGGTGCCGTGATGCTGCTGGTGCGCCTGCTTGACGCTGCGCCCCGCGCCTTGCTGCTGAGCCTGCCCGAGCGCGACCGCGCCCACCTCAAGGAAGCCTTGGTGCGGGCCTTGTTGGTCAAAGATCTGCGCCCCTCGGCGCCGCAAGTGCAGGCGGTGGCCACCGTGCCCGGCCAGCCGGCCCCCAGCGCCTTGCTTGACATGCTGGGCCTGGCCACCGAGGTGCTGCAGGCCCCCCGCTTTGGCGCGGCCGCGCTCACTTTGGTCAATGGCGCGGTGCGCACCCTGGGCCTGCGCCAGGCGGTGCTGTGCTGGCGGGTGGCGGGCCAGGCCCAGGTGCTGGCCATCAGCCACATTGACAAGTTTGAGAAAACCTCGCGCCTGGTGTCTGCCTTGGAGACGGCCGCCAGCGAGGTGCTGTCCACCGACCAGGTGATTGCTTTGGGTCAGCATCAGGAGGCTCCAAGCGCTGGAGAAGGCGATGGCGTTCAAGGATTTCAGGCACCCGCAGGCCCGCCCGGCCACCAGGCCCTGCTCGACAGCCTGGAAGGCATGCACCATGTCACCAGCTTGCCCATGCGTGACGGATCTGGCCAAGCGCAGGCGGTGCTGATTACAGTCAGCGACAACCAGCCCTTGCCGCAAGATTCAGTCAACCAGGCTTTGCTGATGCTGGAGATGGTCTGCCCGCGCTTGGCCGACAGACGCTGGCGCGATGCCAATGTCTTTCAGCGCCTGCGCCAGTCCACCCTGGCCCGGCTGGAGTTGTATGTCGGCCCCGGTCGGCCTTGGTTGAAGTTCGGCACCTTGCTCGCGTCTGTGCTGCTGCTGGTCATGCTCTTTGTTCAAGTGCCCTACCGGGTGGAGGCCAGCGCCCAACTGATCACTGACAGCACCCGCCTGATCACCTCGCAAAACGACGGCCGGCTGCTCGACGTGCTGGTCGATGTGGGCGATACCGTCAAAAAAGGCCAGCCTTTGACGCGGCTGGACACCACCGACTTGCAGCAGCAGCAAGCCGAGGTGCTCTCAGAGATTCAGCGCTACGCTTCTGAAGAAGACAAAGCCCGCGCCGGCGGCGCCTTGGCCGAGATGCTGGTGGCCCAAGCCCGCCGGGTGCAGTCTGAGGCCAGGCTCAAACGTGTGGCTTACTTTTTGCAGCAGTCGCGCACCGAAGCGCCTTTTGACGGCGTGGTGGTCGAGGGCGAGCGGCGCAACCTGCTGGGCTCCTCGGTCAAGCGCGGCGACAAGCTGTTTCGCATTGCCCAGGTGCGCGATTTGTATGTGGTGCTGCAGGTGCCCGAGCATGCCATCCGTGATTTGCGCAGCGATGCCCAGGCCGAATTGCTGCTGCTGAGTCAGCCTGACCAGCCCATTCGCCTCAAGGTTTCGAGCTTTGTGCCCATGGCCCAAGTCAAGGGCGAGGAGGGTAACCAGTTTGTGCTCAAGGCGCAGATTTTGGACCCCGTGGCCCCCTGGTGGCGCCCAGGCATGACCGGTTTGGCCAAGATTGATGCGGGAACGCGCAACATCTCCTGGGTCTTGTTTCACCGCACCATTGACAAGCTCAGGCTGTGGTTGTGGTGGTAAGGCAGGACTGGGTCATGGCGATTTTTTCTCTACTTGAGCGCGCGGGTCTGCCGCGCGCTCACACCTTTTAAGCGCCATGTCTGGAGCCATTTACAGTGACGCTTGGTACCGCATCGCCGAGGCACGGGTGAGCTTGCTGCCTGGCGTGCGCACCAGCCGCCAGAGTTACCGGGGCCAGCCGTGGGTGGTGCTGGAAGACGTCTTTGCCCATCGGTTTTTCCGCATCACGCCCGAGGCCCATGCGTTTTTGCTGACGCTGCACCAAGGCGTCACGGTGGACCTGGCCTGGCAGGCGTATTTGCGCGCTCACCCCCAGCGCGCGCCCGGCCAAGAAGAGGTGGTGCAGCTGCTGAGCCAGCTGCACGTGTCTAACTTGCTGCACTTCAGTGACGGCTCCAACAGCATTGAAATCGACCGCCGCGCCAGCGAAGTTCGCGGCAAAGAGCTGCGCGGCAAGCTCATGTCTTTTCTGTACTTTCGCATGCCCATTTGGGATCCGGACGACACTCTGACGGCCATGGACAAGAGCCTGCGGGCCATTCCCACCTGGCTGATGGTGCTGGTGTGGTTGGCTGTCGGCTTGGCCGGTGCGTCAGCCGTGATTGGCCAATGGCACCTGGTGGGCGACCGCGCCCAGGGCGCATTTGCATGGGCCAATTTGCCATGGCTTTACTTGAGCATGGCCGTGATGAAGGTGATTCACGAGATGTGCCACGGCCTGGTGTGCAAGCGCTATGGCGGCAGCGTTCACACTTTTGGCCTGATGTTTTTGGTGACCACGCCGCTGCCTTATGTGGACACCACGGCCACCTGGGCCTTTCCCGACAAGCGCCACCGCATGATGGTGAGCTCGGCCGGAATGTTGGCCGATTTGTTCATGGCGGGTCTGGGCGCTTTGGTGTGGGCGGCCACTGGGCCTGGCCTGGTCAACAGCCTGGCCTTTAACGTGATGTTGATTGGCTCGGTCTCCAGCTTGCTGTTTAACGGCAACCCTTTGCTGCGCTTTGACGCCTACTACGTGTTGGCCGACGCACTGGACATTCCGAACTTTTACCAAAAGTCCCAGCAGTACTGGTTCTTTTTGGCCGACCGCTACCTGCTGGGCAGCCATGCGGCGCGCTCGCCGGTGGACGTGCCCAGCGAGCGCAAATGGTTTTTGCTCTATGCCCCGGTGAGCTTGGTGTACAGACTGATCGTGTCTTACGCCATTGTGCTTTTTGTGATGGACATGTGGCTGGGCCTGGGGTTGGTCATGCTGGTGCTCACGTTTTACATGCTGCTGTGGGCGCCGGCCTGGAAGGGACTCAAGCATTTGTTGGGCTCCCAAGTGCAGGCCCACCGCTGGCGCGCCTGGAGTGGCGCGGGCGGCTTGCTCGGAGCTGCCGCCTTGCTGGTGTTTGCTGTGCCTTGGCCGCATTCCATCACGGCCCAGGGCGTGGTGCAAATGAGCCGCTTTTCTGTGCTTTATGCGCCGCTCGATGGGCGCTTGGAGCGGGCTGTGCTTGGCCAGGGCCAAACGGTGGCCGCGGGCACCCCGCTGATGTGGTTTGACGCCACCACGCTCAAGCTGGACATGGAGCAGACCCTGCGCGAGCGCGATGAGTTACTGGCCATGGAGCGCGCCTCACTTGCGCGCCAGGCTGTGGATACGCAGCCCCTGGTCGAGCAGCGCCTGGCCAAGGAGCAGCGGTTGCTTGAGCTCAAAAGCCGGCTGGCCAAGGCCGTGCTGCGCGCCCCGCACGAGGGCCGCTACGTGGCGCTCGAAGGCGCCGAGCGCCAAGGCGCTTGGCTGGGCCAGGGCACCGAGGTCGGCCATGTGCTGGACCCCTCACAGGGTTATCAATTTGTGGCGGTGGTCTCGCAAGAGAGCGCCCGCGAGTTGTTTGCCTCGCCCGTGGGCGAGATCAACTTGCGCGTGCTGGGCCAAGCCGATCATTTGATTGAGGTCGAGCGCGTGGTGCTGCTGCCTTATCAACTCGACCGCCTGCCCTCGGCCGCGCTGGGCTGGATGGGCGGTGGCGACTTGGCGGTGTCCAACCAAGACGCCAAGGGCGAAAAAGCCGCCGAGGAGTTTTTTGAAGTGCGCCTGACCCTCAAGCCCGACTCTGCGGCCAATGTGGTGCTGGCCCATGGCCAGCGTGGCCTGCTGCGGCTGACGCTGCCACCGCGCTCGCTTTACGACCTCATTGACGAGTCCATGCGCCAGTTGGTGCAAAAACGCTACCGTCTGGGATGAGCCTGGCATGAGTTCAGATGCAGGTCTTCGCCGTGAAGCGTGGCACCCGCCCCGTGGCCTGCTGGCCGAGCGGGCCTGGCTGCCGATTTGGCGCGAGCGTTGGCGGCGCCTGAGTGGTGCAGCCACCCAACAAACCGAGGCCGATGTCCAGCGCGTCAAGCGCAGCGCCGAGCAAGCGCAAAGCTTGTCAGAGCAGGCGCTGCCTGAGGCGCTCAAGCAACTGTCGCAGCGCCTGCGCTTTGCTGGCGCGCTCGTGCCCGAGGCTGGGCCTGAGCGGCGCGAGTGGTTTGAGTTGCGCGCCCAACTGCTGGGGCTGTGGTGCGCCAGTGCCCAGCGGGTGCTGGGTTTGAAAGCCCACGACACGCAAATTCGCGCCGCACTGGAAATGCACAACGGTCACCTGGTGCAACTGGCCCCCGGGGAAGGCAAAACCTTGGCCATTGGTCTCACGGCGGCGCTCTATGCCAGCGCCGACCGGCCCTGCCATGTGATCACTTCCAACGACTACCTGGCCGCGCGCGATGCCGAACTGATGGCGCCTTTGTTGGCCCAGGCCGGCTGGCGCGCGCTGTCTGTGACCAGCGACACCCCGCCTGAGGCCCTGGCCGCAGGCTACGCCGCCGAGGTGGTGTACGCCACCGGCAAGCAGTTGCTGGCCGACCACCTGCGCGATGACCTGCTGCTGGGTGGCGCCAAAGACCCCATGGGCAGGCGGCTGTGGGAGATGAAGCGGAGCAGCCAGCAGTCGCGCCCGGTGGGCCGCGGGCTGTGGGTGGCGATTGTGGACGAGGCCGACAGTGTGCTGATTGACGAGGCCACCACGCCGCTCATCATTTCGTCGGCCGACGACAACCCCATGCTGATCGAGGCGGTGCTGGCGGGCAAAAAGATTTTTGAGAACCTGCAGCCCGATGTGGACTACGTGGTCAAGACCGAGCCCGTGACCGACATCCGCTACACCGAGGCGGGCAAAAAGCGCATCGATGACATGGCCTTCATGTTGCCGCCTTTTTGGCGCTTTCCTGAGCGCTCGCAAGGCATGGTGTCGCTGTCCATCATGGCCAAGTATGTGTACCTGCGTGACCGCCACTACCTCGTTGACGAAGAGGGCAAGGTGGTCATTGTGGATGAGAAAAGCGGCCGCGTCATGGCCGGGCGCTCGTGGAGCCACGGCATCCACCAGGCCATTGAGGCCATGCAGGGGCTGGAGCTGAGCAGCCCGCCCAAAACATCGGCGCGCATGACTTTTCAGGTGTTTTTCAACCGCTACCACCGCCTGTGCGGCGCCAGCGGCACCTTGCAAGGCATTCATGGCGAGCTGCGCCAGACCTATGGCGTGGAGGTGGTGGCGGTGGCCCCACGTGTGCCCAGCCGCCTGCGCATTGCGCCTTGGCGGCCTTTTGCACAAGCAGACCAGCGCATGCAGGCCTTGATTGATGAATTGCTGGTCTGCCATGAGCGTGGCTTGCCGGTGCTGGTGGGCACGCGCAAGCTGGCCGACACCGAGCGCCTGGCGCAGGTGCTGGCTCTGCGCCAGGTGCCCCACCAGGTGCTCAATGCCAAGCACCACGCCGACGAAGCGCGTATCGTCGAGCGCGCCGGCCAGTGGGGCGCGGTCACGGTGTCGACCAACATGGCCGGGCGCGGCACCGACATCATGGTGCCGACCGAGGTGGCGGCCCAGGGCGGCTTGCAGGTGCTGATGTTCGAGCCCCACGAGGCCAGCCGCATCGAGTGGCAGCTCTACGGCCGCTCGGGCCGTCAGGGTGCGCCTGGTGCCGCCGCCGGCTTTGTGTGCCTGTATGACGAGCTGTTGGTGCAGGGCCTGGGCAAGCTCTATGTGCGCTTGGTGCCTGTGCTCACGCCGCTCTTGCTTAACCGCTGGGCGCTGCCGCCTCTGGTGTGGTTGGCCCAAACCATCACACAGTGGAAGGCGGCCTCGCAGCGCAAGCGGCTGGCCGAGCGCGAGCGCAAAACCGCCAGCCAGCTGTCGTTTTCTGAATAAACCCAACCAAGACCATCTTTTATGCCGCTCATCAAAATCAACGGTCTGGCCTACGAGTTCGACACCCTGAACGAGGAAGCCAAGGGCCACCTGCGTTACCTGGCGTTCATAGACGCCGAGCTCGAACAAACGGCCATGCGCATGAACGTGCTGAAAATATCGCGCGACCAAGTTGGCCAGCGTTTGGACGCGGCCTTGCTGCGCCAAAGTGTGGCTGAGTCGCCGCCTGAATTGGCGCAAAAACCTCAGCCTGCACCGAGCGGCGGCGCATGAGCGAGGCTTTTGAGACCACCGTCGCCCCTGACATGCCTGGGGTGCGCGACTGGCTGGCCCGGCTGCGTCTGCAAAAAGGCCTGGATGCTGCGCGCCAAGCGCTGCACATGCTGCGCCTGCGCCACCCCGACCACTCGGGCATGCAAGAGCTGGTGGACTGGCACGATGTGCTGTGGTGGCAGCCGCTGGACTTTGGCGGCATACGGCTGGAGCGGCGCGCACCCGAGCACTTTGAGTTTGTCTGGTCGGTGGTGCTCAATCGGGAGTTTTCAGCCAAGCTCAAGCACATTCCCGAGGCGCTCACCCCCCGCGACCTGCTCCAAGCCCTGACCCAGGACCAAACCGCCTTGTTGCCCGACAGCCGCAGCATTCAGTGGGTGGTGTTCAAGGGCGAGCAGCCCGTGGGTTTGGCCATGTTTGTGAACATCAACTTTCGCAACCGCACGGCCGAGCACATCATGGGACTGCTGCCCGCCCACGACCATTCTTTTTTGGTGGGCGACGCCTACTGCGCCACCTTGCTGTTTGCTTTTCATTGCCTGGGCCTGAACAAGGTGCAGGGACTGATTTACGCCAGCAACCAGGCGGTGGCCGAGCAGCAAGAAAGGCTTGGTTTTCAGCGCGAAGGTCTGTTGCGCCAGGCCGTGTGGAACGAGGCCAGGGGCAGCTACGAGGACTTGGTGCAAATTGCACTGTTGCGTGAAGACTTTGCGCGCAACCGGGTGCTGCAGCGCCACATCAGCCGCCAGCCGCACCAAGCGCTGTTGGACCAGGCGCGCGACTGGCCCCGCTTTCCGCTCAGCTCAGCGCCGGGATGAATTGCTTGAGGTAGTTCAAGCTGAGGTCGTAGGACAAAATAATGCGCTCATGCTGGCCCTCGTGCACTACGCTGTGCAGGTGCGGCCCGCCGTCTTTGAAGGCCAAGAACTGGCCCGTCTGCCAAGTTCGCGTGACCGGCCCCACCGTGATGCGGCAGGCCGGGTCTTCCACCAAACAAAGGTGGATGCGCAGGTAGTCCGGCGTCCAGCCCCGGTGCGGGTTGATCACCGAGCCTGGGATCAAGCGGCTGACAAACACATTGCGCAAATGCCCTTCGCTCTCCAGCGGTGCGATGGTGCTGGAGCTCACCGGCAGCTTGCTTCGAAACATGCTGATCAGGGGCGCCATGTTGACCGCCAGCTTTTCTTTGGACAGCTCAATGTGCTCGCCCTGAAACACCGACAGAGGAAACGCGTCCCAGGTGTTGTTGTACAGGTTGGCGTACTTGGGGTAGGGCATGAAAGGCCGAAACTGCGGAATGAATCGCAGAATTTCCTCCCGGATGTCGGCCGCCTTGGCAAGCACATCCTGCGCCCAGGGCACCAGGTGCAGGGTGTCGTCCCAAAACGGCGGTTCTTCGGTGGGGATGATGTGAGTGTTCATGGTGTTTAAAGTCAATTCGCTCAAAAGTTACCAGTAAAGGCCCCAGGCTCCTCGCTGCAAGAGCGCGTGGCACTGCAGCATGATGCGGGGCACCGGCTCGCTTGTGGGGTGCAGCACCGCCTGGTGCGGCACCAAGCCGGTGTGCAGCGTCAATTGTCCAAGATGGTAGGGGTGAAACACAGGCTCTGGCCCCGGCCACAGGTTCAAGCCTGCGCCTGTGGGCATGGACACGGGCAGGGTCAGCGTGAGCACCTGGGCCGGGTCGGGCTGAGTCAGGCCAAAGACCTGTTTGAACTGCAGGTCCACGTGCCGGCTGGCCACCGCTTTTGAAAACACAGGGTGAGGCAGGTGGATGTGAAAGCCAGGCAGGGCCGCTTGCTCACCCACACAATTGGCAGGCTGCCCCGACCATTGCGCCAGCACCTGGCAGCAGCGCTCAAGCAAGGGCGCAAAGTGGGCCTGCAGCAGCTTGTTATTTTGTTGGCGCAGCACCTTGTGGTGGTAGGCCTGTTGGCCGCCCAAGAGCGGGTCTGCCTTGACGGCATCGAGGTAGGCCGCCAGTCCCAAGGTGTAAAAGGGCAAGTTCGCATCACGCCGTGTCCAGTGCGGGCGCAGCGCCATCACCTGCGCCGTCCACAAAGCGCATTCCTGGTCGGTGAGCACGGGCAGGTCAGTCAGCAAGGGGGCGGCGTGCATGGTTGCAGGGCAGGGCGGATGGGCGCTCAGCCCATGCTCGATTTAAGGCTTAAAACGGTGCATCACCACCCGCGGCTGCGCCTGGCCTGGGCTTGGTTTGGCGTGCTTTGATGTGGAGTTTGGGTTTGCTGGCTGTGGCGGCTTGGTCTTCAGTCGCTGCTTCGTCTGGCGCCTGGCTGCCCTCTTGCAGCGATTGCCGCACCAAGGCCTTGTCGCCAGCACCGGCAAACTTGCTGTACTTGTGGAGCGAATTGACCAGCTGCGCGTAAATGCGGGGGTTGCCCGCCACGCATTCGCTTTGTTCCATGAAGTCGGCGTCACCCGTGAAGTTGCCCACCAGGCCGCCTGCTTCGGTCACCAACAGCGAGCCGGCCGCCACGTCCCAGACTTTCAGGCCCGTTTCAAAAAAGCCGTCTGCATAGCCGGCAGCCACGTAGGCCAAGTCGAGCGCGGCGGCGCCTGGGCGGCGCACGCCCGCGCACTGGCTCATGACCTCGCCGAGCATGTTCAGGTAGCTCTTGAGCCTGTCGCCCGGGCGGTAAGGAAAGCCGGTGGAGATCAGGCAGTCCTTGAGCTGGTTGCGCTTGGCCACGCGGATGCGCCTGTCATTGAGGTAGGCGCCCCGGCCTTTGGTGGCGCAAAACAAGTCGTTGCGGGTGGGGTCGTACACCACGGCCTGCTCGACCTTGCCGCGCACGGCCAGTGCAATGCTCACGCAGTACACCGGAAAGCCGTGAATGAAGTTGGTGGTGCCGTCCAGCGGGTCAATGATCCAGACAAACTCCGAGTCCTGGGCACCGTGTTCGCTGCCCGATTCCTCGGCCAAGATGCCGTGCCCGGGGTAGGCCGTGAGCAAGGTTTCAATGATGATGGCCTCGGCCGCCTGGTCGATTTCGGTCACGAAATCGTTGGTTTGCTTGGCCGAGACGCGGACAGATTCCACATCGAGGGCCGCCCGGTTGATGATGGCGCCGGCGGCGCGCGCAGCCTTGATGGCCACGTTGAGCATAGGGTGGAGATTGCTGGACATTGGAGCTGAGTAAAGAGCAGGGGGAGGCTGCCGCAGCGGAAACCGGCGGGCAGAACAATGTTCTCGATTTTACCGGCTCAGGCTCAGCGCAAACAGGCGCTCGGATAGGCTCGAACGCAGGCCAGTGCGGCAGAAAAGACGTTTGCTACGTCATTTACAGTGTCGTGCAGCAAAAGTGAGCGGTAAATCGAATTGAAAATCGGTTTCAGATCTTCGTTGTTTTCAGCTCAGGGACTTGTTTGAGCTCAGAAACTTTGGGGCAAGTGCTTAATTTAGCAGCGTTTGCGAAATTGTGGCAATGGACGCATTGGCCTGTTCAAGCAAGTTTTAAATGCACTCGATTATTTTTAAGAAAAACCAAGACCATGTCTGGCAAAACACAAGCAGTGACTCTTTTGGGTTTCGGCGCCATCGGCCGTTCCGTCTACCGGCGTATGGCTGCACAGTCGGCGGTGCGCATCACCCACATTGTGGTCAGGCCCGACCAGCAGGCCCTCTTGCAGGCCGAACTGGGGTCTGGCGTGCATGTGCACAGCCGCGTGCCTGAAGAGGCCAGCTTACTGCTGGAATGCGCAGGCCACAGCGCCTTGATCGCGCACGTTTTGCCCGCCTTGGCCCGCGGCACCGAGTGCGCCGTACTTTCGGTAGGCGCACTGGCCGAGCCTGGCTTGCCTGAACAGCTGGCTGATGCGGCCCAGCTCGGTGCCACCCAGGTGCACCTGCTGTCAGGCGCCATAGGGGGCATAGACGCTCTGGCCGCGGCCCGTTTGGCAGGCTTGAGCGCGGTGAGTTACACCGGCCGCAAACCACCGCTGAGTTGGCTGGGTACACCTGCCGAGCAGGCTTTTGACCTGCGCCAAATCACCGAGCCCACGGTGATCTTGCAGGCCTCGGCTCGCGAAGCAGCGCGTCTTTACCCCAAAAATGCCAATGTAGCGGCCACCTTGTCATTCGCCGGTCTGGGCCTAGACGCCACACAGGTGCGCCTGGTCGCCGACCCCACGGTCACCGACAACATCCATGAGATGGAACTGCACGGCGAGTTTGGCCACATGATCTTGCGCATGCAAGGCAAGCCGCTGGCAGACAACCCCAAAACCTCGGCGCTCACGGTGCTCTCAGCAGTGCGGTTTTTGAACAATCGCGTCAACGCGCTGACGGTGTAGGCATGTCTGAGCGTTTTTTTGACAGACATTCGTTAATGAATTGAATGCCTGCCTAGGTTGCACCGCCCCTTTTTGTTTTGACTTGGTTTGTATAAAAACCCGCAAAGCTTCGTGAACCGCAAGTTTTGCTCATCCAAGGCAAATGTTCACGTCGTCTGATGATCTGAGCCCTGCGCTCGCTAAGCGTCAGTTCTGCAAGCGATTGCGTCGCCCGAGCATCAGTTTTTCAGAAGCGACAATGAGAACTCAGATGCTCTTGCCCCGCCCATGCACACCCGCTTTGTCCTGATCCACACCAGCCACGCCGGCAATGTGGGCGCCGTGGCCCGGGCCATGAAGGTCATGGGCTTTGACGACCTGGTGCTGGTCGCCCCGCGTTGGGCTGATGTGCTCAGCCGCCCCGAGGCCCTGGACCGTGCCAGCGGCGCCACCGATGTGCTGGCCCGCGCCCGGGTGGTGGCCAGCTTGAGCGATGCGCTGGACGGCATGAGCCATGTGTGCGCCACCGCCATGACGCCACGTGACTTTGGCCCGCCCACCTTGGCCCCGCGCGCGCACTTTGCGCAGCTGCTGGCCGCCCCTGTGGCGCAAGAAGGCGTGGCTTTTTTGTTTGGCTCAGAGCGCTTTGGCATGCGCAACGAAGACGTGTACCGCAGCCACGCCTGCCTGAGCATTCCCACGGCGCCTGATTACGGCTCGCTCAACATTGCGGCGGCTGTGCAGCTCATTGCCTACGACTGGCGCGAGGCCCTGGGCGGCCATGCGGTGGCCACGGGTGCAGCGCATGGCCCAGATGAAGCGCGCTTGGCCGACGCCGCCCAAGTGGCCGCCATGCTGGACCACTTGGAGGGCGCGTTGGTGGGCATTGGTTTTTTGAACCCTGCTGCGCCCAAAAAGCTCATGCCCCGGCTCAATCAGCTGTTCAATCGCGCGCAAGTCACGCAAGAAGAAATTCACATTTTGCGCGGCATCGCCCGGGCCATGGCCGCCTCGGCCAAAGGCACTGAGCCCCCTGCAAGTTTGAAGGCAGACAGCTAGACTTGTCAGCTTATGTTCACCCGCCTTCGCTCCGATATTCAGTGCATTCTTGAGCGCGATCCTGCCGCCCGCACGGCCTGGGAGGTGCTCACCTGCTACCCCGGCCTGCACGCCATCGTGTTGCACAGGCTGGCGCACTGGTGCTGGACGCACGGTCTCAAGTGGTTGGGCCGCTTTGTCTCGCACCTCACGCGCTTTCTCACCGGCATTGAAATCCACCCAGGCGCCACCATTGGCGAGCGTGTGTTTTTTGACCACGCCATGGGCGTGGTGGTGGGCGAGACGGCCATCATTGGCGACGGCTGCACCATTTACCAAGGCGTCACCCTGGGCGGCACCTCGCTCTACAAAGGCGCCAAACGCCATCCCACCTTGGGTAAAAACGTGGTGGTGGGCGCGGGCGCGCAGGTCTTGGGCGGCTTCACGGTGGGCGACGGCGCCCGCGTCGGCTCCAACGCCGTGGTGGTCAAGCCCGTGCCTGCAGGGGCAACCGCAGTAGGCAACCCGGCCCGCATCATCCAGGCCGATGCCGACGTCAAACGCGAAGAGGCCGCCAGCCAGATGGGGTTTTCAGCCTACGGGGTGACGCAAAACGACGATCCTGTGTCCCAGGCCATGCGCGGCCTGATCGACAACGCATCCTCGCAAGAGCACCAAATTGCCTTGCTCTGGCAGGCCATTGAAAAGCTCTCTCAGGCCCAAAAAGACTGTGTCCCTGCGGACGCGGCGCGCAAAGAGTCTTTTGAAGCCGACAAGCTCAATGAGTTGATGGGCAAGTGAGCCGGGCGAGCGTTTGCCAGCCGGGCGTGTGCTGCTTCCAGGCACGATTCGCCGGCAGGCCAGCTCCTACAAATTCAAAGGCAAGTCCTTTGTCTCGCGCCTGCAGTCCACAGCAACCAGATCAGCGGCACGCATTCCCCTGTAGGAGCTTGCCTGCAAGCGAATCTTCCCTGACCACGGGCATCACCTCAGGCGAAAATTCGCCGGCAGGCCAGCTCCTACAAATTCAAAGACAAGCTCTTTGTGCAGTTGATTGTTCATCGGAACAAAGACACCTGCCCCCCTGTAGGAGCTTGCCTGCAAGCGAATCGCGGCCTGAGGCCATGACGCTTAGCCAGCAAAATCGCCGTCAGCGCACCGGCCTGACCGCATTTTTGGGCCTAAAAGCCTTGCACACCTCGTCGCGGGTTTCCATGTACGGCCCGCCTATCAGGTCCACGCAATAGGGCACGGCGGCAAAGATGCCGGGCACCACGCTCAGGCCTTGCGCGTCTTTCAAGCCTTCCAGCGTTTCTTGAATGGACTTGGGCTGCCCCGGCAGATTGATGATCAGGCTGGACGCCCGCACCACCGCCACTTGGCGCGACAAAATGGCGGTGGGCACGAACTTCAGGCTGATTTGGCGCATTTGCTCGCCAAAGCCGGGCATTTCCTTGTGGGCCACGGCCAGCGTGGCCTCGGGCGTCACGTCGCGCAGGGCCGGGCCCGTGCCGCCTGTGGTCAGCACCAAGGCGCAGCCAGCGTCCACCAGTTCAATGAGGGTCTGGCTGATGCGGGCTTGTTCATCGGGGATCAAACGTTCTACAAATTCAAGCGGGTTGAGCAGGGCGGTCCCCAGCCAGGCTTTGAGCGCAGGCAAGCCTTTGTCTTCATACACGCCGCTGGAGGCGCGGTCGCTCACTGAAACTATGCCTATGCGCACGCTGTCATGTTCAGCCATGGGCCATGTGCTCCTTGACGAGTTGAAAAATGTCGCGGTAGGCGCGGCCGTGGCGCAGGGCTTCGCCCGGTTTCTCGGGCTTGGCGTCTTTGCGGGCCTGGCGCACCAGGGCGCGCAGCTGTTGGGCGTCGGTGTCGGGGTACAAGTTGAGCCACTCGCCCAGGGCCTCGTCACCGGCCACCAGGCGGTCGCGCCAGAGTTCGGCCTCGTGCAGGGCACCGGCTTCTTTGGCGCTGCCGTGGCGCTGCACGTCCAGGGCCTCGCGCACGGCTTGCAGGGTGTCAGCGTCCAGTTGGCGCATGAGCTTGCCCACAAACTGCATTTGGCGGCGTTTGCCCTCAAAGTTGGTGATGTGTTTGGCGTCTTTGATGGCTTCGACCAGCTTGTCTGACAAGGGAAGGGCGGTAAACAAGCCGGCCCGCAGGTCCATGAGCTGCTCGCCCAGGGCTTGGAGCTCGGTGCTCTCGCGCTTGAGGTCGCCTCTGCTGATCTCCAGCCCGCCTTTGAGCTCGCGTTTGAGCTCCAGGTCGAGCTCGCTGCCTTCGGCCACAAATTGGCCTTTGACGAAATACCCTTTTTTGGGTTTGCGTGACATGTGGGGTGCGCGGGGCGTGTGGCTATCGGGTCGGTATCATAGTTGTCCATCTTCAAGAGCTCTATTTGTGAACCCCAAACCTACTTCCGCTGACAGCGGCTTCAGTTTTAGCCGTGACTTTTTTGAAGACCTTGTCGACACCGCCCTGGCCCACGCCAAAAAAATTGGCGCCACCGACGCGGGCGCCGAAGCCTCTGAGGGCTGCGGCCTGTCGGTCAGCGTGCGCAAAGGCGAGCTTGAAAACGTAGAGCGCAACCGCGACAAGTCCTTGGGCGTCACGGTCTACCTGGGCCACCAGCGGGGCAATGCCTCGACCAGCGACTTTTCACGCGCCGCCATTGAGCAAACCGTGCAGGCGGCTTTTGACATTGCCCGCTTCACCGCCAGCGACCCCATGGCCGGCCTGCCCGAGGAGGCCGACATTGCCCAAGACCACCCCGAGCTGGACCTTTTTTACCCCTGGGCGGTGACGGCCGAACAAGCCGCCACCTTGGCCCTGGAGTGTGAGCACGCGGCTTTGTCCACCCACAAGCGCATCACCAACAGCGAGGGGGCGGGCGTGTCGGCCCAGCAAAGCCACTTTTTCAGCGCCCACACGCGTGGCTTTCGCGGCGGCTACGCGTCGTCGCGCCACAGCTTGTCGGTGGCGCCCATTGCGGGCAAGGGTGCCAACATGCAGCGCGACTCCTGGTACAGCTCCATGCGCGACGCCCGTGAACTGGCCAGCGCCCAGGCCGTGGGTCGCTATGCCGCTGAGCGGGCGCTGTCCCGCCTGAACAGCCGCAAAATCGCCACCACGCAGTGCCCGGTGCTGTTTGAGTCGCCCTTGGCCGCCGGCCTCTTGGGCGCTTATGTGCACGCCACCAGCGGAGGCGCGCTTTACCGTAAAAGAAGCTTTTTGCTGGACTCTTTGGGCAAGCGCGTGTTCCCCAAGCACATCAACATCAGCGAAGACCCGCACGTCATGAAAGGCAAGGGCAGCTCGCCCTTTGACGACGAGGGCGTGGTCACCCAGGCTCGCCAGGTCGTGGAGGCCGGTGTGGTGGGCGGCTACTTTTTGGGCACCTACTCGGCCCGCAAGCTGGGCATGCGCACCACGGGCAACGCCGGTGGCTCGCACAACCTGGTGATGACCAGCCGCCAAACCCGGCCTGGCGACAACTTGGACGCCATGCTTGACAAGCTGGGCACGGGCCTTTTTGTCACCGAGCTCATGGGGCAAGGCGTCAACTACGTCACTGGTGACTACTCGCGCGGCGCCTCGGGTTTTTGGGTGGAAAACGGCCGCATTGCCTTCCCGGTGGAAGAAATCACCATTGCGGGCAACCTCAAAGACATGTTCCAGGGCATTGCCGCTGTGGGTGCGGACACCTACAACTACGGCGCTAAAACCGTGGGCTCCATTCTCATCAAGCGCATGAAAATCGCTGGCAGCTGAGTCCTTAAGCTTTGCGCCCTGAGTTTTTGGCCGCCTTGGCCGCGCTGTGTTGGGCCGTGGGGAGTATTTTCTCGGCCACGGCCTCCAGCCACATGGGGGCTTTTGCCTTCACACGCTGGCGCTTGTTTTTTGCGCTCAGCCTCTTGTGGGCCTTGGCGCTTTATACCGGCCAATGGCGCAGCTTGAGCAGCCCCGCCGTGGGCCTGCTGGTGCTCTCGGGCGTGGTGGGCATCTTCATTGGTGACACGGCGCTGTTTGCCTGCATGAACCGTTTGGGCCCCAGGCGCTCTGGCGTGCTGTTTGCCACCCACGCCTTGTTTTCAGCCCTTTTTGCCTGGGTGTTTCTGGGCGAGACTTTGTGGGGTTGGACCTTGTTGGGCAGCGGGCTCTTGGTGTCTGGCGTGATGGTGGCCATTGCCTGGGGCCGCCGCGCCGACGAGGCCCACGCTTGGGAGCTCACCCGGGGCTCGCTGCGCTCGGGTGTGGCCTTGGGCGTGTTGGCGGCGCTGTGCCAATCGCTGGCCACGCTCATGATCAAGCCCCTCATGGCCACCGGGGTGGACGCGGTGGCCGCCTCAGCCGTGCGCACCACGGCCAGCTTTGCCGCCCACTTGCTGCTGCTTTGGGGAGGCTTGAAGCTTGCACGCGTGCAGCAGCCGCTGACACGCCGCATCTTGGGCAACACCGCCGCCAGCGCCGCCGTGGCCATGGCTTTGGGCATGACGCTTATTTTGGCGGCCCTGCGTGAGGGCCAGGCCAACTTGGTGGCCATTTTTGCATCGCTCTCGCCCGTGCTGCTGTTGCCGCTGTTGTGGTTGATTTACCAGCGCAGGCCCGCTTTAGGCGCCTGGCTGGGGGCTGCCATGGCGGTGGCGGGCTCGGCGCTGATTTTGGGGCGGTGAATTGCAATCGATGTCCTCACTCGGTGTTTGCCAAAATCAGGTGTGGGTTGTCACAGCCCCTGCGCGCGAGATGCTCTTGGACAATTCTCAGTCAGTGCCACACTAAGCCCTGTCTTAGCACCCGACTCAGCTCCTCATTCTGCTAAAAAATTCAGCCATGACCGATATAGCAAGCCACCCGCCACTGCCCTACGCAGGCATCCGCGTGGTGGAGTTCACCCACATGGTGATGGGGCCGACCTGCGGCATGGTGCTGGCCGACCTGGGCGCCGAGGTCATCAAGGTCGAGCCGCTTGCGGGCGACAACTCGCGCCGCCTGCTGGGCTCGGGCTCGGGCTTTTTCCCCATGTTCAACCGCAACAAAAAAAGCGTGGTGCTGGACCTGCACACGCCTGCTGGCTTGGAGGCCGCCTTGCGCTTGGTGGCCACGGCAGATGTGCTCAGCGAGAACTTCAAGCCCGGCACCATGGCCAAGCTTGGGCTTGATTTCGCCTCACTCAGCCTGCTCAACCCCAGGCTGATTTACGTCAGCCACAAAGGCTTTTTGCCCGGCCCCTACGACCACCGCACCGCGCTGGACGAGGTGGTGCAAATGATGGGCGGCCTGGCCTACATGACCGGCCGCCCAGGCGACCCTTTGCGGGCGGGCACCAGCGTCAACGACATCATGGGCGGCATGTTTGGCGCCATAGGCGCCATGGCCGCGCTGGCCCAGCGCGAGCACACCGGGCGCGGCCAGGAGGTGCAAAGCGCGCTGTTTGAAAACAATGTCTTCCTCATGGCCCAGCACATGATGCAGTTCGCCGTCACCGGCCAGCCCGCCGCGCCCATGCCCGCGCGCATTTCGGCCTGGGCGATTTACGACGTGTTCACCGTGGCAGGCGGCGAGCAAATTTTCTTGGCGGTGGTCAGCGACACGCAGTGGCGGCTGTTTTGCACCGCCTTTGGCCTGAGCGAGTGGGCCGCCGACGAGCGCCTGCGCAGCAACAACGACCGCGTGCGTGCCCGCGACTGGCTGATGCCGCAGCTGCGCAAGCGCTTGGCCACACAAAGCGCGGCCGAATTGGCGGCCGTGTTTGAGCATCACGGCCTGCCGTTTGCGCCCATCACGCGCCCGCACGACCTGATGGACGACCCCCACCTCAACGCCACCGGCGGCTTGGCGCCCTTGCGCCTGCCCGACGGGCGGCTGACCAAAGCGCCCCTGCTGCCCCTGACCATGGACGGCCAGCGCCCGCCTCTGCGCCTGGACCCGCCGCGCCTGGGCGAGCACACGGCCGAGGTGCTGCGCGACTTGGGTTATAGCGAAGCCGAGCTCAAGGCGCTGGGCGCTTGATCGTCAGCCTGACACAGCCCTTGCTCATGCAACCAGTGGTGGACGTGGGCGGCCAATTCGTCGGAGTTGTCGTCCATCATCAGCATGTGGGAGTTGCCGCGAATGCCCAGGGCGGGCAGGTCCCACTCGTCGACCTGCACGCCCTGCGCTTGCAGGCGCTGTCTGTAAGCCTGCAGCCTGGGACCAAGCTGCGACCACAGGGGATGGCCCATCAGGTGGTCGCCCCAGACAAACAAATGGGGAATGGCCTTCAAGCGCGACAAATGCGCATCGGGCACCTGCGCCAAGCCCGAGGGCTCCAGCGCCACGATGGCGCGCACTTTCTCAGGGTGGGCCAGGGCCATGTGAAAAGCGAAGTGGCAGCCTTGGCTGTGGGCCACGATCACAAAAGGGCCGTGCAGTCGGGCCAGCTCGTTGTAGGCGGCCTGGGTGGCCGCGTCGTTGCTGGTCCAGCGGGGCACAGACTGCTTCATGAACCTGTCGAAAGCCGACACCGGAAAGCGCATGGGGTCGTGGGCTTGGCGCATGGACGGCTCGGCGTGCCAGGAGCCGGGCGGCCCCATGCGAAACAGCTCCCAGGCTTCTTGCTTGCTGCGAAACACGGCTTCACCGCGGAAGAACTCTGGACTGCGCGCCCAGGAGGCACGGCCGCGCTCGACGGCGTCGGCCAGCCACACGTCATGGCCGGCGCGCAGAAAAAACGCCTGCCATCCCGGCCGCCTGCAGGGCTTGGTCTCGTAGGTGACACCGCTCATGCCGCCGCCGTGCATCATGAGCAAGGGGTGGCTGGCCCGGGGCTTGAGCAACTGGGCGAATTGCACATACATCTGCTCAATCTCGAAATCACCATTGGGGTCCAGGCTGACCGCCGGGCCGCCTGGCGAGTAGGTGATGTCGCGCGCAGGCAAGCCGCTCAGGGACGCGGAGCGACCGCCAATGTGCATGCTGCCCAGCTGGCGCAAGGTGATGGCGTCGTCCAGTAAGGGGGCGGGTTGATCAGGGTAAAGCGGCATGGGGTGAAGGCTCAGAGGGGATCAAAATCCTAGCAGCCTGCCAAACTGAACTTGTTTTGCCCACCTGATGGATTGCCCATGACCGCCACACTTTCTGACTCCCCCCGCGTGATCGAAGTCACCTCCACACAGCCCGGTCTGCCCTGGTCTGAGCGGCTGCGCGTTCGCACTGAAGACCGTTTGCCTTTGGCCGCCAAGCAGGTGCGCATTGGCATGCTGGCCATGAACATGTTGCCCGCCGACTTGCTGCAGATGCAGGGCCTGTATGGCGTCAAGCCTGAACTGCCCTATGTGCCCGGCCACGAAGGCGTGGCCGTGGTTTTGGAGGTGGGGCAGGGGGTGGACGACTTGAAGGCGGGCGATCGCGTGCTGCCCATGGGAGCGGGCGGCCTGTGGGCCGACGAGCGGGTGCTGCACCGCCGGGCGCTGGTGCAGGTGGCGGCCCAAGGTGATGTGCTGCAGCAAGCCATGCTGACGGCCAACCCGGCCACAGCCTGGGTGCTGCTCCAGCACCAGCGGGTGCTCCAGCAGGGAGATTGGGTGGTGCAAAACGCGGCCAATTCGGCCGTGGGCCAATGCGTGCGCCAGATTGCTGCGCACCTGGGCCTCAAGGTGCTCAACATCGTCAGGCGCGCCGACGCCGTTCCCCGCGACTCGGCCGAGCATTGGCTGGTTGACGAGGGCGGTGACGCGGCGGCTGTGGTGGCGCAGGCCAGGCAAATCACCGGTGGCGCCACTGTGTCCCTGGGGCTCGATGCCGTGGGTGGCAGCGCCTCGGCCACCTTGGCAGCTTGCCTGGCCGAAGGCGGCCGTTTGGTGGTCTACGGCCTGCTCAGCGGCCAGCCCAGCCAGATGGCAGCCCACGACCTGGTGTTCAGGGGCGTGGAGATGAGCGGCTTTTGGCTGGCCCGCTGGTTTGCCGATCCGGCAAACAGGGAGGCGGGCAAGCAGGTCTACCCGGCGCTCATGAACCTGTCCGCCCAAGGCTCGCTGGAGATGGCGGTGGAGCAGGTTTATGACCTGGCGGAGGTGGCGGCGGCGCTGGCGCATGCAGCCAGGGATGGGCGCCAGGGCAAGGTGCTGCTGCGGGGGGCAAGCTACCCGCTTGTTTGAGCTGTCTCTTTGGGGACGCAGTGCATGCCCTATTGATGGCGCTGCGCAGTGCTGTTAGCGTTGAATGACAAAAAATTCAAACCCTGTTCCCTTTGACCGCATGACCCAGCTTCACGACCTGCCTGTGTACGACCCCAAGGACGAGCGCACCCGGCGCAATCCTTTTCCTCTGTATGAACAGCTGCAGGACCAGGACCCCGTGCATTGGAGCCCCGCTCTCAAGAGTTGGATCCTGACCCGCTACGACGACGTGCGCCATGTCTGCATGGGGCAGGGCGTGTCTTCGGACCGCCTGCGCCCTTTTTACGACGCGCTCAAAGACGAGCGCCGCGATATCTTGAGTGGCGTGATGCGCTACCTCAACCATTGGTTGGTGTTCAAAGCGCCGCCCGAACACACCCGGCTGCGCCGCCTGCTCAACACGGTGATCTCGGCAGCCACGGTGGCCGAGATGGGACCGGCCATTCGCGATGCCTTCGATCACATCATGAAGGGTGTGGACACCGGGCGCGAGATTGATTTCATGAAAGAAGTGGCCGAGCTTTTCCCGGCCTTTGTGATCCTGGACATGCTGGGCGTGCCGCGCGAGGACTTCAAGCCCATCAAGGCCTGGTCTGACGACTTGCGCTTGTTCATTGGCACGGCGCAGGGCGAGGCAGACAAATACACCCGTGCGCGAGACGGCGCAGACCGCATGTCGGCCTACTTTCGCGAGCTGATCGCGCTCAGGCGCCGCCAGCCCGGCCAAGACGCCATCAGCCGCATGGTGCTGGCGCGCGACGAAGGCGGCATGCTCAGCGAGGACGAGCTGGTGGCTTGCTGCATGCTCTTTTTGTTTGGCGGTCACGAAACCACCACCAACTTGCTGGGCAGCGCCGTGGTGGCTTTGCTGGAGCACCCGCAACAGCTGGCACGCCTGCATGCCGAGCCGGCGCTCATAGATTCGGCCGTTGAGGAGTTCTTGCGCTACGACGGTCCAAGCAACAGCATTGCCCGCGTGGTGGCGCAAGACCATGAGCTGGGCGGCAAAACCTTGCGCGCCGGCGAGCGCTTGTTTGCCATGATCAACGCGGCCAACCGGGACCCCCGCTTTTTTAGCCAGCCGCACGAGCTGGACCTGGGGCGCACGCCCAACCGGCACCTGACTTTTGGTTTTGGCATTCACTTTTGCTTGGGCGCCCCCCTGGCCCGCATGGAAGCCAAGGTCTGCCTGGGCGAACTGGTGGCACGCTTTCCGGGTTTGCATGCTGGCAGCCATGAGCCCGATTGGATTGATGCCCTCGTCATGCGTGGCCCCAAAAAGCTGCCGCTGGTGTTGGCCTGAAGGAGACGCACACCCCATGGACAAGGTCTACCTCATTGGCGTGTCTTGCACGCCCTTTGGCAAGCAGCCGGACACCAGCTTCAAGGCGCTGACCCGCCAGGCCTACCTGGAGGTGCTGCATGACGCGGGCCTGAGTGACGGCGCTCTCATTGAGCAGGCTTGGTTTGGCAACTGCGGCATGGGTACCTTTGGCCAGCGCAACATCCGCGGTCAGGTCTGCATGACGCCCTTGGTGCGCGAGGGGCTGTTTCCTGAGCGGGTGCCCCTGATCAACGTGGAGGGTGGCTGCGCCACCGCCTCCATGGCCTTGCACGGCGCCTATAAAGACATTTTGTCCGGCCAGGTGGGCATGGCGCTGGCCATGGGCGTGGAGAAAACCTTTGTGCCCGGCGATGCGGCGCGCACCCAAGAGATTTTTGAAGGCGGCATTGACCAGTTCGATCGGCAGGAATGGCTGGATTACTACCGCGATGCAGGCGAGCAAGCGGGCAAGCCCTTTGAGCCCGAAGCCGCCAGCGGCACCTTGTTCATGGACACCTACGCCATGCAAGCCGCCTGGCACATGCGCCGCTTTGGCACCACCCAGGCTCAAATAGCGTTTGCCGCGTCCAAAAACCACGCCATGGGCGCGCTCAATCCCAAGGCCCAATACCGCTTTGAACTGAGCCCTGAGCAGGTGCTGGCCGACCGGCTTGTCAGCTGGCCTTTGACGCGCGCCATGTGCTCGCCGATTGGCGATGGCGCTGCGGCCGCTTTGCTGTGTTCAGAAAAAGTCTGGCGTTCACTGCCAGCGGCCAGCCGTGAACGCGCGGTACAGGTCAAAGCCAGCGTGCTCACAGGCGGCAAGTACCGCGCGCTGGACGAGCCTGGCTTGTCTCGCTTGGCCGCCCAGCGGGCCTACGCGGCTGCGGATGTGCAGCCCTCGCAGATTGATGTGGCCGAGGTGCATGACGCCACCTCGTTTTGCGAGATTTACCAGGCCGAGATGCTGGGTTTTTGCGAGACAGGCGCAGGTGGAGAATTTGTGGGCAGTGGCGCCACCGCTTTGGGCGGGCGCATTCCCATCAACACCTCGGGCGGTTTGGTCTCCAAAGGCCACCCTGTGGGGGCCACTGGTTTGTCGATGATTTACGAATTAACCGGTCAACTGCGCGGCGAATGCGGAGCGCGCCAAGTCACAGGTGCACACACCGCCTTGGCCGAAAACGGCGGGGGCGTGATTGGCTTTGACGAAGCGGCCTGTGCCGTGACCTTGCTGCAGCGCTGACATGAGCCATCCTGCCGACCATTCGCGCTCGCTCCACCAAGCCTTCACGGCCGCACGAATGCGGGCAGGCGCCAGGCCTTTTTTGGCCGAGTCTGCCTTTTGTGGCGGCCGCGTTTGGAGCTTTGAAGAAGCTGGCCGCGAAGTCGATGACTTGATCCAAATTTATGCCCGCCAAGGCTGGGGCCACGGGCATCGCGTGGCCTTGGCGTTGGGCAACCACCCTAGGCACTTTTTTCATTTTTTAGCCCTTAATCATTTGGGGGCGTCCATCGTCCCACTCAATCCTGACCACCGCGGCGGTGAAATCCGGCACGCCATGAGCTTGTCGGGTGCGCAATTGGTGGTGGCCATTGAGCCTCGCCGGGCTGAGTTGTACGCGGCCCTGCAAGATGATGGGCCACTGGCGCACATGGCGGTGCTTGATGCCAGCCAATTGGCGCAGCAACTGCCTGCCGCACCCTCAGGCGTGGCCGCACTGTCCGAGGACCCTTGGCGGCGAGAGGTGGCTGTGCTCTTTACCTCAGGCACTTCTGGGCCACCCAAAGGCTGCGTGCTCACCAATGAGTACATGATGACCGCAGGCGCCTGGTACCGTGACTTGGGCGGTGCCCTGACGCTGCGCCATGCGCAAGAGCGGGTTCTCAACCCCTTGCCGGTGTTCCACATGAATTGCGGCATCACCAGCATTGCCACCATGTGCCTGAGCGACAACTGCCTGGTGCTGCCCGACCGCTTTCACGCCAGCACTTGGTGGGAGGACTGCGTGCAGTCGCAGGCCACGGCCATCCATTACTTGGGCATCATGCCGCCCGTGCTTTTCAAGCAATCGCCCACGCTGGCCGAGCGCCAGCACCAGATTCGCTTTGGTTTGGGGGCCGGTTGCGAGCCCATCTTGCATCCCCAAGTCGAGGCGCGCTTTGGTTTTCCGTTTGTGGAGGTCTGGGGCATGACCGAGACGGGGCGGTTTTTGAGCAACCAGCACGAGCCGAGGCACACCGCGACCCGTGCCTTTGGTCGTGCGGCCGAGCCCGTGCAGGTGCGCGTGGTGGACGACCAAGACCGTGAGGTGCCACAAGGCCAGCCTGGTCAATTGCTGGTGCGCGCCTCAGGCAGTGACCCGAGAAGGGGCTTTTTCTCCGGTTATTTGGGTCAGCCTCAAGACACCGAGCATGCCTGGCGCGGCGGCTGGTTTCACACTGGCGACGTGGTCACGCAAGATGCCACTGGCATGCTTTACTTTGTAGACAGGCGCAAAGACATCATCCGCCGCTCGGGCGAAAACATCTCGGCGGCCGAGGTGGAGGCAGCGCTGGCAGCGCACCCGGCGGTGGCCCGCGTGGCCGTGATGGCCGTGCCCGATGAATTGCGCGATGAAGAGGTGTTGGCCGCCGTGGTGCTGGTCCCCGGCTATGCGGCGCAAGCGAGTCTGGCGCAGAGTTTGCAAGCCCATTGCCTGGAGTTGCTGGCCTATTACAAGGCACCCGCGTGGTGGGTGTTCAGGGACAGCCTGCCCGTGACAGCCACCAACAAAGTGTCTAAAAACTTGATTTTTGCGTCTGGACAGGACCCCCGTGCGCTAGGGCTGGACTTGCGCGCATTCAAAAAACGCCCCACCCCCTGACCTGCGCTTTGCCCGCATCCTATGCCCAAGCCTATTACCCTTGCTTATTGACCATGCCTATTGCCCATGACATTGTGCTGGCCGCTCCAGCCCGCACCCCTTTTGGAGATTTTGGCGGCAGCCTGCGCGACATTCCGCTGACGCAGTTGGCCGTGCACGCTGCCCGCGCCAGCATGGCGCGCAGCGGCCTGGCCGACGCCGACATTGACCACTTGGTCTATGCCAACACCGTGCCCGTGGACCCCGACAGCTTGTTCGGTGCGCGCGTGATTTCTGGCGCCATGGGCTTGCCGCACACGGTGCCTGCACTCACGGTCAGCCGCGGCTGCGGCGCCGGCCTGCAGGCCATCGTCTCCGCTGCGGAGCAAATCATCTCTGGCCATTCCCGCGTGGCCCTGGCCGGCGGCGCTGAAAACTACAGCCGCGCGCCCTTTGTGTTGCGCACCGGCCGTTGGGGCCACAAGCGGGGCGACCAAAACCTGCAGGACTGGCTGGAAAACACCTACCGCGACCCTTTCACCCGCGAGTACATGGGCCAAACGGCTGAAAACTTGGCCCGTGAACACGGTCACCACCGCCAAGACATGGACGACTGGGCCCTGATGAGCCAGCAACGCGCCGCTCAGGCCATGGCCAGTGGTTTTTTGGCGCGCCAAATCGAGCCCATTGAGCTCAGGCAGGGCAAGGGAGTCCGCCTCATGAGCCAAGACGAATTCCCGCGCCCAGACATCACACTCGCTCGCCTGCAGCAACTGCGCCCCTCTTTTGATGCGCAGGGCCAGGTGACGGCGGGCAATTCCAGTGGCGTCACCGACGGCGCGGCGTTTGTCACGGTGCTAGACGCCCAGGCCGCCCGTGAACGCGGTGTCAAGGCCGAAGCCAGGCTGCTGGACTGGGCCACCGTGGGTGTGGAGCCCCGCCTCATGGGCATGGGGCCGGTGCCCGCTGTGCGCCAACTGCTCCAGCGCAACCAACTGACGGTGTCCGACATTGACTACTTTGAGATCAACGAGGCCTTTGCCGTGGTCAATTTGCACGCCGAGCGCGAGTTGGGCCTGCCGCGTGAGCGCACCAACCTTTATGGCGGCGGCATTTCCATAGGCCACCCCCCGGGAGCCACCGGATTGCGCATGACCATGACCGCCATGCATCATCTGCACGACACGGGCGGGCGCTATGCCGTGATGGCGCTGTGCATAGGCGCAGGGCAGGGCATGGCCTTGCTGATTGAGAACCTGCTGCGCCCGCATTGACAAGAACTTTCCACTTTTTTTAGCCCACCACAGGAGACAAGCATGACCTCACGTATTAAATTTAACACCAGCCCTTTGCCTGGCCCTTCACGCCGCACTGTCTTGGCGGGCCTCGCGGCCAGCGCCGTGGCGCCTGCGGCCTGGGCCCAAGCGGCGAACTTCCCCAACAAGCCCATCCGCATCATCATGCCCTGGGCCGCTGGCGGTGGAGGCGACGTGCTGGTGCGGGCCATGCTGCCTGCGCTGTCACAGCGCCTGGGCCAGGCGGTGGTGGTGGACAACCGGCCCGGCGCCATTGGCACCATAGGCAGTTTGGCTGCGGCGCGCAGCCCGGCCGACGGTTACACCTTGGTATATGGCGCTGCCGATTCGCACTCCATTGCGCCGCACATCCTCAAGCAGTCGCCTTACGACTCCAAAAAAGACTTTGTGGCGGTGGCCCCCATTGGCTTTACTCCCTTGGCGCTGGTGGTGCATGCCTCGCACCCTGCTAAAAACTTTGCGCAGTTCCTGCAAATGGCGAAAGAAGCCAAAGAGCCTTTGACATTTGGCTCCTGGGGCCTGGGCAGTTCTGGCCAGATCACCATGGAGGCGCTCAAACAAGTGGCCGGCATCAACTTGCTCCATGTGCCCTACAACGGCACGGCCCCGCTGATGCAAGCGCAACTGGCCAACCAGATCAACAGCGCCATCGTGCCCGTCCCAGTGGCTGCAGGCCATGCCCAAACCGGTTTGGTGCGCATGCTGGTCATCACCGCCCGCGAACGCCTGGCTGGCTACACCGACATTCCCATCATGAAAGAGCTGGGCATTGCCATTGACATGGGGCCTTGGCTGGGCTTTTTGGCGCCAGCTGGCACGCCAGCCGACATTGTGGCCAAGCTCAATGCAGCCTTTGACGCTGCCATGGCCGAGCCCAGCGTCAAGGAGACCATGGGCAAAATGTCCATGGTGGCCGACCGCATGAGCCCACAGGCCTACCAGAGCTTCTACAACAACGAGTACGACCGTTGGGGCATCTATATTCGCACGGCCAACGTGAAGCTCGACTGAACGCCAGCTCAGAGCCAGTAAGCTCAGCTCAGCACACGCCCTTGGTTGGGCCTGTGCTGAGCAAGTGAGCCTGTCAGTCATTTCAGAGGCGCTGGCTGTTTGAGGTCTGGCCCAAAGACCCAGTCTGCTGCAAGGCTTGGCCTAGCTGCTCTGGGCAGGCTTGTCGGCAATGGTTCGCCTGCCTTGGGCCACATCGGCCATCAGGGGCAGGGCCTGAGCATCGATCATGCAGTCGCAAAACAGCGTGCGCTCATTGGCGCGGCCTTGCTCTTGCGACCAGCCAGGTGCTTGGCGCACCAGTTGTTTGATGTGCGCGCAGGCCCGTGCGGGCACCGCTTGCAACTGCTTGGCCAAGGCTTGTGCGTGGGCCAGGGCGTTTTCCACACAAGCGCTGGCCAAGCGCAACTGCACCAACTCTTGCGGGTCAAAGACATGGGCAGTGAGCAAGCAATGCAAGGCCGCGCTGGTGCCCAGCAGGCGGGCCAGGGCTTGCGTGCCGCCTGCGCCTGGCAGCAAACCCAGGTTCAGTTCGGGCAGGCCCAGCTGGAAATCACCCGACTGCACAATGCGCAAATCGCAGGCCAAGGCGAGCTCAAAACCGCCCCCCATGGCCACACCGTTGAGCGCAGCAATAAAGATCAGATCGCTGCGCTCAATCACGTCCATGCAGCGGTGAATGCCGCCTTGCGGCACAGGGCGGTCTAGCTTAAAGCGCTTGCCACGCGAGGCCATGGCTTGGGCCCGTTGGTGCAGCACAGCCACGTCGTAGTGGCGCACAAACACGCCCTCGTCGCGCCCGGTCAGAATCACCACCCGACCCTCTGGCCATGTCAGTTTGTCATCCAGGCGAGCCAACACATCCAAGAGCTCGTTTTCCGTGGCCTCGTCCATCAAACCCTGGTTGGGGTTGAACAGGCGAACCAGGGCGACTCCGCCCTCTAAAACGCAATCCACGCGTGTGCCTTGGAACATGGTCAAACCTTTTTGAAGCTGCTTAAATGCAAACCACTTTATCAGCCTAAATCCGGCAGTTGGGCGGGGCCGAGGGGCTGACGAAGCAGGTCTCTGGCTAGGCGCGAGTGCCCCCCGGACTGCCTGTCCGGGGGGTGCGAGCAACAACGCCAGAGGCCTGAAGCGGCAGACCTGCGGCCGTGCAGCGCTTTCACCCATGAGGTGAAGGTCGCCGTGAGCGCAAGTGTTTGATTCATCAAGTGTTTGAAGCGGAAGCAAGCGGCCAACTGCCGGGTTTAGGATCAGTCCTCCTTGCTGCAGGGTGGCGGTCCAAGCCGTCACCGCAGCCCGCCTTCGCCAAGCTGGCTCTGGTTTACCCTGATCTCTGCCATCCAACATTGCTATTGCAAACAGTGCAATTGATATTGGACCAGGACAGGACGCTTTTATACAATATTTATATTTATCAGTCACTCGGTCTGACCCGTGTGCTGATGGTGTCAAGCCGCCAGACATGCCGATGTGCTATCCCTTGCAGCCTGTGTGCCCTCATTTTCTTTGTCCCTCGCTTCCTGAACCCCTCTTGCCCGATTTCTGCGCCCTCTGGCGCGTGAGCCTGACGCCAACAATTTGCCCATGACCACCGCCAACCCCCCAGCCATCCGTGGTTTTGTCATTGACCGGCAAGACGGCAGCCCCCAGCTGCCCGGCAGCTTGCACACCAACCGCCGCTTGGCCCAGTGGCTCGATGTGAGCCAGCCCGGCCAGGTGCAGGTCTTCGTTGGCAAGGTGGAAATGGGGCAGGGCATCTTGACGGCTTTGCAGCTCATCGTGGCCGAAGAGCTCGATGTGCCTTGGTCGGCCGTGCGCATGCACAGCGCCAACACCGCCCACGGCCCCGACGAGGGCGTGACCTCGGGCAGCTTGTCGGTGCAAGACAGCGGCGGCGCCTTGCGCCAAGCCTGCGCCGAGGTGCGGGCCATGGCCCTGCGGCGTGCGGCCGAGTTGTCTGGCCAAGAGCTGGCGTCCATCTCCGTGCGCGAAGGGGTGTTTTACTCGGCCCAAGGCGCAGAGCTGGGCCACTACGCCAGCTTTCTGCAAGGCGTGGACTTGGACATCGAATGCCCGCTCTCTGCCCAGCCCAAGGCGCCTCAAGACAGGCGCTTGATGGGCCAAGCCAAGCCACCCCGCTTGGACCTGGCCGACAAGGTGTTTGGTCATGCCCGTTTCATTGCAGACCTGCTTTTGCCTGGCATGTTGCACGGCCGGGTGCTGCGCCCGCCCACACTGGACGCGACCTTGGCGCATTGGCCCGCCGAGGCTGCAGCAGCCTTGGGCGAGGAGGTGCGCGCCTGGCGCGACGGCCGCTTTGTGGCCGTGGTCGCCCCAGAGGAGCGCCAGGCCGAGGCCGCCAGCGCCAAGCTCGCGGCCCAGCTGCGCTGGCAAGCGGGCAGCCCCTTGCCCGATCAGCACGCCCTGGCTGAGTTTTTGCTAAACGCACCTCACCACACCACGGTCACCGCCGAGCGCGGACTGGCCTTTGAAGACTGGCCCAAGGACGGCCTGCAGCACAGCGCGGTCTACCTCAAGCCTTACTTGGCCCACGCCTCCATTGCCACGTCTTGCGCCATTGCTTTGTGGGACGGCCACCGCTTGGAGGTGTGGAGTCACAGCCAGGGCATCCACAACCTGCGCGACGACTTGGTCAAGGCCTTGGCGCTTGAAGCCACCCCCGTGGCCAAAGAGCAGATTGTGGTGCGCCATGTGGAGAGTGCGGGCTGCTACGGCCACAACGGCGCCGACGACGCGGCCTTTGACGCCGTGCTCATGGCCCTGCGCTGCCCCGGGCAACCGGTGCGGGTGCTGTGGTCCAGGTCTGATGAATTGACGCACAGTCCTTTTGCGTCGGCCCAGCGCGTGGCGCTGCACGCCCGAGTGGACGAGCAAGGCCGCATCAGCCATTGGCAGCATGCACTCTGGGCCAACGGCTACAGCACGCGCCCCGGCCGTGCGGCTGCGCCTGCGCTTTTGGCCGCCACCCAAAGAGAGCAGGCCACGGCCATGCCCATTCCCGTCAACCCGCCTTTGGCCGCCGGCGGCGGGGCCGAGCGCAATGCGGTGCCCGCCTACAAGGTGCCCAACCTACAGGTGCTCAACCATCGGCTGACGGTCATGCCCTTGCGCACCTCGGCCATGCGGGCGCTGGGTGCTTTTGCCAATGTGTTCGCCATCGAGTCTTTTGTCGACGAGCTGGCTTTGAAATGCGGCCAAGACCCGCTGGCCTTTCGCCAGCAGCACTTAGAGGACCCGCGCGCCTTGGCCGTGCTGGAAAAAGTCACCTCGCAGTCCAGCTGGTGGGGCCAAAAAGAGCCTGAAGGCGTGGGCCAGGGCCTAGCCTGGGCGCGGTACAAAAATTCAGGCGCCTGGTGCGCGGCCATTGCCCGTGTGCAAGTGAGCGACCAGGTGCGCGTGCTGCAGATTGACTTGGCGGTCGACGTGGGCATGGTGGTGGACCTGGACGGCGTCATCAACCAAATTGAAGGCGGCGCGGTGCAAGCCACCAGCTGGGCGCTCAAGGAGCAGGTGAGCTTTGATGCCCAAGGCGTCACCTCCATCGACTGGGTGACTTACCCCTTGCTGCGCTTTGCCGAGGTGCCCGAGGTGCGCGTGCATGTGATTGACCGCCCAGACCAAGCGCCGCTTGGCGCGGGCGAGGCGGCCCACGGCCCTGTGGTCGGCGCGCTGGGCAACGCCGTCTGCCAGGCGCTGGGTGTGCGAGTGCGCGAGCTGCCCTTGAGCCCTGACAACTTGTTGCTCGCCGTGCATGCGGCCGACGCGACTTGAACGGTTTTTGACTTCTTTCTGGCCACACCCCTTTCGGAGCCCCCCGTGACCTCACCGATGTTTCATGTCAACCAACAAGCTGTGCGCTTTGACGGTGACCCCCAGGCCCATTTGTTGTCGGTTTTGCGCGGCGAGTTGGGCCTGAACGGCCCCAAATTCGGCTGCGGCCAGGGCGAGTGCGGCGCGTGCATGGTGCTGGTCGATGGCCGTCCGCAAACCTCGTGCAACCTGCCCGTGTGGTCTGTCGAGGGCAGCCAAGTCACAACGCTTGAAGGCCTGGGTACACCCGCTGTGCCGCATGCGCTGCAAACCGCCTTCATTGAAGAGCGCGCAGCCCAATGCGGCTACTGCGTCTCTGGCATCTTGACCTCGGCCAGCGCGCTGTTGGCCGTCAACCCCACGCCCAGCCGGCAAGACATTGCCCAAGCGCTGGACAAGCACCTGTGCCGCTGCGGCGCACACAACCGCATGATGCGCGCCATTGAAAAAGCCGCCCAGCAGTTGGCCAAGGCCGCCTGATTTTTCTCATTCCCGCCACTTTGGCCGCTCTTTAAGCCTCACCTTCCCATGCTTCACAACCGCCTTTTCCCTTCGGTCCAATCCCACGGCCCAGGCTGCTTTTGGTTTTGCAGCTGCTCCGGCCTGCCCATCGTCCCCGCAGGCGGCGGAGGAGCTGAGCCCCAAGGCCGCGCGCCTGTGGTGCTCAAAGGCCAAAAAGCCCGCACCGTGGATGTGCACGCGCATTGCTACTTTCAGGCGGCCATCGACCTCATGGGCGAGGAGGCCAAAGCCGTGCTGCCCCCCGTCAAGGGCGTGCCCGAGCATTTTTTGCAGGTCGACCAGCAACTGGCGGCCCGGCTGGAGGCCATGGACCGCATGGGCGTGGACATGCAGGTGCTGAGCATCAACCCCTTTTGGTACAAAAAAGACCGCGACACCGCCGAGGCGATTTGCCGCATCCACAACAGCAATTTGGCCGAACTCTCGGCCCGCCAGCCCAAGCGCCTGGCCGCCTTTGCCTCGCTGCCCATGCAGTTTCCTGACTTGGCCGTGGCCATGCTGGATGAAGCCGTGAAAAAGCAAGGCCTCAAGGGCGCGGCCATAGGCGGCAACGTGGCCGGCATCGACTTTGCGCACCCGCAGTTTCATCCGGTGCTGGCCAAGGCCCAAGAGCTGGGTGTGATGCTGTTTGTGCATCCGCAAAGCACGCCCGAATTGCAAGCGCGCTTCAAGGGCAACGGCTGGCTGTCCAATGTGATTGGCAACCCGCTGGACACCACCATTGCCCTGCAAAAGCTCATTTTTGAAGGCGTGTTCGACAAGTTCCCCGAGCTCAAGGTGCTGGGCGCCCACGGTGGTGGATTTTTGGGCTCCTACGCACCGCGCATGGACCGCAGCTGCTTTGTCTCGCCGCAAAACTGCAACCCCGAGATCGTGCTCAAGAAAAAGCCCACCGAGTACATCCGGCAAATTTACTTTGACTCGCTGGTCTTCACGGGCGAAGCCCTGCGGCATTTGACCGCTGAAGTCGGCGCCAGCCAAATCATGATAGGCACCGACCACCCCATCCCCTGGGAAGAAGACCCGGTGGGCCACGTCATGGCCACCCCCGAGCTCAGCGACGACGATCGCCTGGCCATCTTGGGTGAAAACGCCATTCGCGTGCTGGGCCTTGCGCCTTGACGCACACGCGCCCAAGTTTTCCATTCAGCGTTTTTTATTCAACACACAGAGAGACAACATGACCACTCGCACCCCATTGAACCGCCGCACGGCCCTGTGCTTGGCCACCGCTAGCCTGGCTTTTGCCTTGCCTGCCCATGCTCAAAGCAATTACCCCGACAAGCCCATTCGCCTGATCGTGCCCCTGGCCGCGGGCAGCGCGGTGGACGTGGCTGCGCGAATCCTGGCGCAAAAAATGTCTGTCAGCTTGGGCCAGCCTTTTGTGATCGAAAACATCACTGGCGCCTCGGGCTTGATAGGCGCCGAGCGCGTGGCCAAATCGCCCGCCGACGGCTACACCCTGGGCGGCTTCAACGACAGCTTGTTGACCATGGTGCCCAACCTGAACCGCAACACCCCGTTCAACCCTGTCACCGACTTTGCCCACATCTCGCAAGTGGCCACCATCGAGTTCTCGATTTCCGTGGCCACCACCTCGCCCTACAAATCCACCAGCGAGCTGGTGGCAGCCGCCAAGGCCTCGCCCGGCAAGCTCACCTACTCCTCGGGTGGCAACGGCAGCCCCCAGCACCTGGCCGGCGCCTTGTTCACCGCGCACACGGGCATCGAAATGAAGCACGTGCCCTACCGAGGCGCCAGCCAAGCCGCACTGGACGTGGCCGGCGGCCAGATCGACGTGGCCTTCCAGGGCATTGCCACCGTGTCAGCGCTGCTCAAGGGCGGCAAGTTGCGCATGATTGGCGTCCTTTCTGACGCACGCAACAGCGAGTATCCAGAGGCCCCCACCATGAAAGAGCAAGGCATTCAAGGCTTTGACTTCAGCACTTGGTTCTCTCTGGCTGCTCCCAAAGGCACACCTAAACCCATTGTCGACCGCCTGCAAAGCGAAGTGGTCAAGGCCTTGGCCGACCCCGAAGTCAAAGCCCGTTTCGCTGGACTGGGCCTCAAAGCCAATGGCCTGCGTCCTGAGCAGACCACCAACTTGGTGCGTGACCAGTTGGCCCGCTACGGCAAAGCCATCAAAGACAACAACATCCAGGCTGAGTAAATTGACTTGACTGCTGGCCTGTGAGGTCGCCCGCCGCTGCTCAGGCTAGGCTGACCTCACAGATCAATGCCGTGGGGCTTGAGGGCGGTTGTGGGCGCACGGGGTCCTGCCCCGCACATCAATCGCCCTTGATGCCTTTTTCCTTGATGATGGCCGCATAACGACGTGTGTCGGCGGCATTGAGTGCCAGCAGTTGGGCCGGCGTCAAAGGAGTTGCCTCAGCTCCCAGACCGCGAATGACTTGCGTGAGCGCTGGTGTGACCAAGATGCGGTTGATCTCGCGGTTCAGCCGCTCGATCACGGCCTGGGGTGTACCAGCCGGGGCATAAAAACTGTGGGTGGACCCCCCGTCATAGCCTTTGAGCCCCAGCTCATCCAAAGTGGGCGTGTCCGGGTAAAGAAATGACCGCTTGGTGCTGCCCACGGCCAGCAAGCGCAAAGCGCCAGAGCGGATGTGGGGCGCGGCAATGCCTGGGTCAAAGAAAAAGTCGAGGTTGCCTGCCAGCAGGTCTTGCAGCGCGGGGGCCGAGCCTCGGTAGGGGATGTGCACCGCATACATGCCGGCCATGCTTTTGAGCATCTCAGCGCCTATGTGCGGCGTCGAGCCGTTGCCTGGGCTGCCATAGCTGAGCTTGCCCGGGTTGCTGCGGGCAAACTTTTGCAAATCGGCAAAAGTTTGGAAGGGGGAGTTGGCACGCACCACCAAGAACAGCTCCAGCCGCGCGGTGGCGGCCACGGGAAGCAGGTCCTTGTTCGGGTCGTAGGGGAGTTTGGCGGTGATGGTGGGCACCACCACCATGGTGCTGCCTGCGGCCATGAGCAAGGTGTGGCCGTCGCCCGGGGACTTGGCCGCCGCGTCTGCACCCACAATGCCGCCTGCGCCAGTGCGGTTTTCCACCAGCACCGGCATGCCCAGTGCCTGCGACAAAGGCGTGGCGACCGCGCGGCCCAGCACGTCGGGCGAGCTGCCTGCAGCGACATTGACGATCACCCGTATCGGTTTGCTGGGCCAGTCTTGGGCCAAGGCGCCCAAAGGGGTCGTCATCATGCCCAGCAAGCAAGCGCGAAGGGCTGTTCGGCGTGAGGGAATATGCATTTTTGGAGTCTCCTTTATGGGGGGCTGGGCCGAGCATGCCGCAGCTCTTGCACGAGGGTCAAGGGTTGCAGCGTGCGCCAGGGGTGGACGCTGGTGTCAATCGGCCTTGATGCCTTTTTCTTTGATGATGGCCGCAAAGCGGCGCGTGTCGGCGGCATTTTGTGCCTGCAGTTGGGCGGGTGTCATCGGGGTTGGCTCTGCCCCCAGGCTGCGAATGACTTGCGTGAGCGCTGGCGTGACCAAGATGCGGTTGATCTCGCGGTTCAGCCGCTCAATCACGGCCTGGGGTGTGCCAGCCGGGGCATAAAAACTGTGGGTGGACCCCCCGTCATAGCCTTTGAGGCCCAGCTCATCCAAAGTGGGTGTGTCCGGATAAAGAAAAGACCGCTTGGTGCTGCCCACGGCCAGCAAGCGCAAAGCGCCAGAGCGAATGTGGGGCGCGGCGATGCCTGGGTCTAAGAAAAAGTCGAGGTTGCCCGCCAGCAGGTCTTGCAGCGCGGGGGCCGAGCCTCGGTAGGGAATGTGCACCGCATACATGCCTGCCATGCTTTTGAGCATCTCAGCGCCTATGTGTGGCGTCGATCCGTTGCCTGGGCTGCCATAACTGAGCTTGCCCGGGTTGCTGCGGGCAAACTTTTGCAGATCGGCAAACGTTTGGTAGGGCGAGTTGGCGCGCACCACCAAGAACAGCTCCAGCCGTGCGGTGGCGGCCACGGGGAGCAGGTCCTTGCTGGGGTCGTAGGGCAGTTTGGCGGTGATGGTGGGTACCACCACCATGGTGCTGCCTGCGGCCATGAGCAAGGTGTAGCCATCACCCGGAGATTTGGCCGCAGCGTCCGCACCCACCACGCCGCCTGCGCCAGCGCGGTTTTCCACCAGCACGGGAACCCCCAGTGCTTGCGACAAGGGCGTGGCCACCGCGCGGCCGAGCACGTCGGGTGAGCTGCCCGGGGCAAAATTGACGATCATTCTGATCGGCTTGCTCGGCCAGTCCTGGGCCAAGGCAAGCATGGGGGTCATCAGCATGCCCAGTAAACAGGCGCCAAGGGCTTTTCGGCGTGAAGGTGTGTGCATTTTGTAGTCTCCTTTGTTAGGGGCAAGGCCGCGCACACTCACAAAAAACGCAGCTTCTCAGCGGCGCGACACCCATTGCCAAAATATTTATCGTAAAAGTTTAAAGACCCTGCTGTGCGCAGAAGGACTTCACGACCACCCTTCAATCTGGCGTTTTGCGCCGCAGCTGCCACGCGGGCAGGGCTTGGGGGTTGCACAGCAGTGGCGGAGCTTGACCCTTCCAAAGCGCTTGCACATTGGCGATGGTGGCGCTAATCAAGGAATTGTCAGCTTCAAAGGTGTGGCCGACGCGGTGGGGCGTGAGGATCACAGCGTCCAGGCTTCGCAGCGCAGAATCTGCAGGCAAGGGCTCTTTTTGAAACACATCCAGCGCGGCACCGGCCAAGCGCTGCTGCGCGAGCAAGTCGGCCAGGGCCGCCTCGTCCACCGTGGAGCCCCGGGACAGGCTGATGAAAAACGCCGAGGGTTTAAGCTGCTCTAAATGCCCTCGGGTCACCACGGGTGGCGCACCTGCGATGGCTCCGGCCAGCACGCAGACCACGTCGCTGTCGCGCATCAAGGTGTCCAGGCCGCTGAGCTCGACATGGTCTGGCAGCCCTCCAGGCTGGTCGCGTCGGCTGTAAACCAAAATGCGAACGCCCCAAGGGCGAAGCAATTGGGCCACCAGGGCGCTGATGCGCCCCCAGCCCACCAAGCCCACGGTTTTGCCCCACAGTGATTGGGCTTTCAAGGGGTAGGGCCGTGGCAAGTTGGAGTGCATGGCTAGTCGCGAGCCGTCCAAGTCGTGGACCAAGTTGAGCATGAGCATGACGGCGGCTTCTGCCATGCCGCGGTGGTTGTCAGGGGTGGCCGCATTGGCCACCAAGATGCCGCGCTCGCTGGCTGCGTTCACATCAAAGCCATCGGTGCCCGAGACGCACGACACCACGGCGTGCAATTGGGGCGCCGCATCAAAGACTTGAGCCGTCATGGGCATGTTGCCAAAACCCACGGCCACTTGCACCTGCGCCATCAAGCCGGGATCGCTCAGCAGCGCTTGCACATGGGGCAGATTGTGGTGAGGAATATGGTGCGCCGCCAGCCACTGGCGCACACCATCGAGCAAGGGGTCGAGGTGGGGCATTTCAGGCAAGGCGCAAACAGCAACGCTCATGGTGTCAGAGATCTCGTGGCAAGGTGGGTCATTGCCCTGTGCCGTTGGGCAAGGGCAGGGCAGGGCAGGCAAGGGTGCGGTGCTTAATTGCGGAAGGAGCTGTCCATGCGGTCGAGCAGCCGCAGCATGGCGGGCCACTCCAAGCGACCGAGTGGGCTCTCGCCTTCTTGGTACTCGGCGACGGTGCGGCTGGTGAAGCCGCGCTCGCAAGTCGCTTGTGACACCTCGTGCGGGGTGGTGGTCAGCTCTTGCCCGGTGGCCATCGCATCCATCTGGGCTTGCATGGCTTTTTCAAGGTGCGACATCATGCTAAAGGCCATGGGGATGCTTGAGCCCGCGACCAAAGTGCCATGGTTGCGCAAAATCATCACGGACTTGTCGCCCAAGTCGCGTTGCAAAGAGGCTCGCTCGTCGAGATCGATGGACAGGCCCTCGGAGTCATGGTAGGCCACTTGGCCGTAAAACAAATAGGCGTGTTGCGACAAAGGCAGCAAGCCGCACTTGAGCATGGACAGGGCCATGCCAGCGCGGGTGTGCGAGTGCAGCACACAGGTTGCATCGGGCCGGGCTTGGTGGATGGCGCTGTGGATCACAAAGCCGGCCTTGTGCACTTTGTGGGGCGAGCCATCGACTTTGTTGCCTTCCAGGTCGATCTTGACCAAGCTGGAGGCGGTGATTTCATCAAAGGTGTGGCCAAAGGGGTTGAGCAAAAAATGCTGGTTGTCGCTGCCCGGCACCACCGCAGAAATGTGGGTGTAGATCAAATCGGTCCAGCCAAAGTGCGCCGCCAAACGGTAGCAGGCGGCCAGTTGCACGCGGGTCTCCCACTCTTGCGCGCTGACCTGGTTTTTGATGCCATCGCGGGTGGGCAAGGCACTGATTGAGGCATTCATAAAAGTCTCCGGGATGAAAGGCAAGGGGAGGGCGATGCAGTCACCCATGGCGAAAAAGGCCGTGCAATCAGTCCATCAAGTTGGGCAACCAAACCGCCACCATGGGAAAGAAAAACACCAGCACCAGCAACAAAATGCTCATGATGACATAGGGCGTGACAGCCCTGAAAATATGACCCATGGTGACCGCAGGCGGGGCCACCCCTTTCATGGTCATGAGCAACATGCCATGCGGGGGCAGCAACATGCCCAGTTGCATGCAAATGAGAAACATCACGCCAAACCACACGGGGTCCACTTGCAAGCTGGTGATCACCGGCATGAAGATGGGCAAGGTGATCATCATCATGCTGACTTGGTCGACAAATATGCCCAAAAAAATCAGCAAGGCCATCATGGCCGCCACCACCACCCAGGTCTCCAGCTCTTGCCCAGTGATCCATTGGACCAAGCCGTTGCTGGCCCCAGAGAAAGACAAGATTTGTGAAAACGTGGTGGCTCCCACAATGATGAACAAAATCATGCCGGAGATGCTGATGGTGCCCAGCAAAGCCGCCATCAGGTTTTTCGGCGTCAGGGCGCGGTAGGCCAGAGCAAACAGCATGGTGGCCAAAGCCCCAATGGCCGCCGACTCGGTGGGGGTGGCCCAGCCCGAGGTCATGGACGCGATGACGATGACAAAGATGGAGGTCAGCGGCAGCACGTATAAAACCAGCAAGCGGTATTTGTCCCAGCCCCGGTAGGGGGTGCTTTCGCCCACGGGCGCCAAGCCGGGGCTTAGACGCGATCGCACGATGATGTAGGCCACAAAGGCCACTGAAAGCAGCAGGCCAGGCACCACGCCCCCCAGCAGCAGCTTGGAAATGGAAATGCCCGACAGCGAGCCCAAGAGCACGGTCAGCGCCGAAGGGGGAATGAGCATGTCCACCGCGCCAATGGCCATGATGGGACCGGTGGCCATGGTGGGGTGGTAGCCGCGCGCCAACATCACCGGCACCATCAGGCTGCCCAGCATGGCGGTGGTGGCAATGGTCGAGCCCGAGATGGCAGAAAACACAGTGCCCGCCACCACCGCGACCACGGCCAAGCGGCCGGGCACCTCTTTGATCAAGCGTTCTATGCCGTCAATCACCTTGACTGCCAGCCCGGTGTGAAACAACACCTCGCCCATCAGCACAAACAAGGGGATGGGGGTGAGCGCAGCGCTGGACACCGACACCACGCTGGAGCGGGCCAGTTGCACTAAACCGGGTTCACCGCCCAGGTAAAGCCATGCGCCCACCAGATTGATGACCAAAAAGCCAAAGGCGACGGGCAGCCCCAAAAAAATGAGCGCGGTCGAGCCGCCCAGCAGCAGCCAAGCGGCCAACTCCCAGTTCATGATGCGGACACCGCATCGTCGCGCGGCCCCTTGTCGGCATGCAGCAAGCGGTGCATGCGAAATAACATTTCTATGGACAGCAAAGCAAAAGCCACCGGCATGGGTGCCAGCGACCACCATTCAGGGGTGATCAGGGTTTTGATGGCCAGCGAGCCTGAGCGATAACTGGCCATCAAGGCGTTCCAGCTGTAGAACATCATGAGCAAGCAGCAGGCCAAACCCAGCAGATCGGCCAGCCATTCTGTGTACCAAGCCAGGGTTTTGGGGATGGCTCTAAGCACAATGTCGACCCGAATGTGCTGCCCTCGGCGCAGCAGCCACGGGGCGGCCAGCATGGTGATGAGCATGAGCATGCTCTCGGAGACTTGATTGGCCCAGTCCAGCCCCATCATTCCGGGCACCAAGGGCACGTTGCGCAGCAGCACATCGCCGCTGATGATGAGCACCATGCCCAGCAGCAATGCGGCTGCCAGCATGGCCAAGGCGGTGAACAGATGTCCGAACCAGTTTTGCAGCAGTTGCACGTCAAGCTTCCAGCCATGCAGCGCATGGCTGCTGTCCACACATGGGCGCGCTTATTTGCTCAGGGCTTGCTTGAGCTTGGGGCCGTACTCAGGGCTGTTTTTAATCACGCCTGCCCAGCCTGACTCGTAGGCTTTGTCCAGGTATTGCTTGGCGGTGGCGGCGTCAAACTTGATGGTTTGAATGCCGGCCTGCTCTTGGCGCTTGACCTCGTCTTCGCTGTTCTTTTTCCAGTAAGCGGTGTTATCACCCTCAAACTCAAGCATGTGCTTTTGCAGCAGTTCACGCTGCTTGGGGTTGAGCTTTTTCCACACATCCAAATTCACCACCAGCGACACCTCGGCGTTGTAAAAGCCAGGCTCGACGCGGAACTTGGTCATTTTTTGCCAGTTTTGATCGAACAAGCCGGTCAGCGGCCAGCCATAACCATCGACCACGCCGCGCTCCAAGGCGGTGTACACCTCACCTGGCGCGGTGGTGATGACCGTGCCCCCCAGGGCTTGGAAAAAGTCACGGTACACCGGGGTGATGCGCAGCTTGAGTCCGGTCAAATCGGCTTTGTCGATTTTTTTGGTGAGGTAGAGGTAGAAGGGTTGTTGCTCGCCCATGCGGCCGAGGTAATACATATTGGCTTTTTTGGCCCAGATCTCGTTGATGAGGTCGAAGGCGCCGCTTTTGCGCTGCTCGGTGATGGTCAGCTGAGTCATCTTCAGCGCATCGGCCTCGGGCATCAGGTTGGTATAAAAAGCGCCCGTGGTCAGGGCCATGTCGACCACACCCGTCTTGACCGCATTGCCCACTTCAAAGGGGGGGATCGCCTTGGGCCCGCCAATGAAGTTCATTTGCAGCACGCCCTTACCCTCTTTGTTGATCTTGTCAAACATTTGCTGCATGCGGATGACATAGCTCAGGTTTTCGGCAAAACCACTGACCACCCGCAAGGTGGTTTCTTGGGCTTGCGCAGCCAATGGCATGACCAAGGCGGTGCACAGGCTGGCAATGGAGAGTTTGATCAGGGATTTCATGGGTGTATCTCTCGTTGTGATAAATCTGCTCTGACATTCGATGGGAACGAATGTAAATAATCTATCAGCCCTCATGAGAGGGTTCAATCAGCAATGACCCGAATGGCCGTGCTGAGCCTGAGTGCGAGTGGGTGAGCGACAGCGCGCAAGCCACTGGCGGAGGGCTTGGCGCAGACCTGCTTACTTGTTGTGCTCGGCGGAGATGGGGCTGGTCTGGCCCGACTCGGTGAGGGTGCGGGTGGCGTGGACCGAGGCGTAGGTCCAGAAAATCTTCATGGGCTCGGTGGCCGACTGGTTGCGAAAGCGGTGCGACACATTGGGGGGCAAGAAGGTGGTGTCAAAGGGCTTGAGCTCGTGGACTTCGCCGTTGATGTCCAAGAAGGCGTGGCCTTCCAGCAGCATCACGCTTTCTTCACAGTTGTGGCTGTGAAAGGGAATGGCCGTGCCGCCTGCAAATTCGGTGATTCCGTTGATGAAGGTGCTCGCGCCCAAGCTGGGCAGCACCAGCGGGGTGGTGCGGGCACCGCCGCCACGGTCGTGGCTTTTGAGTTGGTCGGGGCGCAGAACGGCGTGGGTGAGGGTGGTCATGAAGAACTCCAGGTGAGTTGAATCTAATATTGCGATTATTTGAGTGGGGCGCCATCAGGTCTTGTTCGGACCACGCCACACGGTTTTGATGTTCACAAACTCGTGCATGCCCAGCATGCCCAGTTCGCGGCCATAGCCCGAGGCCTTGATGCCGCCAAAGGGAATGCGCGGGTCCGAGGCGACCATGGCGTTGATGAACACGGCGCCGGACTGGATTTGCCTGGACAAGCGGTGCGCTTGGTCCAGGTCACGCGTCCACAAGGCTGCGCCCAGGCCAAAGGGGCTGTCGTTGGCCACGCGCACGGCTTCTTGGGCGTTGGCCACGCGCAAAATGGCGGCGGCCGGGCCAAAGGTTTCATCACGCGCCACGGTCATGTGGGGCAGCACATGGTCAAACACCGTGGGCTCGTAAAACGCGCCTGCGCCGGGCAGGGCGTGGCCGCCCATCAAGAGCTTGGCGCCTTCTTGGACGCTGGCTTGCACCTGCGCGTCCAGCTCTTGGCGCAGGTTCAAGCGCGCCATGCTGCCTTGGGTGGAGCTGGCGGCCAAGGGGTCGCCCACCACCAACTGGCGGGCCGTGGCGCAAAAGGCCTCTACAAACTGGTCGGCCACGCTGGCTTCCACAATAAAGCGCTTGGCCGCAATGCAGCTTTGACCGGTGTTTTGAAAGCGCGCCTTCACCGCCAGGGTGGCCGCTTGCGCTATGTCGGCGTCGGCCAGCACGATGAAAGGGTCTGAGCCGCCAAGTTCAAGCACTTGTTTCTTTAAAGCGCGGGCGGCGGTGGCGGCAATCTGGCGGCCCGCCGGGGTGGAGCCGGTGAAGGTGACGGCCGAGATGCGGGCGTCTTCAATGAGGGCAGGCACTTTGTCAGCACCCACCAGCAGGGTAGAAAACAGGCCCTCGAACAGGCCGGCTTCTTTGAACACGCCTTCCAGGGCCAGCGCGCACTGGGGCACGTTGCTGGCGTGCTTGAGCACCAGGCCGTTGCCGCTGGCCAGCACGGGTGCGGCCGCGCGCATGACTTGCCAAAACGGGTAATTCCAGGGCATCACCGCCAGCACCAGGCCCAGCGGGTCGTAAACGATGCGGCTGTCCGCCGCCGCCGTGGGCACCATCAAGTCGCTCAAAAACTGCGGTGCGCTGCTGGCGTAAAACTCAAAGTTCCAGGCGCACTTTTCCACCTCGCCAATGGCCTCGGCCAAGGGCTTGCCCATTTCCAGCGTGATGATGCGGCCCAGCGCCTCTTTGTTGCGGCGCAGGGTTTGGGCAATGCTCAGCAAGTGCGGCAGGCGCTCGGCCAGCGGCAACTGGGCCCATTGCTGCTGAGCCTTGTCGGCGCGGTCCAGCGTGGTGGCGATGTGCGCGTCGTCGTGGGGCGCAAAGGTGGCGAGGGTCTCGCCGGTGGCGGGGTTGAACGAGGTGATCATGGTCTGGCTTGGTGCGTCTGTGGAGTGTTTCAGTTGGAAGTGAGCGGCGCTACGCCCCACTCAGCGGCCAAGGCATTGAGCTCTTGGACCAGGCTGGGGGCCACGGGAATACCGCTTTGAGCATAACGGCTGCGCTTTTCATGGCTTTGCTCGCCGGGCAGCCAAATGCGCTCCACGCCGGGAAGTTTTTTGCTGCTGCGCAGGTCGCGCACCAGCGCGTCCACCTGGCCCTTGAAGTGCGCCGGGTCGCCAAAGGCCGACAGGTCAATCACCAAAATCGCTTGGCCGGTGTTGGTCACCGTCACGTGGTCGGTATTGAAGTCCACCACATCGCGGCCCATGGCGCCGCCGCCCAGGGTGCCCGCCAGCAGGCCCACGATGAGCGCCAGTCCATAGCCCTTGTGCTCGCCTATGGGGAGCAAAAAGCCGTCGCTCGCCTTGTTGGGGTCCAGCAGCGGCTGGCCTTGGCGGTCAATCATCCAGCCGGGCGGCATCATCTCGCCGCGCTTGGCCTTGACCTTGACCTTGCCGTAGGCCGCCACAGTGGTGGCCATGTCCAGCACCACGGGCGGCTCGTCGCCCGCTGGAATGCCCGCTGAAATCGGGTTGGTCGACAGCAGCATGTCCATGCCGCCCCAGGGCGGTAAATGGTTGGCATTGCCCACCGCGAAATACAAGCCCAGCATGTTGTGCTGCAAAGGCATGCGCGAGTAGAGCGAAGCCGGGCCGGCGTGGTTGCTCATGCGGGTGCTGACCCAGGCCACACCCGCTTCGCTGGCTTTTTGGATGGCCAGGTCCACCGCGTGCGAGACCACCAGGTGGCCCATGCCGTTGTCGCCGTCCACCACGGCCATGGCGCTGCGCTCATGCACCACGCGGATGTGGGGGTTTTTGTTGATGCCGCCTGCGCGTATGCGCTTGATGTACTGGGGCAGACGGATGACGCCGTGGCCGTCAGAGCCTTGCAAGTCGGCCTCGGCCATCAGCTGCGAAACCTTGAGGGCATCTGCCGCAGGCAGGCCTTGGCTGGCCAGCGCGCGCTCTGTGAATTGCTGCAGCGCATCGAATGAAAGGGTGTGGGGTGTGCTCATGGGCCTGTGGCTTGGCTGCTGCTGCCCGCTTAAAAAGGGCGCAGTCATGCTCAGCAGCGATGGAAAGTTGCAACTTTAGAGGAGTGAGCGGGGAGGGTCCAATGATAAATTTTTGTTCTGCCATATCATTGTGTGATCGATGTAAGGCTTTGAGCTGCGATGAATTTAAGAACCCTGCGCTACTTCATTGCCATTGCCGATGCGGGCAGCCTGACCGCCGCCGCCGCCGCCATCCCCATTGCCCAGCCGGCCTTGACCCGCCAGCTGCGCGAATTGGAGTCTGAAATGGGCGTGCAGCTCTTGCAGCGCATGCCCCGCGGCGTGCGGCTGACGCAGGCCGGCGTCACTTTCTACGAGTCGGCCCAACGCATCTTGGCCGAGTCCATGCGCTTGCGCCAGCGGCTCTCGCACGGCCAGCACCTGGCCCAGTCCACCGTGGTGCTGGGCGCCTCGCCCACGCTGGCCCGGGTCTTGTTGCCCGGCTTGCTGGAAAACTGCTTCAACACGCTGGACGGCATAGAGCTGCGCACGCGCGAGGCTTTTACCCCTGCGCTCATGGACTGGCTGGAAAAAGGCGTGATCGACATGGCCATCGTCACCAACCCGGGCACCGGCCGGGCGCTGTCCTTGCAGCCCTTGCTGGGCGAGCCCTTTGCGCTGGTGTCGCACAAGGCCATGCGGGTGGGGCCGGTGGTCTCGGTCAACCAGCTCACGCGCATTCCGTTGCTGATGACCAGCTTGCACCGCGGCATCGTGGAGCAACAAATGTTGGCTCTGGGCAAGCAACTCTTGATTCAGGCCGAGATTGACTCGGTGGACTCCATCCGCGAGCTGCTGCGCCGGGGCCGCTGGGCCACCGTGATGCCGGTGTCCGTGTTCAAAGACATGGGCCGCGAGCCCGACATCGTGATGTCCGAAGTCTCTGGCGTGCAGCTCAACCGCTTGCTGGTCTTGGCCACCCGCCTGGAAGCGCGGCCCAGCGTGGCGCAAACCCTGGTGCAAGAGCTGGTGGAGGCCGAGTTTTCAAGGCTCATGCGGCTGGGGGTGTTCAGTTTTGGCACGGCGGCCGAGTCGGCCAGCGACTAGCATTGGCCAACTCCGGCCAACATTTACCGGCTTCTTCCCCTGTAGGAGCTGGCCTGCCAGCGAATGTTCGCCTGCGGTGTTGACCGTTCATTGGCACGATTCGCCAGCAGGCTGGCTCCTCCAAAAACAAGCCAGCTTTCTCCCTGTAGGAGCTGGCCTGCCAGCGAATGTTCGCCTGCGGTGTTGACCGTTCATTGGCACGATTCGCCAGCAGGCTGGCTCCTGCAAATGCAAGATGGCTTTCTCCTTGTGGGAGCTGGCCTGCCAGCGAATGTTCGCCTGCGGTGTAGACCGTTCATTGGATCGCTTCGCCAGCAAGCTGGCTCCTCCAAAAGCAAGCCAGCTTTCTCCCTGTAGGAGCTGGCCTGCCAGCAAAGGGTGGCCTGAGGTGATGTCTGTGGACCGCCATGCATCGCCAGCAGGTGAGCCCTTACCAAGACAGAGGGCGTGACGTATCGAGACGTGCCTAGGGTTTGACATAAAGAGGGCTTGAGCAAACAATTGCAAATTTGAAAACATTAGACAGTACACTGCTGTACTGTTGTACTTTTCGGTCTGTTTAATGGAAAAAATCTGGCTCAAAAGTTACCCCGCGAGCGTGCCGCATGAGATTGAGCTGGACGACATAGGCTCGATTGGGGCGTACTTTGACGACATCGCGGCCCGATTTCCAGATCGCTGCGCTTTTGTCAGCGGGGCCACCGGTGTAGCGCTCACTTACGCGCAGCTCGATGAGTTTAGCCGCCGCGTGGCAGGCTATTTTCAGGCGGACTTGATGCTCAAGCCGGGCACTCGGGTGGCGCTGATGATGCCCAATTTGCTGCAGTTTCCCGTGTGCCTGCTTGGACTCTTGCGCGCCGGCTGCGTGGTGGTCAATGTCAACCCCATGTACACGCCCCGTGAGCTCAAGCACCAATTGGTGGACAGCGGCGCCGAGGCCATGATCGTGGCCGAACCGTTTGCGGCCACCGTGGACAAAGCCCGCGAAGGCAGCGCCGTGCGCCATGTGGTGGTCTCAGGCTTGACCGACCTCATGCCGCTGGCCAAGCGGCTGATAGGCGACTTTGTGATCCGCCACGTCAAGCGCGCCATCCCCAGCTACCGCTTGCCTGGGCATGTGCGACTGCGCCAGGTGCTGGCGCGTGCGCCTTTGCCTCCATCCGACAGCGTGCAAGTCGATTCAAGCGCCTTGGCTTTTTTGCAGTACACGGGCGGCACCACGGGCGTGGCCAAGGGGGCCATGCTCACTCACCGCAATGTGCTGGCCAATGCCCGCCAGGGCCTGGCCTGGTGCAAGCCGTTTTTGGCGGAGGGCGAAGTGCCCGTGAACATCACGGCCATACCGCTCTATCACATCTTTGCGCTGGGCAACTGCTTGGGCTTTGCCGGGTTGGGGGGCACCAATGTGCTGGTGGCCGACCCGCGCAACACGGCGGCTTTTGTGGCGGTGCTCACGCGTTATCCTTTCACCTCTATTCCAGCCGTCAACACCTTGTTCAACGACCTCACCCGCCACCCCGACTTTGCCAAGGTCGATTTCAGCCAGCTGCGCATCGCCATAGGCGGCGGTGCGGCCGTGCAGAGGGCGGTGGCCGAGCGCTGGCAGCACATCACAGGCGCCCCGCTGATTGAGGGTTACGGCCTGACCGAGTGCTCGCCCACGGTCAGCGTCAACCCGTTTGATATGTCGGCCTTCAACGGCAGCATTGGCCTGCCCGTGCCCTCCACCGAAGTGTCTATTCGCGATGCGCAAGGCCAGCCGCTGGGCGTGGGCGAGCCAGGCGAGTTGTGTGTGCGTGGTCCGCAGGTGATGCTGGGCTACTGGCAGCGTCCCGAGGAAACCGCCCAGGTGATGACGGCCGACGGTTTTTTGCGCACGGGCGATTTGGCTACCATGGACGAGCATGGATTTTTGCGCATCGTGGACAGGCTCAAAGACATGATTTTGGTGTCTGGCTTCAACGTCTACCCCAACGAGGTGGAACAGGTGGTGATGATGCACCCCGAGGTGTTGGAGGTCGCGGCCGTGGGCCGGCCCGATGCCAACTCGGGCGAGCGGGTGCAGGTGTTTGTGGTGCGAAAATCGCCTTCTTTGGACGCTGCGGCCTTGCAGGCCCACTGCCGCGAGCACCTGACGCGCTACAAAGTGCCGTCGCTGGTGGAGTTTGTGGACGAGTTGCCCAAAAGCAATGTAGGCAAAATCTTGCGCCGGGAGTTGCGTGAACGGGCCGAGCACTCGGCCAGCACCACATCCGCATCGAGGAACTGAGGCATGGAGACCCAGGCATGAGTTGGCGAAAAAAAATGGCCTGGCTGGCTCTTGCCTTGCTGCTGGTGACAGGCCTGGCTTATGCCAATCGACTGCTTATTCTTCAGCACTCCTTGGGCTGGTACACCGACTGGGAGAACCCCCGCGTTGCCGAGCAGCCCGTGGTTTGGCAGCCTGGCCCGGCGCAACCTGCTGAGGGCAAGCGCCCGCCCAACATCATCGTCATCATGGTCGACGATTTGGGCATCAACGACGTGACCACCCACGGCGGCGGCCATGCCAGCTGGGGCGTGAGCACACCGGCCATTGACAGCCTGGGCCAAGCGGGCGTGCGCTTTGACAATGGCTACGCTGGCAGCGCCGTGTGCACGGTCTCACGTGCGGCCATGATGACAGGCCGCTACCCCTGGCGCTTTGGGGTGGAGTACACCCCCACCCCTGGTGCCATGGCCTTGGTGGCGGGCGAGTTGTACCCTTACCAGCCGCCGCCCTTCATAGACCGGCCGGCCGCCCGCTCGGCCAAGCGCTTTAACGAACTGGGCATGCCCGCCTCTGAGCACACCATGGCCGAGGCGCTCAAGGCCCAGGGCTACCACACGGTCCATGTGGGCAAATGGCATTTGGGCAGCACGCCCGAGATGCGGCCCAACAACCAGGGCTTTAACGAGAGTTTGTTCATGGAAAGCGGCTTGTACCTGCATGAGGACGACAAGCGCGTGGTCAATTCCAAGCAAACATTTGACCCCATAGACAATTTTTTGTGGCCCAACATGCGCTTGGCCGTGAGCTACAACGCAGGCCGCTGGTTCGAGCCCAACAAGTACCTGACCGACTATTTCACGGACCAGGCCGTCAAGGTGATTGAGACCAACCGAAACCGGCCCTTCTTTTTGTACCTGGCCCACTGGGGCGTGCACACCCCCCTGCAGGCCAGCCGAGAAGATTACGACGCGCTGCCCCAGATTGCCGACCACCGCCGTCGTGTGTATGGCGCCATGATCCGCTCCTTGGACCGCAGCGTGGCCCGCGTGCTGCAAAGCCTGCGCGAGCAGGGCCTGGAAAAAGACACGCTCATCGTGTTCACCAGCGACAACGGCGCCCCCGGCTACATAGGCATTCCCGAGGTCAACCAGCCTTACCGAGGCTGGAAGCTGAGCTTTTTTGAAGGCGGCGTGCGCGTGCCTTTTGTGGCCCAGTGGCCCGCCCGCATCCCTGCGGGCACGCGCTACGCCCCGCCTGTGAGCGGCATGGATATTTTCAGCACCGCCTTGGGCGCCGCCGGTGCACCCGCGCCGACTGACCGCGTGGTCGATGGCGTCAACCTTATTCCCCACTTGGCCGCACCCGCCCAGCTGCAGCCTGAGCGGCCCTTGTTCTGGCGCGATGGCCCCATGCGCGCTGTGCAGCACCAGGGCTGGAAGCTCATTGCCTCTGACAATCCGCGCAAAGACTGGTTGTTCAACCTGCGCGCAGACCCCACCGAGCGGAACAACTTGGCCCAAAGCCAGCCCGCCAAACTGGCCCAGCTGCAGGCGCTGCAGCAAGCCCACCATTCGGGCATGCCCCAGCCGCTGTGGAAGTCTTTTATTCAGTTGCCAGTCTTTATTGACAAAACGCTGGACCAGCGGCTGGACCCTGCCGTGGACGAATACACCTACTGGAGCAACTGATGCCGCACTGGCGTGGTGTGGCGCGTTGGCAACTGGCGCTGTGGCTTGGCTTGGCCGTCCTGGGCCTGGCCGTTGCAGCTGCCGTGGCCTGGAAGTTCAAGGCTTCTTCCACGGCCTCTTCCAAGGCCTCCCAAACTTCAGCGTCATCCGCCGCGGCTCAAGCTCAAGAGCCCGCCGCCAGTTGCCCCTTGCCCGCACCCTCTGCGCCCACCCCGCACGCGGGCATGGTCTGGGTGCCCGCCGGGCAATACACCCCGGGCGACACGGTCTACCCCGAGGAGCGGCCTGCCGGTCGCGTCAAGGTCAAGGGCTTTTGGATGGACCGCACCGAGGTCACCAACGACGAGTTCGCCCGCTTTGTGCAAGCCACGGGCCACGTGACCGTGGCCGAGCGGGCGGTGGACGCCTCGCGCCAAGCGCCCGGCATGCCGGCCGCGCTCTCGCAACCCGGCGCCTTGGTGTTCAGCCCGCCCGACAAGCTGCAAGCTGGGGTGGACGTCAGCGCCTGGTGGCGCTACGTGCCTGGTGCCCACTGGCGACAGCCGGGCGGCGCTGGAACCAGCATTGAAGGCCGAGGCGCTTACCCCGTGGTGGCCGTCACCGTACAAGACGCGCGCGCCTACGCCGCTTGGCTGGGCCGCAGCCTGCCCAGCGAGGCCCAGTGGGAATGGGCCGCCCGTGGCGGCCGTGACGAGGCCATGCCACTCAAAGAACAACCACGCGATGCCAATACTTGGCAGGGCCCATTTCCGCACACCAACGCCCGCCAAGACGGTTTTGCGGGCCTGTCCCCCGTGGGCTGCTTTGCAGCCAACCCCTTGGGCTTGCAGGACATGGTGGGCAATGTCTGGGAACTCACGGGTGACGTGTTTGGCCTGCACGGCCAGCCTCAAGAAGCCGGGCCGCCCCTGACGGTGCGCGCTGTGGCCGCCAAGCAATACGTGATCAAGGGCGGCTCTTTTTTGTGTTCGCCTGACTACTGCTTGCGCTACCGACCCGGCTCGCGCCAACCCCAAGACGACGATTTGGGCACCAGCCATGTGGGGTTTCGCACGGTGCTGCATGCGCCTGGCCCGGCTCTGCTTCAATAATCCTCAATGAACCCGATTGACTAAATGCCCCTCGCCATGACTGCAGAGCCGATTCACCTTCACGCGCTGCTGGCCGCTCAGCGGCAGGCCCACGCGGGCGACCCGCTGCCCGACGCCGCCACCCGCCGCGACCGCCTGGACCGCCTGCGGCGCTTGGGTTTTGACCATGCCCGTGAGATTGCGCAAGCCATCAGCGACGACTTTGGCCACCGGCCTTGGCAAGAAACCCTGGTGGCCGAGTTCGCCATGTTTGACGAGCGCCTGCGTTTTAGCCGCCGCCGCCTCGCCGGCTGGATGAAACGCCGCCGCGTGCCCACCACCTTTCATTACGGCCTGGCCAGCAACTGGCAAATGCCCCAGCCTCTGGGTGTGGTGGGCGTGCTCAGCCCCTGGAATTACCCCTTTGACCTGTGCATGGCGCCCACCATAGACGCCCTGGCCGCGGGCAACCGGGTGATGATCAAGCCCTCCGAGCTCACGCCTCGCTTTAGCGCCTTGCTGCAGCAACTGGTGGCGCAAGCTTTTGACGCCACCGAACTGGTGGTGGTGCCTGGCGATGCCGAGTTGGCGGCCCGCTTCAGCGCCTTGCCCTTTGACCATTTGATATTCACCGGTTCCACCGCCGTGGGCCGCAAAGTGGCCGCTGCTGCTGCGCCCAACCTCACGCCCTTGACGCTGGAGCTGGGCGGCAAGTCGCCGGTGCTGGTGGCGCCCGACTGCAACTTGGAACGCGCGGCCGAGCGCCTGGCCTGGGGCAAGCTGCTCAACGCCGGGCAAACCTGCATTGCCCCCGACTATGTGCTGGCCCCCCGAGCCCAAATTCCCGCTCTGTGCCGCGCGCTGGAGCAGGCCATGGCCCGCATGTACCCCAGCCTGGCACGCAATCCCGACTACTGCAGCATCATCAGCCCCCGCCACCTGGGGCGGCTGCACGCGCTGCTGGACGACGCCCGCGCCCTGGGCGCCCAGGTGCACACCATCAACCCGGCGCAAGAAAGCTTTGACGCGGCCAGCCAAAAAATGGCGCCCACCTTGGTCACTGGCACCACGGCCGCCATGCGCCTGATGCAAGAAGAAATTTTTGGCCCCATCTTGCCCATCGTGCCCTACGACGACTTTGCCCAAGCCATTGACGCCGTGGCCGCTGGCGAGCGGCCACTGGCGTTGTATTGGTTTGGCGAGGACAAACGCCTGCTGGAAGACACGCTCAAGCGCACCGTCTCGGGCGGGGTGTCGGTCAACGACTGCCTGCTCCATGTCAGCCAGCTGCACCAGCCCTTTGGCGGCGTGGGCGCGAGCGGGCAGGGCGCGCACCACGGCCAGCGCGGCTTTGAGGCCTTCAGCCACCTCAAGCCCATCTTTGTGCAATCGAGGTGGCACGGCATGAACCTGGTGAGTCCGCCCTACGGCCGGCTGCTGGAATCTGCCTGGCGCTTTGTCACAGGAAAGAGCCGCTGACATGAACGGCGATCAGCAACTGCTGCAAATCTTGGTGGTCAGCGGCGTGATGCTGGGCTTTGCCTTGGCCGAATGGGGCCGCGGCCTCTTGTTCCCCAAAGAAGCCTCGCGTGGCGACCTGAAGCTGGACATCGCCATGGCGCTGCTGCTGCCTGTCATCTCTGGCCTGGTGCTCATGGCGTCTATGGCCCTGTGCCTTCAATTCATGCCCGAGCAGCGCGGTGCCTGGGCCCACTGGGCCTGGTGGCAAATGCTGTTGGTGCTGCTGGTGGCCGACGACCTCACCCAATACCTCTGGCACCGCTTGAGCCACACCAGCGCGATGTGGCCGCTGCACCGGGCCCACCACTCGGCCGCTTACATGAGCGTGCGCGTGGTTTACCGCAACAACATTTTTTACTACGCCATGATGCCCGGCATTTGGCTGTCGGGTGTGCTGTTGTTCCTGGGCTTTGGCTGGGTCTATGTGGCGTATTCAGCGCTCAAGGTGTCTGTCATCATTGGTGCCCACTCGTCCGTGCGTTGGGACCAGTTTTTGTACCAGCGGCCTGCGCTGCGGCCCCTGGCCTGGGTGCTGGAGCGCACGATTTCTACACCCGCCACGCATTTTGCGCACCACGCCCTGGTGGAGGGTGACGGCGTGGGCCACTTCAGCGGCAACTACGGCAATTTGCTGTTTGTGTGGGACTTGTTGTTTGGCACCGCCCACCTCTCGCGCCGCTACCCTGCGGCCTATGGGCTGCAAGACGACAGGCAGCACGGCCAGGAACACTGGCTCACGCAAATCAGCTACCCGCTCAGAAAGTCAGCTCGGCCCGCCACGGTGCTGGGAGATGGCCCGCACGGCCCACCCGCTTGAGCAGTGCCCACCTCTAGGGGCAGGCACTTTATGCGGCCGGCTTCACTGCCGCCTGCCCAATCACGTGCCGCGTGATCACCGCTTTGATGTAAGCCTTGACCGCCTCAGAGGTGTGAGGCCGGCTCAGCGCTTGGTTGCTGCCCGTGATGGCCAGGTAAAACAAAGCCGCCAGCTCGCGCGCCCGCAATGCATCGCCCGTGAGGCGATTGAACTTGTGCGTGAACAAGTCCATGCGCTGGCTGTCGATCTCGGCCAGCATGGTGGCCACGGCCGCATCGCGCCGGCCTAGATCGCGCAGGGCCAGCTCAAAGCGCACGTTCTCCAGCTTGGGGCCGGCGTGCGTCAGAGCCGCATCCAACAAGTGCTCCAAATCCGCATGAGGGTCTGCGCTGTCGCTTTGCCGCTGGAGCTCGCATACGGCTTGTTCCAGTCCCTGCCAGCGGGCCAGCAAGGCCTCAATCAAGGCCGCGTGGTCTTTGAAGTGCCAGTAAAAACTGCCCCGTGTCACCCCCAGGCGCTCGGCCAGCAAGAGCACGCGCGCCTGGTCAAAGCCAGCTTCGACCACCGCCGCAAACGCCGCATCCAGCCAGTCCTCGCATGTCAAACGTGTCGTGTTCGCTGCACTGCGTGGGCGGCTGGGCGGGGGAGGGGAGGCGGTTTGGTCTGGCATGTAGGAATTTTTTACTTATTTTAAGGAGCCTGTGTGGACATGAGCAGGTCAAGGCCAGATCTTGTGCCGAAGGTGTCTGGCTAGGGCATGTCCGGCCGACCCCAAACAGCCTTGCGGCGTTGTGGCAATCTTCAGCCTGCGTGAGCAAGGTCGAGGTGTGCTCAGCGACTTGACGGATCAGGCTCTGTGATCGGGTGATCTTGGCGCTGCTTGTGTTTGACAGCGCGTGGGCTTGCGCCCATTTCACCCACTCAACGCCCAGTAAATACCGGCTTGCGCTTTTCTCGGAAGGCGACCATGGCCTCACGGCTGTCTAGGCTGTTGAGGCAGTCGGCCATGTGTTGGTAGTAGGCCGGGTCACTGGCAGGCAGAGTCTGCATGGCCCGCAGGGCCAGCTTGCTCGTGCGCATGCTCAGGGGGGCGTTGGCGGCCAGTGTCTGTGCCAGCGAGGCGATGTCGGCTTCAAAGTCCTCGGACTTGAACACTCTGTGCACCAGCCCGCAGGCCATGGCCTGCTCGCTGCTCAGGGGCTGGCTGCTGAGCAACATGTCAGCCGCTCGCGCCATGCCTGCGGCTTGGGCCAGCGCAGCCAGGCCTTCCATTGGGTAGACAAAGCCGTACTTGTTGGGCGGCATGAAAAAGTTGCAGGCCTGGTCGCAGATGCGCATGTCCGCATGGCAAAACAGGTCGAGCCCAGCGCCAATCACAAACCGGCGGGCGGCAGCAAGCACAGGGTGGCGGCAGTGGGCGATGGCCTGGGCCGCCTGGCGCACGGGCGCGTGAATGGCGCGCGCGTCAGCAGCGCTGAGCGGGTGCGCTGGTAATTCGTCGAGGTTGTAACCCGCAGAAAAGGCAAGCTCGCCAGCACCGCGCAAAACCACCACCCGCAAGTCTTCGTGCGCAGAACACTTGCCCAAGGCGGCCTCCAGCCCCTGCAGCATGGCGCCGGTCAGGGCATTGCGCGCCTGTGGTCTGTTGAAGACGATCGTGGCCACCGGGCCGTCTATGGCCAGTTGCAGGGTGTCGTCCGGGCTGCCCATGTTCAGGTGCTGGCCCTTGCGCCCCGCAGCGGCGCGAGCAAGCTGCGCAGGTCTGTGCAATGTTCCAGGTCTTCAAGCGCATTGAACAGGCCGCTGGCAGCCTCAGTGGGCACCAGAGCCAGGGTACAGGCCATGAATTTTTCGCGGCGCTCGGCCTGCGTCATTGGGTTGCGCGGATCGCCCGAGGGCACCAGCACCTTGCGGGTGTAGCTCTGCCCACGTGCGTGTACCGTGACCTCGGCCGGCACCGCGTCGGCCGATACATCGGGCTCGAGGTCGGCCCGCGAGCGAAAGCTGATCTTGGGCAGCAAGGCCTGCACCCGGGCATCTTGCGTCCAGTGGTCCTCATACTGGCTAGGCCCGGCCTGGCCCTCGACCGCTGCCACTGCCAGGCTGAACTCCATGCTGAACTTGCCCTCCAGCCCGGTGACGGGTCGGGGGTAGAGCAAGACCTTCTTGGCCAGCGGACTGGCATCGCAGTCGATCTTGTCTATCTCTTCGGCCTTTATCTGATGCTCCTTGCAAATGGCCAGCAGGGCATCGAGCGCGCAATGGGTGCAGCCGCAGGCCGGGTAGCGCTTGAGCACGATGCCCGGCGCGCTCAGCTCCCAGGGCTGGCCCAGGCTGGCGGCCCACTCCTCAGGAGTAGGCGTGCTGCGCGCTTGCAGCACCTGGGCCCAGCCCACCTCGCCCTCAAAGGCCCGCAGGTCGGAGGTAAAGCCTTCCCGCGCCAACTCGGCCGACAAAATGCCGGCGCGGGCAGCATTGCCCGCATGAAAGGGTTTGGTCATGGTGCCAAAGTTGCGCCGCACGCCGCTGGCCTGCGAGGCGGCCAGGCCCAAAGCCATGGCGGTTTGCTGAGGGTCCAGGCGCATGAGCTTGGCGCTGGCGGCCGCCGCGCCGATCACGCCCATGGTGGCGGTCGAGTGCCAACCGTGCTCATAGTGCTGGGGGTTGGCCGCACGGCCGAACTTGCCGATGATCTCGACGCCGATGGCATAAGCCATGATGAGTTCGCGGCCCGATGCACCTGTGGCCTCGGCCAGCGCCAGGGCTGCCGGCAGCACCGCCACCGAGGGGTGACCGTATTGGGTCCAGAGGATGTCGTCGTAGTCGAGGGCGTGGCCGGCGGTGCCATTGGCCAGAGCAGCGGCCTGCGGACTCAGGCTGCGGCCTGAGCCAATCACCGTCGCCGAACCTTCTCCGCTGGATGCGTCTGCCACCTTGCGCACGATGGCCCCGGTGGGCGTGGCCGCACCCGCCACCGTGCAGCCTATGCAGTCTGAAATCGCGGCCTTGGCGCCGGCCAGGTCGGCGGCACTGAGCATATCGAATTTGGCATTGCCCACAAACTGGGCCAAGGCTTGGCTGACGGTCATATCACGCCTGCTTTCTTAAGTTCGTCAATCTGCTGATCGCTGGCGCCGAGCAATTCGCGCAGCACCGCCACCGTGTGTTCGCCCTGCACCGGTGCGGCGCTGGCCTGGCCGTCGCGTATGCCCTCGACCTTCATCGGGTTTCCCGGTGCGCGCGCCCGGCCGTAGGCGGGGTGGTCAGTCTGCACCACCATGTGGCGCCCGAGCACCACCGGGTCATTGAGGGTCTGGTCGACGGTATTGATGGGCGCGCAGGGCACGCGTTGAGCGAGCAATTGCTCGAGCCACTGGGCAGCCGGCCGGGTCTTGAGAATGGCCTTGATGATGGTCAGCAACTCTTCGCGGTGCTGCGATCGCTGATCGGCGCTGGCGTACCGCGGGTCGGCGGCGAGATGGGCCATGCCCAGCACCTCGCAGGTTTCCTTCCAGTAGCGCTCGCCAAAGATGGCGATCACCATCCACTGGGTTTTTGTCTCAAAGGCCTGGTAGGGCACATTGACCACATGGCCTGAGCCCTGCGGGCCGGGCACCTGGCCAGTGTTGAGGTAGTTGGCGCCCATGTAGCTGAGCAGGGCGGCCATGCAGTCGAGCATGCTGACTTCCACATGCCGGCCGCGGCCGGTGAGCTGCCGTGCCTGCAGCGCGGCCAAGATGCCCGTGGAGGCATACATGCCGGCGGCGATGTCGCCCATGGGCAAGCCCAGCCGCACGGGCGGGCCGCCGGGCACGCCGGTCACGCTCATCGCTCCGCCCATGGCCTGCACGATCAGGTCAAAGCTCGAACGCAGCCGGTACTCGCCGGTGTTGCCAAAGCCTGAAATGGAGCAGGACACCAAGCGCGGATTGACCGCCTGGCGCAGCTCCTCATAGTCCACGCCGAAGCGGGCCATGGTGTCGGGCCTGAAGTTGTCGATGATCACGTCCGCCTGCGCGCACAGCTGACGCAGCAGCGCCACACCCTGCGGATGTTTGAGGTTGAGCGTCAGCCCCTCCTTGTTGCGGTTGACGCCGGCAAAGTAGGACGACACGCCCGCCCCCAGATGCGGCGCCAGGCCGCGGGTGGAGTCACCTTCACCGTCTTCCACCGGCTCAATCTTGAGCACCCGCGCGCCCAGATCGGCCAACATCATGGTGCAGTGGGGACCGGCCAGCGCGCGCGTCAGGTCTATCACCACCAGGTTCTGCAAGGGAGGCGCCAGGTCTTTCGACCCCAAGGCTGCTTCTGCCATGGAAGGCCTATTTCTCGGTCTTGAGGTTGGCAGCTTGGATCACCTTTTCGAAGCGGGTCATGTCCGACTTGATGATGGCAGCAAACTCAGCCGGTGAGGTGGTGGTGGGCTCCAGGCCCTGGCTCTGCAGGTTCTCGCGCACATCGGGCAAGGCCATGACGGCAGCGATCTCGGCGGCCAGTTTGTTCACCAACTCTTTGGGCGTTGAGCCGTGGGCCAGGATGCCGGCCCAGGTGCCTGCCTCATAGCCGGGCAGGCCGGCCTCTGCAAAGGTGGGCACCTCAGGCAGCGCCACCGAGCGTGTGCGGCCTGAAATGGCCACGCCCTTGAGCTTGCCCGCCTTGATCTGGGAGATGACCGCGATCGGCGAGCTGAAATACGCTTGCACATGCCCCGCCAGCGTGTCGCTGAGGGCCGGGCCGCTGCCCTTGTAGGGCACCACCTGCAGCTTGACGCCGGCCATTGTGTTGAAGGTTTCAGCCGCCAGATGGGTCAGGCCCGCGTTGTCGCCAGCGGCGAAATTGATGGCCGAGGGATTGGACTTGGCCAGGGCGATGAACTCACGCAGATTGTTCGCCGGCACGGCCGGGTGCGCCACAAGGATCAGGTCAAACCTGTAAAGCGTGCTGACCGGCGAGAAGTCACGCTCGGTGTTGTAGGGCAGGCGGGCCATCATGTGCGGGTTGATGGTGTGGGTGTTGACCACCATCACCATGTGGTGCCCATCGGGCGCAGACCTGAGCAACTCCTCGGAGGCAATCACACCATTGCCACCGGGTCTGTTGTCAACGACCACCCCTTGGCCCAGGCGCTCGCTGAGCTTTTGACCCAGCAGGCGGGCCACCACGGTGGTGCTGCCGCCGGGCGGAAAGGCCACGATGATGCGCATGGGCTTGTTCGGAAACCCAGTCTGGGCCCAACTGCTGCCAGCGGCTGCAGCCACAGTCAGGGTGATGAAACTGCGACGGGTACTCTGGTTCATGATGGGCTCCTTATTCCGAACGGATGTTGGCGCTGCGAACCACGTTGGTCCATTTTTTTTCTTCGGCGATCCACATCTTGCCAAAGCCCTCTAGCGTGCTGGGCACCGGCTCGGCGCCCAGCTTTTCATAGCGAGCCCGCACAGCTGGATTGGCCAGGGCTTTGTTGACCTCGGTGTTCAGTCGCTGCAGCACCGCCTGAGGCGTGCCCTTGGGGGCGACAAAACCATACCAGGCGGTGACATCAAAGCCCTTGACGCCTTGCTCAGAAATCGTAGGTATGGTCGGCGTGAGGCTGGCTTTTTCCAGGCTGGTCACAGCCAGTGCCTTGACCGACCCGCTCTTGACATGCTGCGACGAAGACACCACCGTGTCCATCATCATGCTGAGCTGGCCGCCCAGCACATCGGCCAGAGCGGCCGAGCTTCCTTTGTAAGGCACATGCAGAATATCAACCTGGGCCATGGACTTGAACAGTTCCATGCCCACATGGTTGATCGAGCCATTGCCGGCCGATCCGTAGGACAAGCTGCCCGGCTTGGCCTTGGCCAGGGCCAGCAAATCATCCAGGTTGTTGACCGGCAACTTGTTGTGGGTGATCAAAATAAAGGGGGAACTGCCGATCAGCGCGATGGGCACAAAGTCACCAATGGGATCAAAACTCAGGTTTTTGCTGAGCGAGGGCATCATGGAGGTGGCTGTGGTGCCTACATACAAGGTGTAGCCGTCAGGTGCGGCCTTGGCCACCAGCGCTGCGCCCAGGCCGCCGCCGGCACCGGGTCGGTTTTCAATGATGATCTGCGCTTTCATGTCTTCGGCCATCTGCTGGGCCACGATGCGGGTCAGCACGTCGGTGCCGCCGCCGGGCGCAAAGGGCACGACGATGCGAATGGGTTTGTCGGGAAAGCTTGTCTGTCCAAACGCACAAGCGCAAGACAGAACAAGGCTCAGGGCGCCAAGCAGGCGGGGAAAAGCGATGGGTTTCATGGCAGTCTCCAGGTGGTTTTGGGCACAAGGTCTCAAAGGTCTCAAATGCCGACGGATCGGCGCGGCGCGTTCTTCTCGATGTAAGTGATGATTTTTTCAATGGGCGTGCCAGGCAAAAAGATTTCGCTCATGCCTGCCGCCTTGAGCGCCGGGATGTCCTCGTCGGGGATGATGCCCCCGGCCACCACCATCAGGTCGTCGCGGCAGCCGCGCGAGCGCAGAGCCTGCATCAGGTCGGGACCGAGTTGCAGGTGGTCGGCGGCCGCAAAATTAATGGCGACCACATCGGCGTCTTCATCGACGGCGGCGCTGGCGATCTGGTCGACCGACAGGCGCATGCCCAGGTAGATCACCTCCATGCCGGCGTCACGCAGCGCGCGGGTCACCACCTTGATGCCGCGGTCATGCCCGTCTAGCCCGGGCTTGCCGGCGATAATGCGTATCTTGCCCTTTGGGTCTTTGGCTTGCATATCAGTAACTCTGCATTGGGTTGTGCACGCCCCAGCAGCGGCGCAGCACGCCGCAGATCTCGCCCAGGGTGACGCGGGCCTTGGCGGCCTCGATGAACAAGGGCATCAGGTTGTCGCTGCCGCGCGCAGCCTGCTCAATGCGCTCGAGCAGGGCGGCAGCGCGGTCCGCGTCACGCCGCTGGCGCAGCTGGGCCAGGCGCTCGCACTGGGCCTTTTCCAGGCTGTCGTCGACACGGAAGGTCTCGATCGGGTCGGCCTCACGACCTTCTTCTGGCAGGTATTTGTTCATCGCGACAAACACATGCTCTGCTCTTTCGACCTTCTGCTGAAAGGCGTAGCTGGACTCTTCAATGGCTTGCTGGACCCAGCCGCTCTCGTGCGCGGCAATCATGCCGCCCATCTCGTCGATCTGCTGGAGGATGGCTGCGGCGCGCTCTTCAATCTCATTGGTGAGCGACTCGACGTAATACGATCCGCCCAGCGGGTCTATGGTGTTGGTGATGCCAAATTCATCGACCATCATCTGCTGGGTGCGCAGCGCGATCTTGGCGGCGCGCTCGGTCGGCAGCGCGAAGGCCTCATCCAGGCCCGCCGTGAAAATGGCCTGGGCCCCACCCAGCGCTCCAATCAGGGCGTGCATGGCGATGCGCACAATGTTGTTCTCAGGCTCCTGGCGGGTCAGGGTGGAGCCCAGCGTGCCGCAATAGATGCGGAACATCGAAGAGCGCGGGTCCTTGGGCTGGAAGCGCTCTTGCATGACTCGGGTAAACAGGCGCCGGGCCGCCCGAAACTTGGCCACTTCTTCAAACAGGTCGCGGTAGCAGCCCAGCGAATACGACAGACGTGGCGCGAATTCATCGACATCCAGGCCCCGCTCCAGCGCCGATTCAATGTAGACGATGGCATGGGCCAGGGCAAAAGCCACCTCTTGCACCGCAGTCGCGCCGGCCTCGCGCATGTGCACACCGGTGATGGACAGGGTATTCCACTTGGGCACATGGTGAAAGCAGTGCTCGATCAGGTCGGTGGTCAGGCGCAGCGAGGGACGCACCGGAAAAATGTAGGTGCCGCGCGCAACATACTCTTTGAGGATGTCGTTTTGCGTCGTGCCCTGCAGCACCCGCATATCGATGCCGCGCTCCTGCGCCATCGCCAGGTAAAAGGCCAGGATGATGGGGGCCGTCGAGTTGATGGTCATGGCCACGCTCACATCCTGCACCGGGATGCCGTCAAACAGGGTGTGCATGTCATCGATGGAGTCGATGGCCACGCCCACCTTGCCGACCGAGCCCTTGGCCTGCGGCGCATCGGAGTCGTAACCAATCTGGCTAGGCAGATCAAAAGCGATGGTCAAGGCCTTCTCATTGAGTCCGAGCAGGTATTTGAAGCGCTGGTTGGTCTCCTGCGGCGTGCCAAAGCCCGAGTAGGGTCGAATGGTCCAGAGTCGGCCGCGGTACATGGTCGGGTAGACGCCCCGGGTAAAAGGCGCCTGGCCTGGAAAACCAAGGTCGCGCTCATAGTCGCGGCCCGCCAGATCGGCCGGTGTGTACAGGCGCTTGATGGGGATGTTGGCTTCAGAGATGAACTCGGCCTTGCGTTCTGGTGATTTCTTGAGCACCGGCGAGAGCGTTTGCTCATGCCAGCGCTTCATCGCCTCGGCCAGGTTGGCGCTGCCTGAAGCATCGGTAGATGTCGCTGAATCGCTCATGCGCCCGCCCTTGTCTTGGAGCTGGACCATTTGTAGATGTTGTTGCGCTGCACTGCCGAGGAGCCGCCAATGATGGGCAGCAGCAAGGCATCGCGCACATAGCGCTCAGCGTCGAAGTCCTTCACATAGCCATAGGCGCCGTGAATGGTCTGGCATTCAAGCGCAATGGTCTTAGAGGCTTCGGTGGCAAACAGCTTGGCCATGGAGGTTTCGACGCCGCAGGGGATGCGCTCGTTGGCCATCCAGGCGGCGTGGTAAAGCATTAGGCGTGCGCCGTGCAACTGGGTTTTCATGTCGGCCAGCTTGTGCTGGATGGACTGGTAGTTTTCGATGGTCTTGCCAAACTGGCGGCGCTGGCGGGCGTAGTCCCAGGCATCGTCAAGTGCCGCGCGGGCAATGCCCACCGCAATGGCGGCCACCTCGAGTTTTTCAACATCGAGGCCGGAGCCGACGATCATCTTCCAGCCGCGGTTCCAACCCTCTTCGCCGCCCATGACATTGTCAAAAGGCACCTCGACGTTGTCAAAGCTCACGTCGGTGGTGGCCGCGCCGTGGGTGCCCAGGGTGTGGATGGGGGTGATGGTGACGCCAGGGGTGTCGGGCGGGATCATCACCATCGACAGGTTGTTGTAGCGCTCTTGTTCAGGGCCGGTGCGCACCAGGGCGTAGATGTAGTCGGAGATGGCCGAGCCGGTGCAAAAGCGCTTGGCGCCGTTGATGCGCACCATGCCACCTGCCACCCGTTCCGCCCGTGTTTTCACGCTGGCCAGGTCGGCGCCGGTGTCGGGCTCGGTCCAGCCATAGGAGAAGATCAGCGAGCCATCAACCACCTTGGGCAGGAACTGGCGCTTTTGCTCTTCGGTGGCGCAGTCGACGATGTTCATGCCGGCGTAGCAGGCGCCCATGATGTAGGGGATGCCGACGGCCGAGCTGCGACGGGAGAGCTCTTCAATCACCACCATGGTGGCCAGAATGTCGCGGCCAGCGCCGCCGTATTCCTCGGGCACCGTCAGCCCCATCACGCCAAGTTGGGCCAGCTTGTCAAAGACATCGCGCGGGAAATAGTTGTCCCGGTCCCAACGCTGCGCCAGTGGGCGGGGCATTTCCTTGTCCACAAAACGCTCCAGGACGTCGCGCAGTTGGCGTATGTTGTCCGGTTCGGTGAAATTCATCCTGGCCTTTTTTATCGAGGGTGGGCGGCGCGGGAGGCGCTTCAGCGCCCAACAAACACCGGCTTGCGCTTTTCCCGGAAGGCGTTGACCGCCTCCTGATGGTCGACCGTCACGTTGGACATGGCTTCATAGGCGATTGAGGCGTCCATGATGCTGCTGGCCAGTTGCTTGAGACCGATGTTGATGGAAAGCTTGGTCCACTTGATGGCCTTGATCGCACCGGCTGCCAGGCCGTCGGCAAACTGGCCCACCCGGTCGTCGAGCTCTGCCAGCGGAACCACATGGTTGATCAGGCCCATGCCAGCGGCTTGGGTGGCTGTCATCAGGTTGCCGGTCATCAGGTATTCCTTGGCGCGGGCATAGCCTATGAGCTGAGGCCAGATGACCGCACCGCCGTCACCGGCGACCAGGCCGACCGAGACATGGGGGTCGCCGATCTTGGCGCTGTCGGCAGCAAACACGATGTCGCAAAACAGGGCGATGGTGGCACCCAGACCGGTAGCATGGCCGTTGAGCTTGGCAATCACCGGCTTTTCGCAGTCAAGCAGCGAAAAAATGATTTGTTTGGCCTCGCGCGCGGTTTTCTCAAAGGAGGCCGGCTCGTCAATCATCTTCTGGAAAAACACCACGTCGCCGCCCGAAGAAAAGGCGCGGCCGGCGCCGGCGAGCACCACGATGTCGGAGTCTGCGTCATTGGACGCGTCGGTAAAAACCCGGGCCAGTTCCTCGTGCATCACCTCGTCAACCGCATTGAGCGTGGCCGGCCGGTTCATGGTGATCTCAAGAATGCGACCCCGACGCACAAAGCTCAGGGTGGTGTAGGTATCGAAATGCACTGGCTCTGCTCCCATCAATCTATTGACCCAATGATGGCAAACATGGGACAAAGAATCAACACTCACTGAATCGTCATTCATTGGGATGAACCCTTGGAATTTCTTTTAAATACAATGAGCTGGAACATGCTGACCAGCAAAAACGAAGCCACAGGCGCCGACAAGCTCACTGCTGCCGGCCGCAGCCGCAAGCGGCAGACCCGCGAGGAGCGCGCGCCCGATGCGCGCGATCAAATCTTCGCTGCAGCTGCCAAGGTGGTGGGCGAACACGGCTATGCCTCAGCCTCGATCACCCGCATCACCGAAGAGGCGGGCATGGCGCAGGGTACTTTTTATTTGTACTTTTCTTCGCGGCAGAGCCTGTTTGACGAACTCCTGCCGCATGTGGGCAAGGACATGCTGCACTTTGTAGGCAGTCGGGTGGCCGGCGCCCAGGACATCTTGGAGATGGAAGAGCGCGGTTTTAGAGCTTTCTTTGAATTCCTGGGTCCTAACCCGGGCTTCTTTCGCATCCTCAATGAGGCGGAGGTGGCCGCGCCCAAGGCGCACGAGGAACACTTTAGGCGCACGGTGAGCCACTTTGTGCATGCCATTGAGTCGGCGATGCAGGCCGGCCAGGTCCGCAACTTCAAGCTCAGCGAGATCGAAACCCTGGTGTATGTGCTGATGGCGGCGCGCAGCTACCTGTACATGCGCTACGTCAAGGGTCAGGGCGCCGGTGCCCGCCTGCCGGAGGAGGTCATCAAGACCTATATGCGCCTGGTGCGCAGCGGCCTCAATTAGCCTGAGGACCAGTCAGCCCGGCTCAAGCGCTCGGGCGAGCAACTGCTGCACCGCCCCTGGGAAATCCTGCTGCCCTTGCAGCAAAGCCTGGCCTATGGCTTGCAGGCTGGCGTTGTCCAGCGCCGCGATGCGCTGCTGCAAGACTTGACCGGCCATCGCGGCCAGCGTTTTTTGCAAGCGGCGCATGCGCTCCTGCGCGGGCGCCGTCACCCGGGCAGCGTGGGCCGCATAGACCGCATCGAGCAGGTCGGCGGCGCCCGCACCGGTGCTGGCGGTGGTGGCGATCACCGGCGGTATGGGGCCATTGCCGAGATGGGCGGCTGCCTGCAGCGCCCGAGCCAGTCCCTGCGCGCCCGGCAGGTCGGACTTGTTGACGGCATACACATCGGCCATTTCGAGCACACCGGCCTTGATCATCTGCACCTCGTCGCCCATGCCCGGAGCGCACACCAGCACCGTCAGTTGGGCCAGACCGCTGACCTCGGTCTCGGACTGCCCGACCCCCACCGTCTCGACAATGATCAGGTCCTTGCCGGCCGCATCAAGCACATCAACCACCCTAGACGCCGCCGCCGACAAGCCCCCTAAATGACCTCGGGCAGCCAGGCTGCGCACAAACACACCACTGTCGCCAGCCATGGCCAGCATGCGGATGCGGTCGCCCAGCACCGCCCCACCGGTCAAGGGACTAGAGGGGTCAACCGCCACCACGCCCACCTGCAAACCGCGCTGTCGCGCCTCGGTGATGCAGGCGGCAATCAAGGTGGATTTGCCCGCCCCCGGGGCGCCGGTAAAGCCGACCACCACCGCCCGACCCACCCGGGGGTAGACGGCTGCCAGCACGGCAGCCGCATCAAGGGTGTGTTCTTCCACGGCTGTGATGGCTCGGGCCAAGCCGGCCCGCTGACCGTCGAGCGCCGCGCTCAGCCAAGCTGGAGGCTGGGCCTGCGGAGACGAGGAATTTGGTGTGCTCAAGATGCAACTGATGTTAACAACTGGGATAGATGAGCCCTAAGGCCCAGTGACCGTGTTGGAGTCCATCACAAAGGTCAGGCTGAATTGATTGACGTCTGCGGTCGTTCATAGACAAGCTGGTTGAGCGTCAAAGTACCAGACCCCGAGTGCTTAAAAAACAAGCACCAATCGGCCGCGTGTCCCGCCCGCTTCGAGCCGGCGGTGCGCCTCACCCGCTTGCTCGGGCGCATAGGTGGCGGCCACGCGCAGCGTGATCAGGCCCTTGTGCACGTCTTGCCGCAATTGGCGCAGCACATCTGCCCGGTGGTTGTACTGGCGCACCCAGGTGGCGTGGCAAACAATGCCGCGCTCTTGCATGGACCAGCCCCGCACAGTGGCAAAGCCGCCGCCGTCGCGCACCGCGCCCATGGCTTGCTCGCATTGGTAAGAACCATCGGCCAGTCCGTCCACGCCATGGGGCATGACCTGGCGAATTTGCGCGGCGATGTCCGCACCTCTGGGCACCACGACATCGGCGCCGAAGGAGCGCACCAAGGCCTCATCGGCGGGCGAGGCATCGGCAATCACGCGCAGGCCAGCTTGTTTGGCCAGCTGTATCACATAGCCTCCGTAGCAACCGGCAGCCCCGGTGACGGCCAAAGTTTGCCCAGCTTGCAGGGCCAACTGGTCCAGGGTTTGGCGGGCGGTCAGCCCGTTCATGGGCAAGGTGGCCGCTTCTACCAAGCTGACGCCCTCCGGAATAGGTGCCACCGCATCGGCCGATAAAACAATGCTTTCCCGGTAGCCCCCGTGGCTGCCTTGGTTGTCCACCATGGCCATCACCTGGTCGCCCACCGCCAAATCTGTGGTGGTGCCGGGGCCGATGGCGTCGATCACGCCCGCCACGTCCATGCCTGGCACATGGGGCGCTGGGATGGCGCGCAAAGCCTGGGCGCGCGAGCCGTTGCGCAGCAAGGTGTCGGTGGGATTGACCGTGGCGGCATGCACGCGCACCCGCACTTGGCCTGTGCCGGGCTGGCCTTCGGGCAGGTCTAAGACTTGCAAAACCTCGGGTCCACCAAATTCATAAAATCCTACGGCGCGCATGGTTTGCTCCTGAATGTTCAAAAAGTGCGTTGGCAGTTCCATGCTTGTTCGGCATGCATTTTTCTCCACGCTGGTTGGCGGGCATGATAGGTCAAGCATGGCCCGAGGATGGGCCAGGTCGGGCTCGATCTGACGCACACATGACGCTTGCGCTCATTGCACACGACAGGCGCTTTTCCTGCGCTGCACCACTTGGGCGTCCATGGTGTAAACCCCATCGCGGGCCTGGCTTAAGTTGCCTTATTCTTACAATACACTTGTGTACTGTTTGCCATGTCGCTGCGCACCCTCATTACCCCTTTTGTCTCTGCGCACCTGTTGTCGCGCGAGCGCTTGCTGCGTCAGCGCGAGCGTGCCGAGTCGCGCCGCGTGGCCAAGGGCTTGCCGCATGTGCTGCTGTACTTCCACCAGGTGGACGATCCTTACAGCCATTTGGCAGCCCAGGCCCTTGAGGCCTTGGCGCAGCGCTACGAGCTGCGCATTGAACCGCACTTGGTGGGCCCGCCCGCCGAGGCCGCCGCGCCTGACCGGGCCAGGCTGGTGGCCTACAGCCGAGTTGACGCCCAGCGCCTGGCGCTCTTGCATGGCCTGAGCTTTACAGACCCACAGTGCCAGCCGCCTGCGCCCGCGGTGACGGCCACCTCACTGGCTTTGCTCGATGCCATTGCCGATGGCAGCTTCACTCGCACGGCCAGCCGCTTGAGTGCAGCCCTGTGGGCGCCAGCGGTGGCGGCTGCGCCCGCGCTGCCAGAGCCACCGGCGGACCAGTTGCGGCGGCTCCATCTTGCGCTGGACCAAGGTCAGCGGCTTCGCGCGCGCCTGGGGCACTACCTGGGCGCCACTTTTTATTACGGCGGCGAGTGGTACTGGGGGTTGGACCGGCTGTACCACCTTGAAAAGCGACTGCAAGCCTTGGGCGCCGGCCGCGGCGAAGGGGGGCAGCCGCAGAAGGGCACGCACGCCGGGCTCAGCCCTGCTGCATTTGCCCAACCGTTTTTGTTCCCGCCCGAAGACCATGACTTCCCCGCGCAGCCGCTGGCAGGCGCGCCCAACATTGATTTTTTCTTTTCGCTGCGCAGCCCGTATTCGGCCATCGTGGCGCCTCGGGTGTTCGAACTGGCGCGGCGCACGGGCGCCCGTGTACACCTGCGCTATGTGCTGCCCATGGTCATGCGGGGGCTGGCGGTGCCCAAAGACAAGCGCTTTTACATTGCGCTCGATGCGGCGCGTGAGGCGCACGAACGCGGTGTGGCCTTTGGCCGCCTCAATGATCCCGTGGGTCGGCCCACAGAGCGCGGCTTGAGCCTGATGCCCTGGGCCGAGCGCGAGGGCAAGGGCGAGGCTTATGTGTTGGCTTTTATGCAAGGCGTGTGGGCCCAGGGCGTGGATGCGGGCTCAGACGCGGGCCTGCGCCGCATCGTCGAGCAGGCTGGACTGTCTTGGGCCCAGGCTAGAGCCGTGCTGCAAGAAGACGGCTCGGCCGTTGGCGGCTGGCGCAGTGTGGCCGAGGCCAACCGCCAAGAACTGCTGTCTTTGGGTCTGTGGGGCGTGCCCTCGTTCCGGGTGGGCGATGTGGCCGTGTGGGGCCAAGACCGGCTGGGCATGGTGCATGCGGCGGTGTGCGCTCAGTCCCAATTTTCACAAGGGGCAAAGCCATGACGGTGTTGAACATGTGCCGCTTGGGCCTGGTGTGGCTTGCCCTCATGGCGTTGCCGGTCCACACAGTGCTCGCGGCCACGCCTGCCGTTTCGCTTGGTTCAACGCAGGCCGCAGGCCAAGCCAAGCCAGTCAGCACAGCCACCACCAAACGCCCCAACATCGTCCTGCTGCTGGCCGACGACTGGGGCTTTTCTGACGTGGGCGCCTTTGGCGGTGAAATCGCCACGCCCCACCTCGACGCGCTGGCCGCACGGGGCATGCGCTTTTCCAACTTTCATGTCGCCGCTTCGTGCTCGCCCACTCGGGCCATGCTGCTGACCGGGGTGGACAACCACCTCAACGGCGTGGGCAATATGCGGGAAACCATACCGCGCGCGCACGCGGGACGCCCGGGCTACCTGGCCGTGCTCAGCGAGCGGGTGGTGACGTTTTCCAGCTTGCTGCAGGCCAGCGGCTACCGCACCTACGTGACGGGCAAGTGGCATGTGGGCAAGGAGCCGCACAACCTGCCGCCCCAGCGCGGCTTTGACCGCTCGCTGGTGCAAGGGGACAGCGGCTCTGACAATTGGGAAACTGCGCGCCGCTACCTTGATTTGACCGACAAGGTGCACTGGTACGAAGACGGCCGCGAGGCCCAGATGCCTGCGGACTATTACTCGTCCACCTACTTCATGGACAAGATGCTGGGCTACCTGCGCCAAGACCAGGCCAAGCCCCAGCCTTTTTTGGCCTACGTGGCCTTTCAGGCCAACCACATCCCCGTGCAGGCCCCGCCCGCTTTCATTGACAAATACAGGGGTCGCTACAAAGACGGCTGGAGCGCCCTGCGCCACGAGCGCCGCGACCGCGCTGCCGCACTGGGCCTGGTGCCCGCAGGCACGCCCATGGTGGAGATGGCCAGCACCCGCGACTGGGCCAGCCTGAGCCCCGAGGAGCGACTGTACGAAGAGCGCCGCATGGAGGTCTACGCCGGCATGGCCGAGGCCATGGACCACGAGGTCGGTCGCCTGGTGGCTCACCTCAAGCAAAGCGGGCAATACGACAACACGGTGTTTGTTTTTCTTTCAGACAACGGGGCCGAAGCCTCAGACCCGTATGCCAAGCTCTCGGGCCGTTTGTGGCTGGACTGGCAGTACAAACGCGACTTGGCCAGCTTGGGGGCTAAGGGCGGGTACGCCGTGATTGGCCCGAGCTGGGCCAGTGCCGTGGCCTCGCCACTGGCCACCTACAAGTTTTACTCGGGGGAGGGCGGTATCCGCGTGCCGCTCATCGTGGCGGGCGTGCCAGGCGTGCAGCCCGGGGCGGTTCACCCGCGCTTTGCGCATGTCAACGACCTGGCGCCCACCTTGCTGGAGTTGGCAGGCCTGTCGCCACAGACCGGCAGCCACCAAGGCCAGCCGGTGGAACCCATGACTGGCCGCAGCTTGCTGCCCGTGCTGACCGGCCGCGCCGACCGCGTGCACGCGCCCGAGGCCGCCATAGGTTATGAACTCTCGGGCAACGAGGCGCTGTTCCAGGGTGACCTCAAGCTTTTGCGCAACATTGCGCCTGTGGGCGACGGGCAGTGGCGCCTGTACGACATCGTGCGCGATCCGGGCGAGACCAAAGACCTGGCCGCTGACATGCCCCAGGTCTTTGCCGCCATGCAACGGGCCTATGCCGACTACGCCCAACGCCACGGCGTGCTGCCCATGCCCGAGGGGTACGACCCGATTCGGCAGGTGGAGATCAACGCGTTTTTCAACGTGTACGTGCCGCGCTACCGCACTGCTTTTTGGGGGGTGCTGGGTTTGTTGGTGCTGGTGGGCGCCTGGGCGTGGCGCAGGCGGCGCGTGCGGCGCTTGAACAGGGCCGCCCCATGACTGCAGCACCTGCCTTGAAAAGCGACGCTGGCGCGCTGGCCACACGGGGCGAAGCTGGACAGACGCTTGCCGCACACAAGGTGCTTGCGGCGGGGACTGCCACCAGCGCCTGGCCCAGTGAAGACGGCGGCGCCCAGCGCACCCAAGCCGTGGCCCAGGCCAGCGGGCTGGCGCTGCAGCCAGGCGAGCGGCTGGTGTGTCGCAGCCGGGCCACGTTGCTGTCCACCATGACGGTGCTGGGCCCGCAGGGACAGGTGTATTTGCTCACGCATTCGGCGCTGCGGGCGCACCTGGGCATGGCCACCACCGCGCTTGTGGAGCGCATTCACCCCACCGGGCTGCACAGCTTGCAGCGCTCGCCTCGCCTGGACGGCGGCCCCATGTGGCCGGGCGGGATGGCGCTGCACCCCAATGGCAGCTTGATCGTGGTCTACGGCCGCCACGCGCACCGGCTTGACCTGGACTGCCAGCCTTTGGCTGTGCGCCAACTGCCAGAGGCCCAGGCCTACAACGGCTTTGTCACGCTGGCCAATGGCTTGGTGGTCACCAAAAACCTGTCTGAGACGCAAGCAGCCCGGCTCAGCGTGCTGGCCCCCAACACCCTGGCTTCCGTGGGCCCCGACACGCTGTGCCCAGAACCCTCGGTGGCGCGGCTCAGCGCCCTTGGCAACACGGTCTACGTGGTGGGCACGCACAGCGTAATGCGTTTTCACTGGAACGCCGCCCAGTCCCGCCTGGACCTGGACCCTGCTTGGCGTTACTTTTACCTGAGTGTCCCCAGCCACAGCTTTGGCTGGGACCTGGTGCTTGCGGCTGGCCACGGCTGGTTCATGGACAACGGCAAGCACCGTTACCGCTTTCAAATGCGCGGCGCGGGCGTGAGCCCAGGCGCCAACCGCCTGCACCGCGTCAGCCTGAGCGACGCCGCCGACCACCAGAGCCTGGAGGTGAGCGGCCTGCCGCACGGCAGCATCACCAACCCACCGCTGGTCGACGCCCAGCGCCAGGTGGTGCTGGCGTACGACTCGGCCAACGACTGCGTGCAAGCCTTTGCATTTGCCACCGAAGATGGATTGACTGCGCTCACGCCCCTGTGGCGCAAAGACGGTTTTGGCTGCGCCAGCCACATGCTGCTCTATCCCGACAGTGGCGAGGTGGTGCTCAACGATTGGCGCCGCTTGGGCGAAGAGGTGGTGCTGCTGGACATCCTCACTGGCCAAGAAAAGGGCAGGGTGCGTGTGGGCGGCTGGAGCCAGGGGGTGGTGTTTCCCAGTCCAGGGCTTAGCCGAGACTTTTACTGGTGCAGCATGAGCCGCGTGGCTCGGGTGTTTGTGGAGGCTGTGGCATGAGTGGTTATTTGGCCCTTTCAGGCCTGGCCTTGTGGGCTTTCGCACGGTCGGTGCCACGCCTTGCCCCCACCCCGGCCCTCCCCCAGAGGGGGAGGGAGCAATTCGCAGAGACTGCTTG